>JBQTJG010000561.1:0-10682 GCA_052387355.1 Armatimonadota bacterium | reverse complement strand
GCACTGCACGCAAATCTACCTACGCCGCGGCGGCCAGCCGTACCGGCTCGGCGACCACCTGGTGCAGGCCGACCTCGCGCGCACGCTGCGCCGGATCGCGGAGGGCGGCCCGGCCGAGTTCTACGATGGCGAGACCGGTCAGCGCATGGCTGAGGACTTCGCGGCGCACGGCGGTCTTTTTACGGCCCAAGACCTGCGCGCGTACGAACCGTTGGAGTACGACCCGCTGGAAGGCATCTATCGCGGGCATCGCGTCGTCTCGGTCCCGCCGCCCGGCAGCGGCGGGCAGTTGATTGAGATGCTGCAGGTGGTTGAGGCGATGAACCTGGCCGCGTTGGCGCACAACGGGACCGAGTTCATCGACCTGATGGCCCGGGTGATGACCGCGACGTTCATCGAGCACGCTTCGCTCAAGCTCGATCCGCCGTACACGATGACGGTCGGCGTTCTGGCCCGGGCTCTGGATCGCGAGCATGCGCGGCGTCTGGCGCGCGAGTTGCGCGCGCGCCGGCCCGAAGGCGTCCGCCCGATGGTCCGTGACCCGGGGACCACGCACGTCAGCGTGGTCGATAGCGACGGCACGTTGATCGCGTTCACGCACTCGATCGGGTCGCTCGCGGGCTCCGGCGTGGTGACACCCGGCCTGGGCATCCTGTTCAATAACTTCCTCGGCCACTTCTCCCCGCTGCCAGGCACCCCGGACTCGATCGCGCAGGGCAAGCGCGGCGGAGGTGGGTGCGCCGCGATCGTGTTCGAGGGTTCCCGGCCGCGCATCGTCATCGGCGCGCCGGGCGGCAGCCGGCTGATCACAGCGATCCACCAGTCGATCCTGAACGTGCTCGACCGCGGGATGACGATGGCGGAAGCGGTAAGCGCGCCGCGCTTCCACTCGGAGGAGCCGGCGCTGATCTTCGTCGAGCCGTCCCTTCCCGAGGATGTCGTCGAAGCGCTCCGCAGCCGCGGCTATCGGGTCGAGCACAGCACCTACATGTCCAGGGTGCAGGCCATCCTTGTTGACGAATCCGGCCGGTTCCACCCGGGGCCCGATCCCCGGGGCGGCGCCGGCGCAGTCGCAGTAGAACGATAAGAGAAGGAGGGAAGTAGATGAATCGAACGATCGTCACCGTTGTCGTCGCCGTGGTTACCCTGGTGCTGGCCGCGTCGCAGATGGCGCTCCCAGCGCCCGCCCCGCGCCCGGGCGGCACGCTCGTGTACGTGATCGAGGGTGACCCCGATCGTCTCGACCCGAACCTTTCAGGATTGCGGACATCGCAGATCGTGTTCTTTCAGCTCTTCGAGCCGCTCATCGTCCGCGATCCCGCGGACAACACATTCAAGCCCTGGCTGGCGATGTCGTGGGAAGATTCGCCTGACGGGAAGGCGTACACGTTCAAACTCCGGCGAGACGTGAAGTTCCACGACGGGACCCCGTTCAACGCCGAGAGCGTGAAGTTCAACATGGACCGGACGCACGACCCGGCGCTGGCGACACGGTGCGGCGGCTGCGCGGTCGGCTTCTACGAAGGCACCGACGTAGTGGATCCCTTCACCGTGCGGATCCGGCTGCGGGCCGCGTGGGCGCCGTTCCTTGACGCGATGAGCCTGTTTTACCGCATGGTCTCGCCGGAAGCGGTGAAGAAGTCCGGCCACCAGGACTTCGGCCGGCAGCCGGTCGGGACAGGGTCGATGCGCTTCGTGGAGTGGATTCCGAACAACCGGATCGTCCTCGAGCGCAACCCCGACTACACTTGGGCGCCGCCCATCTTTAGGAATAAGGGCAAGTCGTACGTCGACCGCGCGATCTTCCGGATTGTCACCGAGCCGTCGACCCGTGTGGCGGCGCTGGAGGCCGGCGAGGTGCAGGTGGCGACGGCGGTCGCGGCTCAGGACTTCGCGCGGCTCGTCAAGGATACCCGCTACCAGGCCGTCGTAGGCCTCTCGCCCGGCGTTCCCTTCACCTTCGCCATCAACACGACCAAGCCGCCGACGAACGAACTGGCGGTCCGCCGCGCATTGAACTATGGCATCGACCGCGAAATCATCGCCAGGGCGTCCTATCAGGCGTTCCAGCCGTTCGGCGCCTTCCGCCCCGCGTACACGCTGCTGAGCCACACCACGTGGGG
The DNA here is from genome assembly GCA_052387355.1 of Armatimonadota bacterium. GTDB lineage: Bacteria > Sysuimicrobiota > Sysuimicrobiia > Sysuimicrobiales > Humicultoraceae > JBQTJG01. The sequence goes on along the minus strand of JBQTJG010000561.1, from coordinate 8,559 downwards.
CTACGATAAGAACACCGAGATCTACGATTATGATCCGGACCGCGCCCGGGTTCTGCTGGAGGAAGCGGGCTGGAGAGTCGGCCCTGATGGCGTTCGGCAGAAGGGCGGGCAGCGCCTGGAGATGGTCCTGAACTCCTGGGAGCACGGCCCGCCGGAGATCATGCAGAGCCACCTGCGTCGGATCGGCATCAACTTGAAGATCGGCGTCTTGAACGCGCTCGCGGTCAATGAGGCGCAACGCAAGGCCGAGTCGCACATGAGCCCGCTGCCCGCGGCCCGCACCGACCCGGATGTCTTGTCCGCCTTCCTGCACTCGCGGAACGTGGGCCGGGGGTTCAACTTCTCCTTCATCAAGGACGCCGAGCTTGATCAGGTCTTCGATCAGGCGGCGACCGAGGTCGACCCCGGCAAGCGCAAGCAACTCTACGCGAGGGCGATTCGCCTGGCGCTCGAGCGCGCGTACATGCTGCCCGTACACAACCGCGACAACGTCTCGCTTGCCAGCGCGCGCGTACAGGGGCTGCGCTTCGACGTCACGGGATTCTTTCCGTGGGTCCATGAGGTGTCGCTGGGGCAGTAGTCGATGGGGTCGTTCGCCCTCGTCCGCCTGGCGCACGGCGTGCTCGTCGTTGCGGGCGTCGCCGTGCTCGTCGCGGTCATGATCCACCTGGCCCCCGGCGATCCGGTGATCCTGATGATGGGCGACGCTCCAGTCGGGGCGGAGCAGCTCGACGCCATCCGGCGGAACCTCGGCCTGGACCGCCCGCTGATTGTGCAACTGACCAGCCGCGCGGCGCGGATGCTGCGGGGTGATCTCGGCCGCTCACTGCGGTCGAACCGCCCCGTGGCCCAGGATATCGGGCGAGTCGTCCCGCTGACCATGACCCTCGCCGTCACCGCGATGGCCTTCGGGATCGCGATGGGCGTGCCGGCCGGCGTCATTGCGGCCACCCAACGCGGGCGCTGGCTCGACGCGCAACTGAGCGCGTTTGCGGTCCTGGGGTTCTCGATGCCGACGTTCTGGACGGGCCTGCTCCTCATTTCCATCTTCTCCGTTCGCCTCGGGTGGTTCCCCACCAGCGGGCAGGGAGGATTTCGCACGCTCGTGCTCCCGGCGCTGGCGCTTGGCTGGTACGCGGCCGGGGCGCTGGCCCGCCTGGTGCGCAGCGGGATGCTGGAGGTCCTGCAGCAGGAGTACGTGACAGTGGCGCGGGCCAAAGGGCTGCGGGAGACGCTCGTGGTTGTCAGGCACGCGCTGCGGAACGCGCTGATCCCGGCGGTGACCCTGGCGACGGTGCAGTTCGGCACGCTGCTCAGCGGCGCCGTCGTCGTGGAGACGGTGTTCGGGCGGGACGGCCTGGGTCGCCTCATCGTCATCGGCATTCTGGAGAAGGACTTTCCGGTCGTGCAGGGCGCCGTGCTGGTGACCGCCGTGATTTACACAGCCACGAACCTGCTGACCGATCTTGTCTACCTGCGGCTCGATCCGCGGCTGCGATACGCATGATGCGGGCAGGCCTCGGCCCCCCACGCGAAATCAGCGGGCCGCAACATGTGACAGTAGCACCGTGGCGGTTCCGACCGCTGCTGCGCCGGTTCCGCCGCGTGCTCGGCCCCTGGGGCATCGCGACGTTCGGGTTCCTGGCGATCATCGTCCTCCTCGCCATCGTTCCACGAACGCTGGCCCGCCACGATCCCATCGAAGTGGTGCCGGATCGCATCCTGACGCCTCCGAGCGTCAATTTTCCATTCGGGACCGACCAGTACGGCCGGGACATCTTCAGCCGGGTGATCTACGGCGCCCGGACGACACTGGGGTTCGCGATGATCGCGACGACCATCAGCGTCGGGCTGAGCACCGTCGCGGGCACGGTGAGCGCCTACTACGGCGGGCGGCTGGACAGCCTCTTGGGGCGAGGGGTCGACATCTTGATGGCTTTTCCTGGGATCCTCCTGGCGCTCATCGTCGTCGCGCTGCTCGGGCCGGGGCTGGCGACGGCCATGGTGGCGGTGGGCTTCGGCCAGGCGCCGGCGTTCAGCCGCATCGTGCGGGGCGCCACGCTGGTGGTGAAGAGCAACCAGTACATCGAGGCGGCCCGGGCGATGGGCGCGCCGGACCCGTGGATCATGCGGGCGCACATCCTGCCGAACGTCCGCTATACCGTGCTCGTCTTGATGACACTGGGATTCGGCGCATCGATTCTCATTGGGTCGTCGCTGAGCTTTCTCGGACTGGGCGCGCAGCCACCGACGCCCGAGTGGGGCAGCATGCTCGGCGACGCGCGGGGCTACGTCCGGACCCACTGGTGGGTGCCGACCCTGCCGGGCCTCGTGCTGGCGGCGACCCTGTTGTGCATTAACCTGGTCGGGGACCAGGTTCGAGATCTGCTCGACCCACGGCTGAAGCTCTAACCGGGAGGCAGGAGATGTTCGCGAAGGTCATGACGTGTCCTGAGCCCCCCGCCGCCGATGTGGGCGCGCGCGTCTTTCGCGACGGTGGCACGGCTATTGACGCGGCCGTGGCCGCGGCGTTCGCCCAGGCGGTCACGAACCCCCTGGGGACCGGGATCGGCGGCATGGCGCACATCCTGATCCTGCGCGCGGGCTGGACCGAACCGCTGTCGCTGAACGCCTCGGTCGAGATCGGCTCGCTGGCCAGCACCGACGCGTTCGAGGCGGACTTCATCGGCCGCAGCGAGCGTGCCGGCCGCTACTTGATTCGCGACGAGCGGAACCAGTTTGGCTACCAGTCGATCATGACCCCGGGATTCGTGCGCGGCATGGAGAGTGTATTGAAGGAAGGCGGCGGTCGGCTCGAGTGGAACCGGCTGGTGTCGCCGGCCGTGGAACTGGCGAGCGAAGGATTCGCCATCTATCCGTATCTAGAAAAGTACTACACCCTTGAAGGCCCATCGCGTCCCGGCTATCCGGATATCTATCGAAAACTGGCCGCCGATACCCTCGCAGGCAAGCACTACTTGCCGGGAGGATCGCCGGTTCCCCTGGGGGCCCTGATGCGCCAGCCCGAGTACGGCCGCACCCTCGAACGCGTCGCATCGCAGGGCCCCGATGAGTTCTATGCCGGCGCCGTGGGCCGCGAGATGGCCGCCGACCTGTCAGCGCACGATGCATTCGTGACCGCGGACAATCTCGCCACCTACACCGTGCGCACCGGCGCGCCTATCTCCGGCACGTTCCGCGACGTCACGATCTACTCCGCGCCGCCGCCCAGCCACGGTCTGATCCTGTTGGCGATGCTGAACCTGGTCGAAGCGCTTCCGCTCGAGTCGATGGAGTGGAACAGTCCCGACTACATCGAGACCATCGCCTGGGCCACGCGCACCGCCTTCACCGAGTGCATCCCCTATCTCGGCGACCCGCTGTTCGTCACCGTTCCGGTCGAGTGGCTGACCTCGAAGGAACGGTTGAGCGCGATGAAGCCCGAACGCGCGACGGAATGGACATCCGCGCCCGTCATGCCGGCCGACGGCCACACCACGCATCTCTCTGCCGCCGATCGATATGGCAACGTCGTCAGCATCACGCACTCGATCGGGTCGATCACGGGCGCCGGCGTCGTGACGCCATCGTTGGGCTTCCTCTACAATAACTTCCTCGGACAGTTCAACGTCCTGCGCGGCTACCATGACTCCATCGCGCCGGGCAAGCGTATGGGCGGCGGGTGCCCGAGCATCCTGTTCAAGGGCGGCCGGCCGTGGATGGCCATCGGCTCGTCGGGCGGCCCCCGGCTGATCAGCGCGGTCTTCCAGACGATCCTGAACGCCGCCGTCTTCGGCATGGCGCTTCAGGAGGCCGTGTCGGCGCCGCGCGTCCACAGCGAGCAGGGACGGAGGATCTACGCGGAACCGGCGTTCGGCGGGCGGGTCGCAGACACGCTGGCGCGGCGCGGATATGAGGTCGTGCTCACCCCCTATATGGGATGCAACCAGGCCGTTGGATACGGTCCACAAGGGCTCGACGCGGGATCCGATCCACGTGGGGACGTGGGCATCGGGGCCGCGTGAAGGATGCCGGCGAAAGAGGAGGGAAGCGATGCGCATTGGCGAGATGACATGGACCGAAGTGCAGGAGGCGGTCGCGCGCGGCGGCGCGGCGATCATCCCGCTGGGGTCGATTGAGGAGCACGGCCCGCACGTGCCGATGGGCGACTATATGGCGATTCACGAGGTCGCGGGACGCACGGGCGAGGCGACCGGGGACCTGGTCGTCCCCACGATGCCGTTCGGGTATTCTGAATACTTCCGGCATTATCCCGGCACCATCACTGTCAGGCCCGAGACGCTGGCCGCTGTGGTGGAAGATACGGTGGACTGCCTGCTGCGCCACGGGCTGCGTCACATCGTCATCTTCAATGGCCACGCGGGCAACATGCCGATCCTCGAACTGCTCGCACGCAAGATCCGCCGCAGCCGCGGGCTACTCATCCCTACGATCTCGCCCCTCCAAATCATGCAGGCGCCGGCGCTCATCAAAGACCTCTACGGCGAAGGCATGCAGTTGGGGCATGGCGGCGAGCCCATGGGCTCGCTGATGATGGTGCTCGCGCCGGGAAAGGTGCGGATGGAGCGCGCCGGGGCCTTCGGCCGGAAGCAAGTGCTGGGGATGCCGACCGACGGCCTCGGGGCCATCACGTTCAAAGGTGTGCGCGTTGCGCTGCCGCTGGACATGCGTGACGTGACGCCCGAGACCGGCAGCCTGAGCGATCCGACGAAGGCCAGCGCGGAACGAGGGCGGGCCCTGCTGGACTACGCCGTAAACTTCTGCGTAGAGTTCATGCGATGGTTCCGGACGACAGATCCTAAGGTGGCGGTCGAATGAGCGAGCGCATCGGGATCGACACGCACGTTGGGTTCCGTGGCTTCACGCACGTGCCTCGACTCTCGGCCGACGTCATCATGCGCCTCGCCGAGTATGCGCCGCCCGATCTGTCGGACGTGATGCGCGGCGCGTACACCCTGGATCCCACGATCCGGCCCCTATGGCCGTTCCCGGGGCGCATCGCGGGCCCGGCGGTGACGGTCGTCGTCCCGCAGGGCTCACTCAATCCCATCAAGTACGCGATGGAACAAACGCATCCCGGCGATGTGATGGTGGTCAACGCCCGCGGCATCGCGGCCTTCGCCGTGTGGGGCGGCAACGTCAGCAAGGGGATGAAGCACCGTGGCTGCGCCGGCGTGGTCATCGATGGCGCCGCGCGGGATCCGGAAGAGGCGCAGGCGGTCGGCTTTCCGATCTTCGCCCGCACCCAGGCCACGGCGTCGCCTCCCTACGATGGCGCAGGGGAAGTCAACGTCGCGGTCGCGTGCGGTGGCGTGGTGGTGCGGCCCGGTGACATCATCGTGGCCGACGTCAACGGGATCGCGGCGGTACCGCAGGAGGCGGCCGAATGGGTCCTGGCGCAGGTCGCCGACCTGAGGGCGCGGTTCGCGAAGATCCAGCCCGTCCTCGAGCGCGGCGAGGTCACGACCATCGCCGCGATCACAGACGGTCTCCGGCGCCAGGGGTTTGCGATCGACGGGCAGGTCCGAACAGAGTAAGCCACGAATTGGGACCCGGCGATGAGATTCGGGTTCATCCCCACTGAGGGCGGCCGTTTCTTCGAACAGGCGCTGCGTGAGGTTGAGCTCGGCGAAGAACTGGGATTTGATTCGGTCTGGATCGAAGAGCATCACGGCGTGCCCAATCACTACTGGCCTTCGCCACTCATGGTCTTGGCCGGGTGGGCCACGCGCACCTCGAAAATGCTGATTGGCACTGACATCGCGGTGCTGCCCTTCTACCATCCCGTCCGTGCTGCCGAGGATGCCGCCATGCTGGAGGTGATGTCGGGCGGCCGCTTCATCTTCGGCGTGGCCGTCGGCTATCGCCCACAGGAATTTGCCCTCTATGACGCGCCGATGGAGAGGCGTGGTGGCCGCGTCACCGAGGCCATCCGCTTGATGCGGCGTCTGTGGGCCGAGGATGCGGTCACGTTTCAGGGCCGGTACTACACCGTCTCGAATGGCAGGATCGAGCCACGGCCGCTCCATCCAATCCCAGTCTGGATCGGCGGCTGGGCCGAGACCTCGCTTCGCAGGGCGGCAGAACTCGGCGACGCCTGGATTCCCGGTCCGACAGCGAGCCTGAGCAAGTTGCTCGAAGCTCAGCGCGCCTACCGGGGTTTCGTTCTGGCCGCCGGCCGCGACCCCGCAGCGCCCCCTACGCCGCTCACACGTGAGGTTGTCATCGCGGAGACCGAGGCCCGGGCACGTGAGCTGGCGGAACGCCACCTCCTCGTCAACTATCGGGACGAGTACGGCAAAGACTGGTCGCACCCGCTCATTGGGCGCGAGGATGCCACGCCCATCGACCGGCTCGATGCCCTCGGCCGTGACCGCTTCCTGGTCGGCACCCCTGAGCAGGTGATCAACCAGATCCAAGACTTTCGGGACGCCTTTGGAGTCGATCACCTGATCTGCCGCCTGTACTTTCCTGGCATGCCGCACGAGCACATCTTGACCGAATTGACACTGCTGGCGAAGGAAGTGATGCCGGCCTTTCGGACACCAGTGAGCCCGGAGCGAGAGTACACGCGGTAACCAGCGGTAACGAATGGAGGAGACCCTATGCCATCGCTGAATCTGAACGGCCTGATTCCCGCCACAGTCCTGCCCATGACGGGCGACGCCCGGCCTGACCTGCCGGCCCTGAACCGCTACCTAGAATGGGTGATCGCGCAGGGTCCTGTCGGGCTGGCCATCAACGCCGATACCGGCGAGGGGCCGCACCTCTCCATGAATGAGCGGCGCTTGGTGCTCGAAGCTGCTGTGCACGCTGCCCGTGGCCGCGCGGCGATCGTCGCTGGCGTCGGCGGGCCGTACACCGAGGCGGCCATCGAGCAGGCGCGTGACGCGAAGGCCGCCGGAGCCGACGCGCTGCTGGTCTTCCCTATCCCGACCTTCTTTGGTCGGCCGCTCTATCCCGAGATTCCGTACGAGTACCACAGAGCCATCGCGCGTGCGGTCGACCTGCCGATCATCCTGTTCCAGCTCCAGCCGGCGCTGGGGGGCGTCGAGTACACGGCCGAAGCCATGGAGCGCCTGCTGACCATCGACAACGTCGTGGCGATCAAAGAAGCGTCATTCGACGCGATGAAGTTTGTCCAGATGCGCTCGATCCTGAATCAAGCGCCGCGCCGGATCACCCTCCTGACCGGCAACGACAACTTTATCTGCCACTCCTTCGTGCTAGGCGCCGAGGGGGCGCTGATCGGCTTCGGGACACTTGCCACGGCGATGCAGGTCCGGATGATCGAGGTTGCCCGGCGCCGTGATTGGGAGGAGGCGTTCCGCCTCTCAGGCATCGTCCAGCCGTTGGCCGACGTGATCTTCGCGCCGCCGGTACCCAACTACCGCGCCCGGACAAAGGAAGCGCTGCGCATGCTCGGGGTGATCGACAACGTCGCGGTGCGACCGCCGCTGCTGCCGATCAGCGAGGGCGAGCGTGATCGGGTACGCCGGGCGCTCGAGGCAGCAGGACTCCTGGCCTCGGTTCATGCTTGACGAGACGGCGACTGGCGCGCAGATCGGGGACGCGCGTCCCCAGATCGCCGTCGTCGGCATCGGGGCCGTCGAGCAGCACGGCCGTCACTTGCCGGTTGGGACCGACTTTCTCGCTGTGCGCGAATTGAGCCGGCGCATCGCCGCCGAACTCGACGCCTGGCTCCTGCCGGCGATTCCGATCAGCCTGAGTGAATGTCACGGATCGCTGGAGGGCACCGTCTGGCTCAAGTCGGCCACCCTCGCAGCCGTGGTGCGCGACATCGCCCGGTCGGTGCACGCACAGGGCGTCCGTCTCTTGGTCGTGCTCAATGGTCACGGCGGCAACTTCGTTCTTGGACCAGCCATCGAGCAACTCAACCGTGAACTCTCAGGTCTCCGGCTCATCATGCCGCCCGAAGGGCTCGCCACGGTGCTCGGCGACACGCCCATCTTTGAGACGGCCCATCGGGAAGTGCATGCAGGCGAGGCCGAAACCTCGTCGATGCTCTACTATGCTCCTCACCTGGTCCGCGGCGAACGGGTCGACGGGCCGATCGCCGTGGGGCGGGAGTTCCTCGACTACACGACGCTGGACCGCCTGAACCCGGAAGGCACGTGGGGCTTCCCGACCCGAGCCGATGCGATCAAGGGTGAACGGTCGGTGCAAGCCAGGGTGCGTGCCGTCGTGGCCTTCGTCCGGCAGGCCTGGAGCGCGCTCGTGACGCCGACCGGCCAGACCCCGCGGTGAGTGTCGGGAGGAGCCGCGATGATTCCGCTGACGCTCGAGAACACCTCCTGGGATTTCAAGGCCAGCGCGCCGGAGATCGCCCTGATGCCGCTGGCCGCTCACGAACCGCACGGCGCGCACCTGCCCGTGGGCACCGATGGGCTGATCATTTCTGCGATCGCGCGCGGCGTGGCCCAGCGCCTGCGCGCGCCCACTTACCTCCTGCCTGTCTGGCCGCTGGGCGCCTCGGGATCACATATGGGACAGCCGGGCGCCGTCAGCCTGGAGCAT
>JBQTJG010000560.1:0-3064 GCA_052387355.1 Armatimonadota bacterium | reverse complement strand
CGCGGACGTTTATGGCCAGCGCGAACGGCCAGGGCGGCGGCCTGGACGGCGGGAAGAGCGAGATCTTCTCGTCGGATCACCCAGGGGGCACAGGACACGACCTGTCGGGCAGGCAGCACTTGGTCCTTGATCAGTCGCTTCACGACGGTGTTGCTCACCTGCAGGGCTGCGGCGACTTGTTCCAGGGTCAGCCGGTCGGGGCTGTGATCACAGGGTGGGATGTCATGGTAGTTGCGAACACCGGCGACTCGCGAGGATCGCCAGCTCAGTCCATGACCGGTTCGGTATCCGAGACGATTGAGAACCATCGCGATGTTCTGATCGTTGCAAACGCCGGCCAGTTCACGAATGAGCTCGACGGTGTCCTTGCTCACCGCACGACGGAGATGGCCGGGACGATTCCTGGAAAGTACCAATTGAGTATGAACGCCCCCGCTCCAATGCAGCCACAGCAGGTTGCGCGGCGGATCGTCGCAGACGTCGAGCACGATCTCGTTCAACACGGTCCGCAGGATGCGCTTCTTCAAAGCAGTCGGGGCCGCCGGATGGTGCCACAGTTGGTGAAGGTCGGCGCCGAGCTCGAACAGGTGCTCTCGTTCACCGGGCTGCAGACCCGGGCGTTGCGCCGCCGCGTCCTGGAGTCGCGCCTCCAGATCCACGACGCCTTGCAGGGCGTGGTTCCATCGCATCTCAAGCTCGCCGGCAACCAGTCGGTTCTCGGGATCGGCTGCGTCGTACTGGCGCTGCGCCCGCCCCACCTGGTAGCGCGCCTTTTCCAAGGCCAGCTCGAGGGCCTTGCGTTTCTCGTCGTCTTGCCGGGCCTCCTGCTGCTCGGCTTCGAGCGCCGCTTCGATGCCGAGCGGCTGCACCGCCTCCAGCACCTGGGCCGCCACCGCTTCGTCGAGTCGGAAGCCGCCAACATTCAAGCAGGCGCCCGAGCCGCGCTCGACGCGCCCACCCGAGCAGGTGTAGCGCGGCACGCGGCCCCCGTTGCCGCTGTACACCACCGAGAGCTTGCGCCCGCAGCGGCCGCAGCGCAGCAGCCCGGCCAGCCAGGCAGGGCCACTCTTGGCAGCTCCGGAACACTGATCGGCGCGACGCGCCAAGTTGGCCTCCAGGATCTCCTGATTGCGCAGGTACTCGTCCCAGGGGATATAGCCCGGATGATGATCCCGGATCAAGACCTGCCACTGGTCGAGCGGGGTCTTGTGCCCGTAGGACCTGCGGGCGCGTTCTTCCCGCACCACCGTGCGCGAAACGGTGCGACCATAGGCGAAGGCGCCGGCGTAGCAAGGGTTCTTGAGCATCTGCCGCACGCGCGTGGCGGTGGGGGGCCGCCAGACGATTTCGTGTCCGCGGGTGCCGCGCGCCAAATGGGGCAGCGGGATTTGTTCCTCCCGGTACCAGAACGTCACCTGGCGCGCACTGCCCATTTCCCGGAACTTGGCGAACACCCCGTGGATGGCTTCCTGGACCTGGCGGTCCGCGATCATCTCGATCTCATGGTTCTCGCTACGCACATAGCCGACCGCGACATCCCACAGCACGGCACCGCGTTGGATCATCTGGGTGCGCGCCGCGTGCGAGCGCTGCTTCATCAGCCCGAGCTCGAACTCGCTCATCGTGCCCTTGAGCCCGAGCAACAGCCGGTCGTTCAGCAGCCGGGGATCGTAGATGCCGTCGTAGTCGACCAGCAAGGTATCGGTCAACGCGCACAGATCGACCAGATGGTGCCAGTCACGATTGTTGCGGGCCAACCGCGAGGCTGCGAGCGCGAACACCGCCCCGGCGGTGCCTTCGCAGACGGCGGCCAGCAGGCGGGCGAAGCCCGGGCGCTCCGGCCCGCCGGCGCCCGAGCGGCCGAGATCGTCATCAATGACCTGGGTGCGATGGAAGCCGAGACGCTGGGCATGGTCGGCGAGGGCGTACTGCCGCTGCTGGCCTTCCTGATGATGCCGGACCTGCTGGGCGGTCGATTGCCGGACGTAGACGTAGGCGGTTCGTTCGAGATGAGTCGGCTGGATCTTCTCAGTCATCTTCCCTCCGTGGAGTTCGCTCCATCTGCAGCACACTCCGAAGCAGCAGGACGAGCAACTGGCGGCAGCGCTGACGCGCCTCCATGGACAGCCGCGCCTCCTGAGCTGCGACCGGGAACAGCAACTGACGCTGGTGGACCGGGCTCGGTTTCGGTTTGCGCATCGCTTCCTCCTGGGATTCGCGTGACGCAAGCGTCCTCCCGAGACTCAGAGGCGGACATCGGTTGGGCGTCAAGAAGGACGCGGAGACTGCGGAGGCCAGGGAGGTGGATGCGCGGGCGATCTTCGTCCGGGAGTCGGTCGCAGGTCAGCGGGTCCAACATCCATCGCGGGACGGCAATCTGCACCCGATCGGGCAGGCTGACGATCACGATGTCGGCGTGCTGCCGGCGCAGCGTTCGAATCAGCTCAACTTCGGAGCCGAAGAAGGCATGGTGGCGGTAGCAGATCCGCCGAGGCGACGATTCATGAGCAGTATGCGGATGGATCGCGACATTCGTTCGCGACGCATCTCCTGGAGGCGGGCTACGACATTCGCACGATTCAGGAGTTGCTCGGCCATCGGGACGTCTCGACGACCATGATCTACACGCACGTCCTCAACCGGGGTGGCCGCGGCGTCCGGAGTCCGCTCGACGCGATGGCGGGCGACGGATGAGAAACCGGCGGGCCGGAGGCTGGGATCATGTTATGTGGGAAGTCTGGTGCAGCGTATCCGAATACGCCGATTCGGCAGAATGGACGGATGTGATGGGTCGGAGGCAAGTTGGTTGAGGCGAGTCATTGTCACATCGCCGGGATATGCAGCTGGGCTGCGCCGCGTATCGCGATACGCAGGGCCAGATAATTGGAGTTAGGCCCACAGACCAGCACATGGAGTATGATCCCGCCCGAGTTTGTCGGAGGCTCACGTTCAAGACCAGGAGGAGAGCGAACAATGAGGATCGCCAGGGCAGTAAGTAGGATCGTGGCATTCCACGTTCTCAGACCACCGGTGATGTGGAAGCTTGCAGTGTGGATTGGCTGTT
>JBQTJG010000559.1:0-5578 GCA_052387355.1 Armatimonadota bacterium | reverse complement strand
GCCCGTCCGCCTGGGCTCCGGCTCCCGGCCCGGGTGTCCCCCCCGTGGCGCTTGGGCGGCCATTGTGGCCACCCACTGGTGGCCCCCGCCTCCCGCGGCGCGCCACGGCCGCGGCGTCGACGGTACAACCGCGATCGGGCTCAGAGCCGGCTACGGGGTCGTGGCCGTGGATCCGCAGATCATTCCGCTGCGATCGATCCTATACATTGAGGGATACGGTCAGGCGATCGCCGGCGATACCGGCGGCGCCATCAAGGGCCACCGGATCGATCTCGGCTTCAGCACTGCCCGTGAGGCCTACAAGTTCGGCCGCCGGCCCGTCAGAGTCTACATCCTGTCGACGCCACAGCGATCCCGCCCACGCCGGTAGACACTGCGTCCGGCGATCCACCGGGGGATCTGCGGACGGCGCCATCGCTTGCCGGCGTCGACCTGGTTTCCCGCTCAGGTGTGCGCGCGGCGCTGGAGGCGTTCGACCTGCGCCTCCGGCCCTCCCGCGGGCAGCACTTCCTGGTTAACCGCAGGATTCTGGACCGCGTGCTGGCCGCCGCGGAGACCAGTCCGGACGATGTCATCCTCGAGATCGGCGCGGGCATCGGGACGTTGACCGTCGCACTGGCTCGCACAGGCGCTCGCGTCATCGCCGTCGAAGTGGATGCCCGCTTCATCCCGGTGCTCCGAGCGGCCTGCGCTCCGTATCCGCGGGTCCGTCTCATCCACGCCGACGCGATGACCGTGACCCCGACCGCGCTGCCCGAGTCCGTGACGAAGGTCGTCGCCAATCTGCCCTACTCGATCGCGTCACCCCTGGTGATCAACTTGCTCGAAGCGGGCACCGGCCGGCGCTACGTAGTCATGGTGCAGGAGGAAGTGGCCCGCCGGATCATCGCGCCCCCAGGGGGCCATGCCTATGGGTTGCTCTCCGTCGCGGTGCAGGCCCATGCCCTCCCCAAAATCGTGTCCCGGGTTCCACGGGCCGCGTTCTTTCCCCCACCTCAAGTCGTCTCGTGCATCGTCAGGCTTGACGTCCCTGATGCGCCCCCCATTCCCGCGATGCTCATCCCGGGCCTCATGGCCGTGGCCCGTGCCGCCTTCGGCCAGCGCCGCAAGATGCTGCGGTCGGCGCTCCTGACCGTGGGAGGTCGCGTGCGATCATCCGCCGCAGTGGCGGCGCTCTGCGAGGCCGCCCGGATCGATCCCCGGCGCCGAGGAGAGAGTCTCTCTGTGGTGGAGTTCGCCCGCCTGGCGGAAGCGTTTGAGGCCAGGGAGTAGGAACGTGTTTCGGGGAACAACCTCACAAGGTATCCTATTTGGTGGGTGTGACAATGATTGACTTCGACATGTATTTTACGAGGGCCACCCGCGGGGCCGAGCGCTCCATGATTCGGGAGCTGCTCAAGATGGCGGGCCGGCCGAACATCATCTCATTTGCCCCCGGCCTGCCCGATCCCGCCACGTTCCCGGTCGACGAGATCCGCGAAGTCACTCGGGAGGTGCTGACGACCGCCGCTGCCCGGGCGCTGCAATACAGCACGACGGAGGGCGACCCCCAACTCCGTGAGCAACTGGTCAATTGGATGGCCAAGGACGGGATCGGCGTCGGCCGCGATGACATCCTCATCACGACCGGCTCGCAGCAGGCCCTGGACATCGTCGGCCGGGTCTTTCTCGATCCCGGCGATGTCATCGTCTGCGAGCTGCCCTCGTACCTGGGCGGGCTCCAGGCGTTCCGGGCCTATGAGGTTGAGATGATCGGCGTTCCCCAGGATGACGACGGGATCGACCAGCGGCAATTGGCCGATGTCCTGACGCGGCTGCGCCGCGAGGGCCGCCGTCCCAAGTTCATCTATGTCGTGCCCGATTTCCAGAACCCTTCGGGAGTCACGTGGAGCCGGCGACGCCGAGAGGCGCTGCTGGACCTGGCGCGCGAGTTCGGCACGTTGATCGTCGAGGACAATCCGTACAGAGAGATGCGGTTTCTCGGGGTGGCGCCCCCGCCCGTGGCGGCGCTCGACCGTGATGGGCGCACCCTCTACCTGTCGACCTTCAGCAAGACCGTGGCGCCAGGGCTGCGGATCGGATGGATTGCCGCGCCCCAGCCCATCATCGAGCGCTGTGTGACCGTCAAGCAGGGGATGGACCTGTGTAGCCCCGCGTTCACACAGGCGATTGCCGCGGCCCTGCTTGCCCGAGGCGCGCTGCTCGCCCGGCTACCCACGGTTGTCGAGAGATACCGGCGCAAGCGGGAGGCGATGCTCGGGGCTCTGCAGCGCGAGATGCCCCAGGGCATCTCATGGACCCGGCCCGAAGGCGGCCTCTTCCTCTGGGTCCGGCTGCCGGAAGATGTGGACGCCACCGCGCTCCTTCGTGCGGCGATGGAAGAGGAAGGGGTGGCCTATGTGCCTGGGCAGCCGTTTCACTGCGACGGCAGCGGCCGCAACACGATGCGCCTGAATTTCTCCTACCCTTCCGAGGATGAGATCAAAGAGGGCATCGCGCGGTTGGCCCGAGTCGTGCGGCGCCACCCGTCGCCATCTATCCACATCATCCACAGGAGGGGAACGATCGTTTCGGATTGACGGGGTTGTGACCTGCATGATAGAGTCCAAATCGTCAGCGGTACGTAGTTGCAGAGATGGGAGGAGGTACTCCTTCGGGAGCGACCCGGCCTAACTCGGTGACAGGCGGCCGCTGACGTCTTCTTCCAGCGGCCTCACGAGTGTTCTGAGGGTTACGGGGGGTTGACGCGTCTGAGCATCGTGCTCTGCGTCCTGCGCACGGCGTCCCGCGCGAGCACGATGACGATGTCTGAGCGACCGGCGCGCGGCTCCTGCTTGATAGCGCCCCTGGTCAGTGTGAGAAGCATCATGCGGGCGACGTTGCGATGGCCTGGCTGGTAGTACACCACGGTGGCCGCCGCCGGCGCGGCGCTTCGAACCTTGACAGAGCGGAATCCGAGGGCCTGGATGCGAGAGGCCACCTGCCAGCCCAGGCCGGGGACGCCGCTGCGGTTCATGACCTCGATGGTGGTCTCGGCGAGCTCCTCGACCGTCACACCGTAGAACAGGTCGGCGACCATCTTCTGGATCCTGGGGACATCAGGCTCCCAGTAGAGAGGCGCGAACGAGCCGGGCAGTGTGTACTCCTGCAGCGGTGCGTCGGTGCGCAGCGCGAACAGACCCAGCGTCATGAGCCCGACCGGCGTCACGTTGGTGTGCGTGTTCTCGGCGAAGGCCCGGAGCAGCCGTGGCGCCGCCAGGACCACGGAAGGCTGCTTGATCTCCTTCAACAGGCTGTGCATGACCTTGCGCTGGCGTTCGACACGGCCGATGTCGCCCATCTCGTCGTGGCGGAACCGGATGTAGCCCGTCGCCTGGTCGCCGTTCAGGCGCTGCCGGCCCTTCTTGAGATCGATGCTGAACCCTGCCCACGTGTCGGCATACTTCATGTCCTTTTCGACATCAACTGTGACACCGCCGATCGCATCAACCAGATGTTTGAATGACTCGGGGCCGAGCTTGACGTAGTAATGCACCTTCACCCCGAGCAGGCCCTCGACCGTTTTGATCGCCAGCCCTGGGCCGCCGTACGCGTACGACGCGTTGATCTTCGTGGTCCCGAATCCCGGGAGGTCGGCTCGGGTGTCGCGGGGGATCGACATCGCGACGATACGCCGGCGGTCAGGATCGAAGGACGTCAGGACCAGCGTGTCCGCCCTGGCGACGTTGAGGACGCGGCGCCGGTTGTCGAGGGTGACATCCACGCCGATGATCAGGATGTTGACGCGGTCGATCAGTCGCAACGGCCAGCCGAACGCCCTGGCCTGCGGACGCCGACCGACGGTTTCCCCGGTCCCAACCGCGACCTGGCTGAGGACATGGAGATACAGCCCGACCACCGCGCCTGCAAGCGCCAACGCCGTGATCGAGATGCCCCAGGCCAGGAGCTTCCACCAGCGACGGCGAGGCCGCGGAGCCGGCGCAGGTGGGGCGACAGGAGCCGCCGCAGCTGGGGCGACAGGAGCCGCCGCAGCTGGGGCGACAGGCGCATCCGGGGATGATTCCCCAGGCGCCGGAGCGTTGAAACGATCGTGTTCCGCCACCAGTCTATCTTACGGGAAGACCGAGGGACGGCGCAACGAACGACGCCAACGAAGGAGAGGACTTGAGCACCTCCACACCTAACCTGTATCCTGCCGCTGGACATTCTCCGGAGGCTGTGCACGTGAAGGAGCTTCGCCTCAACGCCTATGCGAAGGTGAACCTGGGCCTCAGTGTGTTGCAGCGACGCGAGGACGGCTACCACGAGGTGGAGACCGTCCTCCACACCGTCGCCCTCCACGATGAGATCACACTGCGCGAGGCGGGTGAGGGCGTCAAGGTGGTCGCAGACACCGACACGGTCCCGACCGGGCCAGACAGCCTGGTGTACCGGGCAGCAGCGCTGCTGCGAGAGGAACACGGCGTGCAGCGGCCGGTGGAAATCGAGGTGCGCAAGCGCATCCCTGTGGCCGCGGGCCTCGGCGGGGGCAGCGCCGACGCCGCCGTCACACTGATGGGTCTGGCGCAGATGTGGAAACTGCGGCTCGACGGTCGCGGGCTTCATACCCTGGCCGGCCGCCTGGGGTCGGACGTGCCGTTCTTCCTAAGCGGCGGCGCAGCGCTCGCTCGAGGACGTGGCGAACGGGTGCAGCCGCTGCCGCCGCTGCCGGCCACCTGGGTGGTGCTGGCGCGGCCCCGGATCGCGGTGCTCACCGAGTGGGCGTACAAACAGATTCGGCCGGCCGAGATCTCGCGTCGACCCGATATTCCCCTGCTGATTGACGCGGTGACGCAGCGCGATGTCACGGCCGTCGGCCGGCTGGTCGGCAACATCTTCGAGACGATTATCGCCGCCCACCATCCGATCGTCGCGGACGTGAAGTCCCGCATTCTCCGGGGTGAGGCCTACGGCGCCGCCATGACCGGAACGGGCCCCACCGTGTTTGGCCTGATGGCCAACGAGGCCGCGGCCCGGCGCGTCGCCGAAACGTTGGGGGCCATGGACGACCTCGACGTTTTTGTGACGAGGACCTTCGCGGAGGAACGCTGATGCCGGCGGCGGTTGTCTTGGCCGGCGGGGGTCCCGAACCCCGCCTCGCGCCAGGACTACCCAACAAGGCCTTCCTGGAAATCGGCGGCAGCCCACTCGTGGCTCGGACGATCGACGCGCTGCGCGGGTGTACGGCGATCGACCGCATTATCGTCGTTGGCCCGGCCGAACCATTGGCCGCGCTGTTGGGAGCTTCTTTCGAGATCGTCCCAGAGACCGACTCGATGATGGACAATATCGGGGTGGCGGTCGCCCGACTCACCGGCGTCCGGCAGGTCTTGACCGTCGCCTCGGACTTGCCCCTGATCACGCCTGCCGCCGTCAACGGTTTCCTGCGCCGCTGCGACGGCGAGGCCGACTTTTTCTACCCCGTTGTTCGGCAGAGCGCAATCGAAGGGCGATTCCCCGGCGCCCGCAAGACCTACGTGAAGGTGATCGACGGCACATTCTGTGGGGGGAGCGTGCTGCTGTTCGCAGTGGACGTTGT
>JBQTJG010000558.1:0-2732 GCA_052387355.1 Armatimonadota bacterium | reverse complement strand
CCCATGACGAGGAACGCGACCTCTACCAGCCGCCTGCCTTCCTGAAAGAGATGGCGAAGCGCGGGTGGCTCGGAGAGAAGAGCGGCGGCGGCTTCTACCGGCGCAAGGACGGCGAGATCCTGACCCTCGACTATCGCACACTCGAGTACCGCCCCCGCCGGCGGTTGACCAGCGCAGCCCTGGAGACGGCCAAGACGATCGCGGACCCCGCACGGCGGATGGCCGCGCTGCTTTCGATGGATGACAACTACGGCGAGTTCTTGCGGAGGCTGATCGCCGGGGTGCTCACGTACGCCGCGCGGCGCGTCCCGGAAGTCAGCGACGACATCGTGAACGTAGATCGGGCAATGCGGTGGGGCTTCGCCTGGGACCAAGGTCCGTTCGAGCAGTGGGATGCGCTCGACGCCGTGGGCGTGGCAGATCGCCTCCTGGCCCAGGCTGGCCCCTCCGCTGAAACACCCGCTATCCTCCGGCAGGTCCGCGAGCGTGGGACACGCTCGTACTACCGCCACGAAGGAGGCGCACGGACCTACTTCGATCTCAAGACAGCCACCTACAAGCCCGAGCCGCGCCTGGAGGGCCGGATTGATCTCGTGCGCCTCAAGCAGAGCGGACGCACTGTGGAAGAGAACCCCGGCGCCAGCCTGGTCGATCTCGGCGACGGCATCGCGTGCCTGGAGTTTCACACCAAACTCAATACCATTGGTGAAGACATCGTCCGCATGGGCTTCCGGGCGCTGGAGAGGGTCCGAACCGACTTCGACGGTCTGGTCATCGGCAACGAGGGATCGGATTTCTGCGCGGGCGCCAATATCATGCTTCTGCTCCTCGAGGCCCAGGAGGGCAACTGGGAGGAATTGGACCTGGCCATCCGACAGTTTCAGCAGTTGACGATAGCATTGCGGCGGTCGGCGGCCCCCGTGGTCGCGGCCCCGTTCGCCCGGACGCTCGGCGGGGGCGTCGAGTTCTGCCTGGCCAGCACACATGTGCAGGCGGCCGCAGAAACGTACATGGGCCAGGTCGAACCGGGCGTCGGCCTGATCCCCGCCGGCAGCGGGACGATGGAGATGACCAGACGGGTTGCAGAGCGGGTGCCTGATGACGTCCAGGCCGATCTGCTGCCAATTCTACGGTCGGCATTCGAAACCATCGCGATGGCGAAGGTCTCCACGTCCGCCGAGGAGGCGCGACGGCTGGGCTTCCTGCGCTCTTCCGACGGCATCACGATCAGCAGTGATCTACTCCTGAGCGACGCCAAGGCTGCGGCGCTCGCGCTGGTCAGGAGCAATTACCGCCCCGAGCCGCGGGGCTTGATCCGCGTCGTTGGGCAGCGTGGCTTCGCGGCGATCGAGTCGGTACTCCACATTATGCGCACAGGCAACCACATCACCGACCACGATGTCGTCGTCTCGACGAAGCTGGGGTATGTAATGTGTGGAGGGCAGGTCCCCGAGGGGACGCGGGTCTCCGAGGAATATCTGCTCGACCTCGAACGGGAAGCGTTCCTGAGCCTGCTCGGCACGTCGCAGACGCAGGATCGCATACGGCACATGCTGCAGACCGGGAAGCCGCTGCGCAACTAGCGGCTACCACGGACGGCCGCTGGCACGGCGGCCGGCGCCGGCACGCACGCCGGCAAGGGAGTCAGTCATGCGAGAAGCCGTGATTGTTTCATCGGTGCGCACCGCGATCGGCAAGTCCCCGCGCGGAACGTTCAAGGATACCCGCCCTGACGAGCTGGGCGCCATCGTGGTCAGGGAGGCGGTCCGGCGGGTCCCCGGCCTCGATCCCCAAGACGTCGAGGACTGCATCATGGGCTGCGCGCTCCCCGAAGCCGAGCAAGGCCTCAATATGGCCCGGGTTGTGGCCCTGCGCGCGGGTCTCCCCATTACCACCGCCGGAATGACGATCAACCGATTCTGCTCATCGGGCCTTCAGGCGATCGCCATCGCCGCCCAGCAGATCATGGCCGGGCAGCACGACGTGGTCGTGGCCGGCGGCGCCGAGAGCATGAGCCTGGTGCCGATGAGTGGAAACAAGTACGCGCCGAACCCTCACTTCTCCGAGCAGTGGCCGGATGTCTTCCTGTCGATGGGCCTGACCGCCGAGATCGTATCGAAGCGCTACAACGTCTCGCGAGAGGATCAGGACCGGTTTGCGCTGCGCAGCCACCGCAACGCGATGGCCGCGCAACAGTCCGGCAAGTTCGACGATGAGATCGTGCCGGTCACGACCACCCGGTGGATCACCGAAGACGGCAGGCCCCGCAGCGAAGAGGTTGTGCTCTCGGCGGATGAGGGGATCCGGTCCGATTCGACGCTTGACGCCCTGGGAAAACTCAAACCCGTCTTCGCCCGGGACGGCGTGGTCACCGCGGGAAACTCGTCGCAGACCAGTGATGGCGCGGCGGCGGCGGTGGTCATGTCCGCTGAGCGGGCCGAGCAGATGGACCTCGAGCCGCTGGCCATCTTTCGCTCGTTCGCGGTGGCCGGCGTTTCGCCCGAGGAGATGGGCATCGGACCGGTCAAGGCTATCCCCAAGGCCCTGGCGCAGGCCGGGCTGCGGTTGCAGGACGTCGACGTCATCGAATTGAACGAGGCCGTCGCGGCGCAGGCGCTTGCGGTGGTGCGTCTGGCCGGGTTGGACCCGGACCGCGTGAACGTCAACGGCGGCGCGATCGCGCTCGGCCATCCGCTGGGGTGCACCGGCGCCAAGCTGACCGCGACGATCCT
>JBQTJG010000557.1:0-12923 GCA_052387355.1 Armatimonadota bacterium | reverse complement strand
GCGATCACCGCGAAGGCGTAGTTGAAGGCCACGGTGGCCGCCTGCCGGTGGACGACCGCGTCAAGGGCAGCCAGGGCTTGCCGACCAGCCGTGATCGCGTCGCTGCCCCTGGCGATAAAACTCTCCTGGAGCACGCGCCAGCGCTCCATGAACGTGGGATTGTACTGCGAGGCGTATCCGACCAGATGCGCACTTGCGACAGCGAGCCGGTGATTCATCACGGCGACCACGATGGCCGTGCCCAGGCTCCCGCCGAGCTGGCGAACCAGATTGTACAGCCCTGTCGCGTTCTGCATGCGCGTCCGCGGGATCGTGGCCAGGGCCGTCGTCGAGAGGGACACGAACATGAACGCAAAGCCCAGACCCTGGACGACCTGGGGCACGAGGATCTGGAGCGATCCGCTCTGCGTCGTCAGGTGCGCCATCATATAGGACGCAACGCCACTGGTGATCAGCCCAAAGGGGAGCATGACGTGGACCCCCAGGTGGTTGTAGAGAGCCCCGGCCATGGGTTGCATGAGAAGCATCGTCAGCGCGCGAGGCATGAGCGTCAGACCGGATTGGGTAGCGCTGTAGTGCAGCAGGCCCTGGAGGAACAGCGGCAGCAGGATCATGCTGCCGAAGAGCGCGAGTCCCAGCACCCCGCCGATCAGGGTGCCGGCGGCAAACGAGACGTTCTTCAGGATCCGAAGATCCACTGCCGGTGCGGGCGCGCGGAGCTCCCAGACCACGAACATGGCCAGGGCCAGGACGGCGACGACGGTCAAGGTCGTGATGAACACGCTCGCAAACCATCCGGCCGTCTCGCCTTCTTGCAGCAGCGTCTGCAACGATGCGAGCCCTACCGCGAGCAGGCCGATGCCGACACCATCGATGCGCTGCAGCCCGCGCGCCCGCATGTACGCGGGATCCGTGATGAACCGCGAGGCCATTAGAAACGCCACGGTTCCGACGGGGACGTTGACGAAGAAGATCCAACGCCATGACAGGTTGTCGGTCAACCATCCACCCAATGTCGGACCGATGGCCGGACCCAGCATGACGATCATCCCGTAGAACCCCATCGCCTGAGCCTGCTGCCTCACGGGGAACGTCTCGCGCATGATCGCCTGGGCGACGGGCATCAGGGCGCCGCCCCCCAGTCCCTGTAGAATTCTGAACAGGATGAGTTGACCCAGGGTGCGCGAGAAGCCACACGCGATCGAGGCCCCGACGAAGATAGATAGCGCCAGCAGGTACATCCGCTTGCGACCCAGGACGGTACCGACCCAGGCGGTCAACGGCATGACGATCACGAGGGCGATGAGGTAGCCTGTGGTGACCCATGCGACTTCGTGCGTCCCGACGCCGTAGGTGGTCTGGATGCGGGGAAGCGCCACGTTGACGACGCTGGTGTCGATCGCCGACATGACCGAGCCGAACAGGACCGACAGGGTGATCTGCCACTTGCTCGCGATGGTGAAGGGGCTAGCATCCGCCCGAGGACCGACCGCGGCGTCGGACGACACGTCAACGGCTCCTCTGCCGGGTGTCGATCGTGACCTCGGCGGAGAGCCCGATTCGCAGCGGCGTGCCCGCATCATCGGGCACCCCGGTAAGCGCGATGCGCACCGGCACGAGCTGGACCACCTTCACGAAGTTTCCGGTCGCGTTCTCCGGAGGCAGCAGCGCCGTGCTGGCCCCGGTCGCAATGCCGATACTCTGCACGCGGCCATGGAAGACATGTCCTGGATACGCGTCAAGGGTAATTCGAACCGGGTCGCCGATGCGGATTCTGCCGATGGAGGTTTCCTTGACATTGGCGACCACCCAGGCCTGCCGTGCCAGGGCGAGCGCCATCAGCGGCTGGTTCGACTGCACTACTTGCCCAACCTGGGCTGTCAGGTTCGTCACCCAGCCGGCCGCGGGGGCGCGGACCGTCGTGCGTTCCAAGTTCATCTCGGTGATCCTGACGGCCGCCGTTGCGTCCGCGGCGCGCGCCTCAGCCGCCGCCAACTCCTGGATCCGCTGGCGCACCAGGGCCTCGCGTCCGGCCGCCTGACGGATCACCGCCTCCGCCCGCGCAATCTCCGCCTTGCTGACGGCTACCGTCTGACGCTGGATGGCGACCTGCTGGCGCACCGCCTCGACCGCCGTCAGTTCGGCCCGGGCCTGGCGCAGGACTTCCTGCGAAGCCTGATGGCGAGCCTGCGCTTCGTCATGCGCAGCGGTGTCGCTGTCGACCACTTGGGCTGCGACCGCTCCCTGGGCCATGAGGTCGCGGTCCCTGGACAGCGTGCGCGCAGCCGCGTCCAGCGTCGCTTTGGCCGCCCGGACATTGGCCTCAGCCACGGCGATACGGGCCTGCGCCTGATCGATACGCGCCGCCGTCGCCATCTCATCCATGAGCACCTGCGCCTGCGCCTGCGGCAGCCTGGGCTGCGTAGCCTGGAGCGCGGCCCGCGCCACGATCAGGTTCGCGGCGAACTCCTGTTGCTGGGCGGCCAGCGCCGCCCCGGCGGCCTGCACCTGCGCCTCTGCTACGGCGAGCTGCGCCTTCGCATGCTCCACTGTCAGGCGATGGTCTCCGTCATCGAGCATGAGGATGACCGCTCCCGCGGTCACGTGCTGGTTCTCTGAGACATTCAACCGGGTCACGGTACCCGCGATTCGGGAACTGACGGGCACGAGGTCGCCTTTCGTCTGGGCGTTGTCCGTCCTCACCAGACCGAGATTCGACCGCCAGTACTGCACGCCGGCTGCAGCAAGAGCAAGGATTACCAGACCGATTACAGGGAAGACGAGGCTCCGCGCCTTCCTGCGGGGACTGAATGGCGGGCGTGGCTCCTGCGGCGACTCTTCTTCCAGTGGCGGCCCTTGCGCAGCCGCTTGCAGCAGGGGCCCGGCAGAGAGACCAACCGCCACAGTACGCTCGGCCGTGGGGGGCGGAATCACGCTTCCTTCAAGCGGCGCATCAGGCATTGTTCTTCTCCGAAGCCTATGCCCTCGACAGCGATAAGAACCGCGTGCCCTTTTTCCGCCGCGGTCCGCGCTGACTCACGTCGGTAGACTGCTCGCCCAATCGAGGAAGGAATGGAATGAAGTACTGATATCGGTCTCCGCGGAACCTGGCATCGACACACGCTATGGGATCGCCATCAGCAGCGTACGCGAGCGTCCACTGCATCAACAGGGGAGCGCCTGGCTTCACTTTCAGCGGAGCGGCTTCCCGCGGCGTGGCTCGGACCGCTTCCAGGGCCCGCGAAGCGCCGATGATGTTGATCCCGAGGCGATCTTCGAATAACCCCATGAGGGACCCGTGCGTGCGCAGGTCGCTCCCGGTGATCTCCAATCCCTTCCTGCGAGGGATGTAGACGGTCGAGACGAACAGAGGCTCGCCATCCGCCGTGCCAAGACGTCTCACCACATAGAACCGCTTGTCGGCCTCGCTGCCGAAGCCTTCCCGGACGCTGTCGGGCGCCGTCTTCACACTAAAGCTCAGGGTGGCCATCTCCAGATGGCGGCCGCTCGCCTGCATTTCATCGTACAACGCGACCAGATGATGCCCGACGCTGCGGAGTTTGGACCGAACCACCACAGTGCCCCGCCCCCGCTGTCGGCTGATGTACCCCTCGTTTACGAGCGCGTCAAGGGCGAGCCGCACAGTGGTCCGGCTCACCCGGTATCGTCGCTCGAGTTCGTGCTCTGACGGGAAGGCTTTGGCGTGAAAGTTGCCGCCCGTCAACTGGGAGATCAAGGTCCGCTTGAGCTGAAAATAGAGCGGCTCAGGAGATCGTCGATTGAGCACGCCACCTGCCCCTAAGAGACTTGTTATGACATTACTACATCGCCGGGTATTTCTCCTCCCGGTCTCCCCGCGTTCCTCTAGAAACCGATTCGCTGAAGCAAGAACTCACGAAGGCGAAGGAACGGCTCGCGGCGTAGTAGTGCGTTGCGACTTGCTCCCGTGGTTCGACGAACCTCGGGATCCCCTCGCGTGACCTCGTAAGGAGGTGGGCTCGGATGAGCGAGCTGGACATGACCTTGCGCCTGAGGACCATCAACCATCTCTTTGAAGCGCCCGACATCAGCCCCCTTTCGGACGACTTTCAACCGTACAGCTCAAAAGCCGGCATCGACTATGTCCTCGGCGAACTCTACGCGCATCCCTCCACCGATCGTATCAACCTGACCGTCCTGCTTCCGCGGGAATCCGTAACGGAGGATCTGCAACAGCGGACCCAGCAGGCTGTGAGGCGCTTCACCGACGCGCGTGCGCAGCACGTGCAGCATGACAGCAACAGGATCAGGTCTCAGGCCACCCGCGCCTTGCCCGTCGCCCTCCTCGGGTTAGTTGTTCTGATCGAGGCCTCGGTCCCGCTCATGGAGTCGCCCCTCTTCCTGGCACGCGCCATCGGGAACGGCTTGAGTGTCGCGGGATGGGTGGCTTTGTGGTTCCCGCTGGATGCCCTGATCTTTCAGGTGTGGCTGGCCAAACAGGAACAGCGGGCCTATCGCATCCTGCAGGGCACGCGGATCTCGATCCAGGAAGACAGGTGACGAATGAAGCGATCGGTGCTCATTGCGTCGGGCGCGCGCTCGCCTCCCGGGCGAGCTGCAGGCCGAAGTAGCTGAGCCAGAGGAACGCCGGTACGTTCGCGTAGATCAGCCACGCCGGTAAAGAAGATCATTCCCACAGCCATGGCGCCCCACCAGAGAGCACCCGACGCCGAGCGCGGCTGACGACCGCCTGAGATCAACAAGAGGAGGCTCCCCAGCACGCAGAGGACGAAGCCCGCGGCAATGGCGATGTGAATCGCCCCCCACCAAGGTGTACTTCGGAGGATGGAGGGCCGCTCGTCGAACCCGCCGGCCGGCAGCGGATGGAACACAAGGGCAACGGCCACCAGCACGCCGGCCACGGCGAGGACATAGCCGCCAGATTGGGCGGCACCCGGATCACGAAATGCCCCGTGCGAATCTTCGCGGCAGATCAATCGAACTCCACGCGTTTGGAAGACTGTTCCGGACCGACCCGGCCTATCACGATTTCTGCCTTGAAGTAGTTCTCACCACGGACCGGTGAACCTCCGAGACGGCGCAGAGTCGCGATCTGACCCACATGGGTGAGGGCGTCGGCAATGGGACCCTGAAAGAGCTTCTCGGGCGGATGCCCAAGGGGCGCCTCTGAAGCCAGGTATTCGTCGAGCCGCCGAAGCCCTTCGAAGAAGCGATGGACTGCGGCGTCCCACGACTGCGGCGCTGCGTCTCGCCACACGTGTTCTCCCTTTGCAAGCCAGAGAGCCCATTCGAGAAGTTCACCGATGTGCTGGAGGATCTCCGCGGCTGATCGACAGGTCTCGCAAGCCCGCAGCGTGGCGAAGCCTTCGGGCGCCTCGCGCACGGCCTTGCCTCCACGGTAGGCAAGAGTCGCGATCGTGTGGCGGAGAAACTCTCGGCCATCATCGGTAACCGGAGACATTTAGTCAAGATCCCCACACGGTCCGAAAGACGCGCAGCCAGTTGCCGCCCAGGATGTCGAGTAACTCGGCGTCGGAAAAACCCAGATCGATCAGGGCGCTCGTCAGGTTCGGCAACCCGCGAATGTCCTCCAGCCCGTGCGGCGGAAACCCTCCATCCAGGTCCGACCCGAGGCCGACATGGGCCGGGCCGCAGACCGTCGTCGCATGGGCGACGAATCGCGCGAGAGCGGCCGCGTCGGCAGCATCGTCGTTGAGCTCGCGGTTCGCAGAGAAGAAGACGCCGAGCACGCCGCCCTGCGCCGACAGGGCCTTCATCTGTTCGTCGCTCAGGTATCGGCTCCGAGCGTGGGTGTGGAAGTCCTTTACCATAGCGCGGCAGGAGGTATGCGAGCAAATGACGGTGGCTTCGGACGTTTCCAGGGCGTCCCAGAACGTCCGCTCAGTAGCATGCGCCACGTCGACGAGCATTCGCAACCCGTTCATCTCGCGCACCACCTGCCGCCCGAAAGCGCTCAGACCGGCCCCCGTGTCTTCCCAGTTGCCCTCGGCGACCGCGTTGCGGTACATCCACGTAAGGCCCATGCTGCGCACGCCCAACTGGTAGTACACGTGCAGCAAGTCAAGGTCCCCGTCAATGCCCTCCGCCCCCTCGATGGCGAGCAGCACCGCAACTTTGCCCTCACGGTGGGCGCGCTCGATGTCCGCGGCCGTCGTGGCGAGCAATGCCAGGTGAGGTGCTGCTACCAGGTCCGCCTGGAGCTGACGGTAGGACTTCAGAATCGACCTGACGTACGGTCCGTCTTTGACCCAGGGCACCAACAGATTCGTCATCTGGCCCGCCTGCCCAGCCTCGAGGGCACGCGGAAAGTCCCAGTGACCAGAGTCGCCCTTCTGCCACAGGCGACGCGGGCTGGCCGGACGATGTCTCAACACGTTGTATCGGGTGTCGCCCTTCAAAACAGCCTGCAAGCTGTCGTTGTGGCAGTCGATCACCGGCGCCTGCCTGTGGAGCCGCATCACGTGCTCCAGCCGTTCCGGCGTCACTTGTACCACGCTAGCCCCTCATGGCAGCGGACGCAACGCTCGCGGGCTTCTCGCAGTATCCGCCTGCCTCCGCGCGGGCCAGCACCGCGAGGACCGCGTCAACCAGGTTGCGCGCCGACTCCACCGTAAGCTCCACCGCGACCCGGGCCCCCGGGCCCTGCGACTCATTGACAAAGTCGATGTTCAGCGCGTGTTCCAGGGGCGCATTGAACGGATGATCATATGACACGTTCGCCTGACGCACGGTGAACCACCCGGTCACCCCCTTGCCGCTCCCTTCGATCTCGAGTTGCTTGACGATCATGGTGCACATTGTCGCACTCCCTTCTGTTCGGCTGACAGACTACGCTGAGCTGGCAGGTCTGCTGAGGTACTTTTCAAGAAAGGCGAATGTCTTCTGCCAGCCGTCCACTGCCTGCTGCTGCCGATAGGCAGGCCGGTCATAGTAGAAGAAGCCGTGGCCCGCATTCGGATACATATGGAACTCATAGGCCTTGCCATGCTTCGTGAGTTCCTGCTCATGCTGGGTCACCTGTTCCGGCGAGGGGCCCCGGTCTTCCTCGCCAAAGAGGCCCAGGAGCGGGCATGACAGGTCTTTGGTGTACTCGATCGGGGCCACGGGCTGCTTGGGCGTGATCTCTTCCTTCGTCATCACCACGCGCCCACCCCAGCAATCCACCGCGGCGTCGAGTCCCTTGACGCGGCACGCGGCAAGGAAAGCGTGCCGGCCACCCGAGCAGGTCCCGAACACCCCGACTTTGCCCTCGACAAAGGGAAGCGACCGCAACAGTCGCATCGCCCCTTCGACGTCACCCATCACCTGGTCATCGGGAACACCTCCCGCGGCCCGCACTTTGGCCGCCACATCCTCAGGGGTCCCGTGGCCGTCGCGGGCGTAGAGATTGGGCGACACCGTGGCGTAGCCGTGGTGAGCGAACCTTCGGGTGGCCTCACGGTACCACTCGTCCCAGCCGGGAGCGTGGTGGATCATGACCATGCCGGGGAACGGCCCACCGCCCAGGGGCCGAGCGAAGTAGGCATTGATGACATCGCTGTTCGCACCGTGAATCGTAACGGTTTCCGCGAGCATGCCTTCGTACATGTCGGTGTGGTACATTGCTCCCCTCCCAATCTTTAGAGACCCGGCCACCTGCCTACGAAGCGGGCTCAAATAACTCCACTGGATTGCCATCTGGATCTTCCGCCAGGATTTGCTTGCCCCCAGGACCGATAACGATTTCGTTACGAAAATGGATGCCTGCCCGCTTCAGCTTAGCAACACGCGCGGGCAAGTCCTTCACTTCGAGGACAAGCCGATTCCACCCACCGGGTTCCGGGCATCGTCCGTCA
Source organism: Armatimonadota bacterium (assembly GCA_052387355.1). Lineage (GTDB taxonomy): Bacteria > Sysuimicrobiota > Sysuimicrobiia > Sysuimicrobiales > Humicultoraceae > JBQTJG01. The sequence goes on along the minus strand of JBQTJG010000557.1, from coordinate 5,067 downwards.
GGCATGGGGCGAGCAGCCGAACTCTGCGGTCCGCTGAGCCAGAGGGTGAGGTCGCCCCGTGAAACGTAGGCAAAAGCCGGACCCATTTGTCGTTCGAGGTGAAAGCCCAACTGTTGCGTGTAGAAAACTATGGCCCGGTCGACGTCATTGACGAGATATCTGATTGATGCCATTGCCATACCTCCACACCGCGGCGCTGTCTGTCCTCACTCTTGCATACAAAACACGTTCCAGCTCGCTATCCACTCCGCGAGACCCACAGCCGTGAGTTGTGTATCCGTGACACTGTGGACAAGCGATTACCGGCATTTGGATCCCCCCGGGCCATTGTGGAGTGTTGACAGTCTAGCACAGGAGACGTATCGACGTGGGGTGCGCGGTTTCCATCAACACAACATGAGGCATGCGGCCAACCGGGACAACTCCTCGATCGGCACGGTTCGGATCCCGCGCGGGATCTGTGGAAGTCTGATTGCACCCTCCAGGAGACGAGCCTCTTCAGGCCGAACATTCTCCTCGCGATGGAGGCCATGACTCTTCCCGTCCGCGTGGACAAGAGCCACCTAGTCACGATCGGTGAGCGCCTGTACACCGAGAGCATTGAACTGGTTCGGGAACTCGTCAACAACGCCTATGACGCCGACGCTACCGAAGTCCATGTGACCGTTACGACCGAGGAACTGAGGGTCGCCGACAATGGGCTTGGAATGGACCTGGAGGGATTGCGCGAGTACTTCACCATCGGCACGCCGGACAAGCGCCTGCATCCGCGGTCGCCGCGGTTCGGAAGACCCCGCATCGGTCAGTTCGGCATCGGGAAATTCGGGACGCTGGCAGCCTGTGAACGGTTCGTCGTCTATACTCAGCAAGGCACCTTCGCCGCGGAGGTCGTCTTCGACAAGCAGGACTGGGAGCGGGCCGAGGATCGGTGGGACCTGCCGATACGTCTACCGCCGCCTGATCCGGCCCGCGGGGACGGCACCACGGTAATCCTCTCTCGACTGCTCCGCAGGTTCGAGCCTGCAGAGGTGGAGCGGCGGCTGATGGAAGGCACGCCCCTGCGCGCACCGGGTTTTGCCGTCTTCCTCAGCGGACGGCGCGTGCTGCCGGTGCACCTGGCAGGCCACCGGATCAGTGTACTGGAAGGCACCGCCTATGGACCCGTTCACGGCGAGATCGTCATTGCCCCCGCCCACCAGGCTTCGACCGTAGATCTCGGTATCGAGGTGAAGGTCCGGCAGGTTACGGTGCGGCGGGAGTTGTTCGGCGCCGAGATTTGGGGCAAGGACGCAGCGCGGGTACGGGGCGAGGTACATGCCGATTTCCTTCCGGTGACCGCGGACCGATCGGGCTTCGTAGTGGACCGCGACGAATACCGCGCCTTCCTGAAAGTCATGGAAGGGGTCATGGGAACGGTCCGCCAGACGATCGCACGGCTCTCGGACCGCAAGGAGCGGCAGAAGACCCGCGTCGCCGTGCGGGAGGCATTCCGACGGATTCAGAACGCTCTGGCCAGAAATCCCGACCTCTCCCCATTCGGACCTGTCCCGTATGCCGCGCCGTCGAGGGGCATCGGCGGCGCCGGCGTCATCTCACCCCCCAGGGAGTTGGAGAAGTCAGCTCCGGACGAGGACTTGGCGGAAGCAGTGGAGGCGTCGGGGCAGGCTCCCCGGGAGGTGGCATCCGCCGGCCCACCGGCACCGCCAAGGAAGCGTCAACGCAAACCGAAGGTTCGACACCTGACACCTGAGGCGGTCGTCCAGCGAGTCAGGATGGGCGAGAGCGGCGTGACATGCTGCCTCGATCACTTCGGCCCTGAGGGGGCCGAGTCATTTTCTGATGGAACTGCCATCTACATCAATCGGGACCACCCACTGTACGTGCGCAACAGCCGGCGCCGTGACACGCATCTCCTGCACGTGGCACGCCTGCTTGCTCAGGAGATCAGCCTGATGAAAGATCCAAGGACCCCGCGCCAGGCATTCGAGCGCCAGAGCAAGCTCCTCCGGGAGGCCTTCGTGGAGGAGTAGCTTACGGCTCCTGACATAGGGGTGTCAGGGCCTCGGCCCTACCATGATGTCAAAACCGGATCACACAGGAGGTGTCCAATGGCGGTCAAGCAGCTGAACTTTGTGGGCCTCGTGGTGAAGGACGTGACCAAAGCCACCGACTTCTACACGAAGACCCTCGGCCTCAAGACCATCCCGGAGATGAGCCAGCCCGGTGTCTTCACGCCGTTCGCGCTGAACGGCGGCGCCATGTTCGGGGTGTTCAACGCCGTCGAGATTCCCAGCATCACGCAGCCTTACGAGATCGCGTTCGAGGTGGACGACGTGGACGCCGTCTATCGCCAGTGGAAGGCCGCCGGCGTGGACATCGTAAGCGAGCCGCACGACATGCCGTTCGGCCGCACCTTCCACATCCGGACGCCCGATGGTCACATCCTGCGGGCCTACAAATCGGTCCCGACCAGGTGAGGCATGCGCGACGGCTCTTCTTCGTCTTGCCGTGGAGAAGAGTCGCCGGCGGGACCGTGCCGGGCCCCGATTCGCCCCGCGACGGCTTCGAGGTGCTGACGCAGCTCCAGTGGCTCCAGCACCTCGAACGCATCGCCCCAGGATAGGAGCCAACCGTCGATGACATCGAACGCCCGGGGCCGGTAAATCATGGTCTCGTCGCTGGATCCCCGGGCGCTCTCCTCGGCGGTCTCCTGAGACGAGTAACTGAAGTGCTGCCGCTCCTGGACCCACCGCACAATATCGGGGGAAAATCGGACGACCGCGCGGAGGGTGTCCGGTCTCCGCTCACTGGCTGGCAGCTCTCGTGGGGTGAACCGCTCCTCTAGCACTTCGTACGCATCGACCCGATTCAACCTGAAGCCGCGGGGGGCCTGCCGCAACCGACAGTAGGCGTCGAGGATCCAGATCCGGTCGACCAAGACCAACTGCAGCGGCTCCACATCCCGCACCGTCACTTCATTGGTGGCATGCGCGTGGTACCGCATTGTCACGACACGGCGGTCGAGGATCGCGCGCTGGAGATCCACGAGCTTGCGGTCGCCCAGGTCAAGCTGCATGGCGGGATGACTGTAGAAGCGGGTCACGGCCAGCAAGGCCTCCACCTGCCGCAGTGTCTCCGATGGGAGCACCACCCTGATCTTTTCCAGGGCGGCCAGGGCCGCGTCGCGCGTTGCTCCCGGGACCGCGGCGCCCGTCATCATGCCGAGGGCGAGCGCCAGGGCCTTGGCCTCATCCGGTTTGAAAGCAACGGGCGGAAGGTAGTAACCCTCCATGAGCCGGTAGCCCTTCCCCGGCAGCGCGACGATCGGCACGCCCACTTCGGATAGCGCCTGGATGTCCCGGTAGACCGTCCGCTCGCTGATCTCGAACCGTCGGGCGAAGTCGGCGGCGCGTACCTGGCCCCGGCTCTGCAGAAGCAGAAGATAGCCCAACAGGCGGTCGACGCGGTTCATAGTTCACCTGCAATCTCTCAAATGCTTCGAGGCCAAACGCTTCGCTTCCCTTCCTTGTAGGTTCAGCGCTTACGCCCGGCACCCGCCAACGCGGGCACTCTGGAATCTGCAGTGTGAAGGAGTTTCGGAGGTTGGCCCACACTTTTCGATCTTCAGGGACTGTGCAGCCTGGTGCAGCGTCTTATCCAGCGTCCAGAATCCGCATCGCGTTAGCAGAGCCGACACGAGCAGGTGGACGTCGATCCATCCGAGCCCGAGTCCATGCAGACGGGCAGATTCAAGCAGGTGGATGGCTTCGCGGTGCTCAGCCAGCGGCGCCCCGGGCAGCGCCTCAAGCAAACCGAGGATTTCGGTACGCTTCTGCAGATGCCCGCAGGCGAGCTCTCCGCGGACGAAAGGGTGACAGAGGACCTGATCGGCGTTCAGGAGGGCGGCCAGCCGGGGGCTTCCATAACGAAGGTGCTCCACCCAAACGGACGTGTCGACCAGGATCACGCCGCCGGCCTGGGACGCCGCCGTGGAATGGGCCGCAGTCGTCGCTCGGCTCCGGCGAGGGACGCCAGACGCCGCGCACTCTCTCGCGCGATCAAGGCCTCCAGCCCTAGACGTACCAGCGCGGTCTTCTCATCCACACCAGTGAGCTTGGCTGCCTGACGCAGCAGTTCATCGTTGATATTGAGTGTAGTTCTCATATGTATTAGTATGCATGATTTAGACATACGTGTCAAACGCAAAACCGTTTCCGCAGCCCGTGTCAATGTTCATCGGATCATCGCCACCGGGGACAGTGCAGGCGCCCGCCGCCAACCGTGTCAGCGGCCAGCTGGCGCCGGCATTTCGCGCAGAGCAGCCAGCACCTCTTCGAACGCTGCGATTTCCTGCGCCATCTTGAAAGGGCTCAGGCGACGATAGACTTCGGCGGCCGCCGCGTGGAACTCTCCCGGTAGCCCGGCGTCCCGGAACGTTGCCGCGATCTCCTCCATCTCCCCGACGAATCGCCACGCCTTCGCGCTGGCCTGGCGTACCCGTTGCTCGGCACGCGTTGCGAAGTCCGCATCATCGCTCGCCCATTGCCGATAGAGATCGTCGCGGACGCCAAGTTGCTCGGCTGTCGCCAGGACGGCAGCCAGGAGCGCGGTCATCCCCTTCGTTTGGGCCGCGTAGCACATCTTGAGCGCCGACGCCCTGCCGGGTTCAACGCCAATGACCTGGGCCTCCAATGGACCGGCCGAGAAAACAGGCGGCAACCTCAGCCGCGGGCGGTGCGGACATGCAGAGCCGGGTCGTCCCCGCCGACCAGGCGGGGCCGCCGACTATTCCGCCGTCCACGAACGCGACACCGGCTGCGGTCATCCGCTGACTCATGGCCACCGCCCGCTGTGGAGCAATGGCGTTGGCGTCCAGATACACCCCGTCGAAGGCGTGTGCGAGCACTTGCTGAGCCACGGAGTCCGCGGCATCCGGCGGGCAGACACTCACGATCAGGGAGCAAGTCGCACACAGATGCGCGAGATCACGCACGTCGTGCAGACCGAATTTCATCGCTGCCTCTCCCCCGACACCAGTGGGACCCGCCGCCCTTTCTTGGGCCGTAC
>JBQTJG010000556.1:0-2093 GCA_052387355.1 Armatimonadota bacterium | reverse complement strand
GGTGCGGGTGTTCAGGTGGAAAGACGAGCCGGCGAAACACCCGCTCGGCCACCTGACGGGTGTCGAGGGCATTGACCCGCGCGATGGTGATCAGCTCGCTGCGGACGTTCTCCACTTCGTCGGGCGGGAACGCCGGCTGCAAAAGCAGCTCGGCGGCGATGTCCAGCAACGGTCGCAGGTCGTCGGCGAGCGCCCGGCCGAGGAACACTGTGGTCTCGATTCCTGTAGCCGCGGAAAGGCTGGCGCCCATGCCGTCGAGATCCTCGGCAATCTGCGGCCCGCTCCGACGATGCGTCCCCCGAATGAGCGTCGAGCCCACGAAGCGAGCGAGTCCAGGTCGTCCGCCATCGAGGGCCGCTCCAGCCTTCACGAACCCATGGATCGCCACCGCGCCGGCCTCCCCGGATGACTTGACCAGACAGACCAGCCCGTTGGGTAGGACGGTGCGCCGTACCTCGCTGGCGACGATCGGCGCCGTCATGATCCGGTCTCCTCGGGGGCGCCGTCGCGCGAGATCACGTTGCGCGCGCCGGTCTCGTCCGGCAGATACCATCCAACTGTCCGGCGGCGCTCCACCAGATAGGTGTCTGCCGCGCGAGCGACATCGTCAGCCGTCACGCGGTCGACGCCCTCCGCCAGCGCGTAGAGCGTCTCCGGCCTATCAACGATGGCAAACGCGCCGAGCGCGATCGCCCGGCGGGATACGCCATCGAGAAGGTAGACGAACTGAGCCCTGGCCTGGCGCTTCACCTTGGCCAGCTCGACCTCGCCAACGGGATGATCACGCAAACGCGCGATTTCCACCGCCGCTGCGGACTCGACGGCCGCTACCTCGACTCCGCTGCGCACTGTCGCCGTGACACGAAAGAGGGTGGGATCGGCACTCGGGGTCATGCCGGAGCCCACGTCTGCGGCGAGACCTCCGTCAACCAGCGCCCGGTAGAGGCGGCTGCTGCGGCCGCCTCCGCCGCCGTCAAACGGCGCGATCCCCGTGAATCCGGTCAGGAGCCCGTCCAGGACCATCAGCGCGGGGAGATCGCGATGTGATGCCGCCGGCGCGTGAAAGGCCATGTGCAGATATGCCGTCGCCCCTCCAGGCCGTCGCAGGACCACCCGCCGCTCGCCCGACTGCTCCGGTTCAACCGATCGCACCGCAGGAGGTGCATCGCCACCGGGCATCGGCCCGAACGCCTCGCCGATCATGGCGGCCATCCGGCCGGCATCGAAATCGCCCACCGCCACCGCCACGGCATTCGACGGAAGGTAGTAGGTGCGATAGTGGCGGTAGAGATCGTCGCGCGTGATCGCGCGCAGGTCGTCCTTCCACCCGATCACCGGCTGCCGGTACGGATGCGCCTTGAATGCCAGGGCGTCCACTTCCTCCCGCAGATAGTAGGTAGGGTAGTTCTCGGCGCCTTCGCGCTCCGAGATGATGACCGTCCGCTCGCTGGCCACGATGTCAGGATCGAAGATCGTGTTCTGCATCCGGTCGGCCTCAAGCTTGACCGCCGTCTCGATATGCTCAGTGGGCAGGATCTCGAAGTACGCCGTGTAGTCCTTCCAGGTGAACGCATTCCACCGGCCCCCCAACCGATTGATGAGTCGCGTGAGCATCCCGGCCGGATGAGACGGCGTGCCTTTGAACAGCAGGTGCTCGACCCAATGCGAGATACCGGTGAAGCCGGCGGCCTCGTTGCGGCTCCCAACCCGATACCAGACCCAGAATGTGGCCACCGGCGCGGTATGGGACTCCTGGATAAGCAGCCGGAGGCCGTTAGGAAGCGTTGAGGCATGGACATCCTGCATGCGTTCACTCCTCGATCGAGGCTGGCCCGAAGCGTGCCGGCAGCGCGTGGCCCTTGTACGTTCGTGCCACGCCACGGGCTCCCCTGCCTTCCGCCCTCGTCCCGTCACGTCCAGGAAGCCGGCGGTGGCATCGCGTATGACGAGAGGGATGCTCTCGCTTCGCCCTGCCTCCGTCGCCCGATATCGCCACGTGGTGTGTCGCAGCCACCGGGTGCGGACCCGGGGAGAAGCGCTGCGGCTCATCAACGCGCTCGGGTTCTGCTTTGCCTTCACCGGCGGGCCGGGCG
>JBQTJG010000555.1:0-12199 GCA_052387355.1 Armatimonadota bacterium | reverse complement strand
CGTTGCGCGCATCGAGCGCGGCCGACGTCCGGCCGATGACGACGTCGAGCTCCCGGCTCATCTGGTCGGTGTAGCGTTTCACGATCGCCCCAACCGCGGGATCGGACGGCGTCTGCTCGTTGATCGGAATCAGCTCGTCGCGGATGCTGAGCATCCGGCCTTCGGGCGTGACCTGCATGCGCACGACGCCCAGCCACCGCGCGTCGGAGCCGGCTTTCGCGACGAGCGATCCGCCTACTGTGGCGCGCAGCGGATCGTGCTCATGCCCGCCCGCGATGAAGTGGATGCCCGGCACATCACGCAGGATCTGCTGATCCTCGTGCATGTGGATATGGGTCACGCCGACGATGATCTTCGCGCCGTTTCGCTGCAGGATCGGGACGATGGCGCGGGCCGTGCCCACCTCGTCCATGACTTTGATGTCCGGGCCTGGTCGGGACGAGACCAGTGTGTCGCGCGTCAGCAGGCCGAAGTATCCAATGTCAATTCCCTGCACGCGCGTGATCCGCATGAACTCGACGCGGGGGATGCGCGAGAAATCGCTGCGGTAGACGTTCGTGGTGATCCAGGGAAAGCGTGACTCCGCCAGTCGTTCCTGCAGGACCGCCGGGCCGTAGTCAAACTCATGGTTACCCAACGTCGCGGCGTTGATCCCCAGGGCGTTGAAGCCCTCGATCAACTGGGCGCCCCTGAAGATCGACGATTCGAGCGACGGCGAGATGAGGTCGCCGGCGAACAGCAACTGGGCCTGTGGATCCAGCTCGCGAAGTCTCTTGGCGAGATGCGCCAGCCGGTCGAGCCCGCCGGCCTTGCCGCCGTCCACCGGACCGAGCTGATAGTCGTCGTTGAAATGCATGAATGTCAGGGTAATCGGCGCCTGGGCCGAGGCCTGGGCAGCCAGCAGCCCCAGGACAGCCGCGAGGAGCAGCCACCGACGGGTCTCAAGACGCATGACGGCCTCCTTGATGCACATGCCGCGAACGCACATGCTCGCGTGCCATGTGTTTCGTCGTGTGCTCACAGGCTCCCTCTGCGAAGGTAACACGACCACGGTGGCGAACACGGTGAGGACGTGTTCCGCGCGACTCCACAGGATGAGGGGAGAGGATACTATGAACACTGCGCGTTGGGCCCTGGTGGCGATCGGGCTCGCCGTTGCCCTGCTGGCGCCGCCAGCGCATCCCGGTCCGGCCAGTCCGGTCAGGGGCGGGACCCTGACCATCGCGCGCCCGGTAGACGCCGTATCTCTCGATCCGCACTTTGAGACGACGGCCCCTGGCGCCTGGATCTACCAGCTTATCCTCGAACCCCTGGTGACGGTGGGGCCCGACATGAAGGTTCAGGCCAGACTCGCCACCGGCTGGCGCGCGATGTCGCCCACCCGTATCCGGTTCACCCTGCGCCGAGACGTGAAGTTCCACGACGGCACGTCCTTCAACGCGGCAGCGGTCAAGTTCACATTCGACCGCGCGTTTGACGCCCGCACGCCCGGCCGGTGGGCGAGCCTCGCGGGACCGATCAAGGGCGCCGAGGTCGTGGACGATTTCACGGTAGATCTCGTCACGAATGAACCGTACGCGCCTTTGCTCTTCAGCGCCGCGATGGTGTACGCCGGCATCGTCAGTCCGACCGCGGTCCAGCGCTTGGGAGCCGATTTCAGCCGGCGACCGGTCGGAACCGGCCCTTTCAAGTTTGAGGAATGGCGCACGAACGATCGGATCACGGTCGGCCGTCACGATGACTACTGGGGCCAGAAGGCCTACGTCGACCGTATCGTCTTCCGTGTGATTCCTGAGGAATCGGCCCGGATGATCGCGCTGCGCACCGGCGAGGTCGATATGGTGCTGGTCCCGGCGCCGGCGCAACTCCCCGCCATCGGCCGCGATCCGAACTTCACCGTGGCCCAGGCCACCGGCCTGCGGGTCGTCTTCATTGGCATGAACATCACGCGGCCGCCGCTCTCCGATGTCCGTGTTCGCCGCGCACTGATGATGGCCGCCAACCGAAAGGCCATCCTTGAGAACATCCTGGAGGGCGCAGGTAGCCCGGCCGATGGGATCCTGGCGCCCGGAGTATTCGGCTACAAGTCGATGGGCCTGGACACGCTCTATCCGTATGATCCGGCCCGCGCCCGCGCCCTGCTCCAGGAGGCGGGGTTTCGTCCGGGGCCGGATGGGATCATGCAGCGCGAGGGCATCCCCCTGGTGATCACGCTGATCAGCGCGCGCGGCCGGTACTTCAAGGATGCCGAGATCTCCGAAGCCTATCAGGCTCAGTTGCGCCAGATTGGGGTCCGGCTGGACATCAGCTTCCTGGAATGGGCGACCGTCTTCACGACGGTGCGAGCGGCCACCCTGGACTATCACCTCTTCACCCTCGGTTGGGTCACCACGACGGCCGACGCCGATTACAGCCTGCTCCCGATGTTTCGTTCCGATCAGGCGCCGCCGCGCGGGTGGAACACGTGGCGGTACATCAACCCCGAGTTCGACCGGCTGGTGGATCAGGCCCGAACGAGCCTGAATCCCCGCGAGCGTGAGGACCTGTACGGGCGCGCCCAGGAGCTGATCGCGCGCGACATCATGTTCATCCCCTTCTACACCACGAAGGAGATCGCGGTGTTGCGGTCACACGTCAAGGGGTTCGTACCGCACCCGATCGAGTACAATCAGGGATTCCATTACGTGTGGCTCCAGAAGTAGTGTTGGCTGCACGGAGCGGGTCGGGCCGATGCGGCACCCGACCCGCTCGCGGGGCGGACAGCTAGACCGCACCCCGCCCGCTTACCTGCCGTGACTCGATTTGTCCTTCGCCGTCTCCTGGCCATGGCGCCGGTGGTACTCGGCGTGATCTTCGCCATCATGGCCACGATCGATCTGATCCCGGGCGATCCCGCAGCCCTGATGCTCGGGGAGGGCGCGACCGAGGAGATGATCGCCAAGGTCAGGGCTGCACTCGATCTCGATCTGCCTCTCCCGGTCCGCTACGTCCGGTATGTGGGACGCGTCCTTCAGGGAGATCTCGGCCGGTCGATCCGGGAAGGCCGCCGCGTGAACGAAGAGATCGCGGAGGTCTGGCCGGCCACTGCACAACTCGGGCTGGTCGCGCTCTGTCTCGCCGTGGCCGCAGGCGTCCCGCTCGGTATCGTCTCAGCCCGGTGGCCGAATTCGCTGTTCGACAACCTGACCCGCATCGTGTCGCTGCTCGGCCTGTCGATGCCGATCTTCTGGACTGGCATCGTGCTGATCGTGGTCTTCAGCCTCTGGCTGGGGTGGTTTCCCGCAGGCGGACGGGGGAGTTGGCTCCACCTGGCCCTTCCGGCTGTGACCCTGGCCGCGCCGAGCGTCGCCATGCTGGCCCGCATGACACGGTCCACGATGCTCGAAGTCCTGCGAGAGGACTACATCCGCACCGCTCGCGCGAAAGGGATGGGCGCTCGCAGTGTATTAGTCAGGCACGCGCTCCGCAACGCTCTGATCCCGGTTGTCACCGTGCTGGGCCTGCAGACTGGACAACTGCTCGGCGGAGCGGTGCTGACCGAAACGGTCTTCTCGTGGCCCGGCATCGGTCGCATGTTGGTTCGGGCGATCTTCGCGCGTGACTACGTCCTCCTCCAGGGAGGCGTATTGGTCCTGGCGCTGATGTTCGTCGTGATCAACTTGCTCGTGGATCTCTCGTATGCCTATCTCGACCCTCGCATCACCTACCGGTAGCGCGCGGGCGAGATACGGAAGGGCGACGACAGACGTCAGGGCGACAGACACAGGGGATCATCGATGTCCGACCAGGCGATGACGATCAAATCTGAAGCCGGGGGCCAACCCACCGTCTATGCGTCTGCCGGGGCATTGATGTGGAAGCGGTTCCGGCGCAATCGCCTGGCCCTCATCGGCCTGACCATCGTCGGCCTGCTCTTGTTCGCCGCCATTTCCGCGCCCGTGCTGGCGCCCGCCGACCCGACCCGTCAGGTGCTGGAGGACAAGCGCCTGGCCCCCGGCGCCAGGTACTGGCTCGGCGCCGACGAGTTCGGCCGCGACATCGCGAGCCGCCTGATCTACGGCAGCCGGATCGCGCTGGTGGTCGGTCTGGTCTCGGTGCTGATCGCGCTAGTCCTGGGCATCGTACTGGGCACCGCTTCCGGTTTCTCCGGCGGCGCTGTGGACGAGGTGATCATGCGCGGGCTCGACGTGCTGCTCGCCTTCCCCTATCTGTTGTTGGCGATCGCCATCGTCAGCGCACTGGGGCCTGGCCTGGGCAACATGATCCTCGCCGTTGGGATCTGGGCCACCCCGGGATTCGCGCGGATGATCCGCGGGTCGGTCCTTTCCCTCAAGGAACAGGAATACGTGCAGGCCGCTCGCGCGATCGGCGCCGGCACCGTCCGGATCATTGCGCGGCACATCCTGCCCAACTGCATCTCAATCCTCATCGTGTACTCGGCGCTCTACATGGCCAGCGCCATTCTGCTGGAGGCTGCGCTGTCGTTCCTCGGCCTGGGCGTGCAACCGCCCACGCCGTCGTGGGGCCTGATGGTCAGCACCGGACGGGACTTCCTGACCATCGCCCCCCATATCGCCACGTTTCCCGGGCTGGCGATCGCGTTTGCGGTGCTGGGATTCAACCTGCTGGGCGACGGGCTGCGCGACGCCCTCGACCCCCGCCTGACGATCTAGGCCGTCGCCCCAGGGGGCAGTTCTCTCGATCATCAGCGTCGGCCCTTCGGGCTCCTGGTCCTTCTGCTCATCGTCGTCTTGCTCCCGGTCTTCTTGCGGCCCGGCGCTGCGGCGGTCGCTCTGGCGCCCTCGGCCACATCGGCCGCCCGGGCGAGCGCGAAACGTACGGCATTGAGGTCGCGTACCGCGCGCACCGTGAGGTGTTTCACTTCGTCTCCTGATGCGGTGGCCAGCTCACGCGCGGCAGCCAGGAGCGGCACATCCCGTTGCTCCAGCGCCGGATCGTGCCCGAACCGGCCGGTCTGTGTGTACCCGATGGGTACCAACGTCCTCCCCAGCGCCATCAGGGCTGCATTGGTGCGTGCGACAGCCCGCCGCTCGGGCTTCGCGCGTAGAGCCCGCAGCGCTCGCTCGAGCGTCTCAGTCGCCTCCACCAGCCGTCGGGCTTCCACCAGGACGGGTCGCAGATCCATGTGTCGCGCCCCACGGGGCAACGCTGTGAGCGTGCGCAGCCACTGCCGCGCGGTCGCCCCGTAGTCGAGCGGAATCACGGGCTCGGTGCTGAACGCATGAATGATCCCCAGGTAGATCCTGCAATCGCGCTCCAGGACCGCGGGATCGATCTTGTCGGGCAGGTCGTCGGTCGTGTGCCACCACCAGCCGAGCCCCCCGGTGGCGCCGCCGGTGCTGATGTTGAAGTCCCGGCTGGCATGAGGGGAATGGGGCGGCATCTCCGAGAGACTCATCAGCAGTGAGGGCACGCCGACCCCGAGGAACGATTGATCACCGGCCCGGCCGACACGACCGCCTTCGAACCGTTCGTTCACCAAGGCCCTGATCACCCTATCTGCGACGCCGCTGGTCTCGGGCATCGAATAGGCGTGTCGGTTGATCACCGCGCCCTGAGCGCCGACCGAGTCGACGTTGACATGCACGACGCACCGGGCGTCCAGATCGTCCCAATGGTTGTCCGCGTACCAGGTCGATCCCGAGTAGCGCCCATGGGAGTGCCCTGACCAGAAAGCGAAGCGGATGCCGCGGTAGCGCCCCTGCCCCGCCATCACGCGGGCGACTTCCAGCATGGTTGCGTTGGCGGTCCCATTGTCCATCGCGCCGCGGTGCCACGAGTCGATGTGGCCCGCGAACATCACAAAGGTATTCTCGACCGACCCCGGCAGGTCAGCGATCAATAAAGGCGTCTTGCGCCAACCCGTATCCACCTGGGCGCTGATGCGCAGGCGCACGGCGCTGGCCCGGACCATCTCCCGCAGGCGATCACCCTCGGCCGCGGCCACTGATACCACAGGCAGATGTGGCAGCCGCGGGACGTCGGCCGGCGTGGGGCTGCCCCAGACAGGGGACGTGATCATCTCGTGCACGAGAGGATCGCGATTCAGGAAGATGAGGCCGGAGGCTCCGGCCGCCTCGCCGGCGCGGACACGATCCGGACTGGCCAGTCCGTCGATCACCGCGATCCGTCCTGCCGGGCCGGCGGCGGCCAGATGCGCTGGCGTGCCGCTTCCCCCGTACACCGCCGAGGCCTCCAGGCCGTCCGGTCCGGTCGACGCGGCGAACGAGTGGGTCACGCACGGCATCGTGAAGGCGTCTCCGTCGGCTGGCGTAACCTTCGATGATGCCGGTCCCGGCAGACTGATGAAGGCATCGTGCAGGATGAGTTTTGTCGTGCAGCCGGCCCGGCGTAACTGACGCTGGACGTACTTGAAGGCCGCCAGTTCTTCCGGGGTTCCTGACAGTCGCACCCACTGGGAGAGGGCCTCGACGTCTGCCATCAGGCGCTTCACGCTCACCTGGTCGTAGAGCCGATGATCTCCGGCGTCTCTTGCCATCCTGATCCTCCTCAGCCAAGCATCCAGCGCCCACCATCGACGCTCAATGTCTGTCCTGTCACGTAGCCCGCATGCTCCGATGCGAAAAAGAGGACGGCGAAGGCGATGTCTTCCGGCTGTCCGAGGCGTTTGATCGCCAGCGCGTCGAAGAACGACCGCTGTCCGGATTCTCCCAGCGCCTCCCACTGTTGCTGCGAAGCCGGGTTGGAAAGCACGAACCCCGGCGCCACGGAGTTGGCGGTGATACCATATGGGCCGAGCTCACGCGCGATCTGGCGGGTGAAACCGATGAGCCCGGCTTTCGCACTGGCGTAGGCCTGGATGCCGGTCTGGCTGTAGCTGCGGCCCGCGCCGGACGAGATGGTGATGATTCGTCCCCAACCGCGCGCCTTCATTGAAGGTGCGATCGCTCGAACAAGGAAGAACGCGGCTTCGAGATTCACCGCTACGATCCTGCGCCAATCCTCGTCGGAGGCCGTCTCCACAGGCTTCCAGGTCTGCCCGAGCACGCCGCCCGCGGCGTGAACGAGGATGTCGATGCCCCGACGTCCGGCGGTGATCTCCTCTATCAGGCTGCGGACCGCCGCGCCGCTCGTGACATCCACCACCCGGCCTTCCACAGTGCCGATGGCACGGCCCCGCCGCACGGTCTCCGCCAGTTCGTCCGGCATTACGTCGCAGGCCCAGACGGTGGCCCCGCGTCGGACGAAGGCCTCGACGATGCCCCGGCCGATGCCGCGGGCGGCGCCGGTGACCAGGGCGACCCGTCCGGCCAATCGCCCGGTATCAGGCACCAAGGACTCCGGCGCCATACGTCTCTGCGTTGAGGGCAGCCATCGCCGCGATGTTGTCCCACGACATCTGGCGGGCGCCCGTCTCGATCTCCAGGATCATCCGGCCGAGCGCCTCGACAAGCGGCACCGCAATACCGTGGCGGGCGGCGCGGGCGCGCATCTCGCCGACCATCGACTCGACTTCGGTTTTGCGCTTCCTCACCGCCAAATCCCGCCAGATGCCACTCTTCGCCTTCAGCGATTTCCCGTTGAATGCAACGAGCGCGTCGAGGCTGGCGTTGATGCGCCCCACGTCTCGGTGCGGCGGAAAGACGAAGGCTGCGGGTTCGAACCCATCAAAGCCCTCCGGGTGCACGCCCTCCGTCGCCGCGACGGCGAGCACCTCCGCCGCCAGGTTGGCGACGACCGGGCGCGCCACTCGATCCGCGAGGACATCGGCGATCGGCGCATCGACCAGGGCCGTCGCCTTGAGCATCGCACCGTACGCGTGCTTGCCCCAGAGATAGCCCCAGATGTTCCCGGTAGCCTGCGTCGCGGGGAGGAACGCGCGAAGCACCTCCACGAGCTGCATCAGGCGACCGGTCGATGACCCGTCGAGTTCCCCCAGGTACAGCGCCCCGGACCCACCATAGAGGATGCGTCCGGGTTCCAGGTAGTCGGCGCCGAAGTTCACGAACGCCCCGATGGTGTGCGCGCGGCCGACGAGCGCGGCGATGCGCTCTTCGTTGAAGCCGTTCTGCATCGAGACGATCGCGCCGTCCGGGGCCAGATGCTGGGCGATCTGGCGCGCGGCAGCGTCGGTGTGCATGGTTTTCACGGCCAGGAAGACGGTCCCCAGTGGTCCCTGCATCTCGGACGGAAGGAGCGCCCGCGCCCGCACGGTGAACGTCCCTGCGCCCCCCTCGATCGTCAGGCCGAGAGTGTTGATGGCGCCGACATGATCTTCGGCAGCGTCCACGAACGTGATCGCATGACCCGTCCTGATCAGGTAGGCTCCTACCGTCCCGCCGATGGCTCCGGCTCCAACGATGGTGATGTTCATCTCTGATCACCTCACCCGATGTCTACCGTTCGGCGAGCGTAGGATCGATGGCGTCCCGCAGCCCATCGCCGAACCAGTTGTAGCACAGCACCGTGACGAAGATCATCACGCCCGGGAACACGGCCAGCCCGGGGACGGTCCGCAGGTACCCTCGCGCGCCGCTCAGCATGTTGCCCCACGACGCCGCAGGGGGCTGCACGCCCAATCCCAGGAAGCTCAACGACGACTCGAGGAGGACCGCGAAGGCCACGCCGAGCGTGGCGGCGACCGTAATCGATGGGATCGACTGCGGGACCAGGTGGCGCGCCAGGATCCGCGGGCCGCTGCAGCCGATGGCGCGCGCCGCGAGTACGAACTCCAGCTCGCGCGTCCGCAGCACTTCGGCCCGGACCACCCGCGCCACGGTCATCCAGCTCGAGAGCGCAATCACGAGCACCAGGTTCAGGATCGTCGCCCCGAGCAGCGCCAGCGCCATCAGCGCCACGAAGAACAGCGGGACCGACAGCATGCCGTCGGTGACGCGCATCAGGACGACGTCAATCATCCCGCCCGCATATCCGGCAATCGCGCCCACCGCCAGCCCGAACACCATCGATGCCACCATCGAGGTCAGTCCGACCGCCAGCGAGACGCGCCCACCGAAGAGGAGGCGTGAGAGGACATCGCGGCCGTACTCATCGGTCCCCAGCCAATGCTCGGGGCCGGGCGCCTGCAGCCGGAAGGCCAGCGTCACGGTTTCGGCGCTGTGCGGCGCGATCCAGGGCGCAAGCACGACAGCCGCATGGATCAAGGCGAGAAGGATGATCGCGGCGACGGCCAGGCGGTTGCGGCGCAGCCGGGCCAGCATGCGTCCGGCCGGCGTTCGGAATCTAATCATACCGAATCCTCGGATCCAGATACACGTAGACCACATCGACCAGCAGACTGCTCGCAGCCACGACCGCCGAAATGACCAGGGTGATGCCCATGATCATGGGGTAGTCGCGTTCGAACGCGGCGCGCACGGCCAGGCTGCCCATCCCCGGCCACGCGAAGACCGTTTCGGTGATGGCCGCGCCGCCGACCAGGCGCGGCAACTGCAGCCCAACCACCGTCACGATGGTGATGAGGGCGTTGCGAAGGGCATGTCGGTAGAGCACGGATCGTTCGGGTAGGCCCTTCGACCGAGCCGTGCGGACGTACTCCTGGCGCAGCACCGCCATCGTCGACGAGCGAGTGTACCGGGCGAACAGCGCCATGTTCGCGGTGCCCAAGACGACCGCGGGCAGGATCAGGTGACGCGCGAGGTCCACCACATTGCGGGGCTCACCGATCGTCTGCATCCCGCCCGGTGGAAGCCAGCCCAGCACGATCGAGAACAGCACGATGAGCATCAGGCCGTACCAGAACACCGGGACAGAAATGCCAAAGAAGCAGAGAAACGTCACCGTGTGATCGAGTGGCGTGTACGGGCGCGCGGCCGAGACGACGCCGGCGGGAATGGCCACGACCAGCGAAAGGGCCAGGGCGGCTGCCGACAGGAGAAGGGTGTTGGGCAGCATCTGCCTGATGATCTCCACGACCGGCAGGCCCGCCTGGTACGACACGCCCAGGTTGCCGCGAAGGACCTGCACGAGCCATCGGATGTACTGAATGTGGAGCGGCTGATCGAGCCCGAGGATCGTCCGCATGCGTGCGATCTCTTCCTGGCCCATGTTGCGGTCGAGCAGGATCGACGGCCCTCCGGGCGCCTGGATGACGAGCGCGAACACCACCAGGCTGACCACCAGCAGCAGGGCTGCGGTCTGCAGCAGGCGCCGGATCAGGAAGCGGAGCATCCAGCCCCGCGGATGGTCCCCGCCGGTAGAGTGCTACCGCCCGGCCGACACACCGACCATGTACGTCAACGCGTCCCGGTAGCCGATGCCCGCCCACCCCTGGATCCGTCTGTTCAGCGCCTGGATCTCAGCAGGATAGACGAGGAAGATCACCGGCGCGTCCCAGGCCATGAACCGCTGCGCCCGCTCGTAGACCTTCGCCCGGGCCTTTTGGTCGGAGGTGGCGCGTCCTTCCTCGAGCAGCCGGTCAAGCTCGGGATTCGAGTACCCGAACTCGTTGAGCGTGCCGTTGCTGTGATAGTAGCCGAGGATGTCCGCTTCGGGAGGCGTGATGTACCACAACGTCCACGCCTGCACGTTGTTCGGCCGGCTGCGGATTCGTGAGAGCAGGGCGTTGAACTCGCTAACGCGGACCTCTGCGTCGACCCCAACATCGCGCCAGAACTGGCGAACCGAGACCGCCGTCTGCTCGCGGACCGGGTTGCCGCGGTCGACCTCGAGCACGATCTTCATCGGCTGCCCGCCCTTGCGCCGGATGCCGTCGGGTCCCTTGCTCCACCCGGCCTCCTCGAGGAGCCGCCCGGCCAGGTCTTTGTTGTATGGAAACTGGTGCACCTTGTCGAAGTACGCCCACGAGATGAGCGGGTTGATCGGACCGGTGGCGAGCCGTCCCTTGCCCAGGTAGATCTTATCGAGGATGAGCTTGCGGTCCACGGCGTGCGTCAGGGCCTGGCGCACCTTCCGGTCTGTGAACGGTTCGAGCTTGTTGTTGAATCCCACGAAGGTGTAGTTCACCTGTGGGGCATCGACGATCTGCACCTGGCGCATCCGCGACACGAGCGGCACCTGGTGCGGCTCGATGAGCATGAGGTCGAGCTGGCCGGTCTGCAACTGCGCCAGTTGCTGCTCGATGTCGGCCACGACGCGAAAGACGATCGCATCGAGCTTGGGCCGGCCGAGGAAGTAGCGGTCGTAGGCTACCAGCCGTACGTGCGAGCCGAGGACCGACTCGCTGAACCGGAACGGCCCGGTCCCGATGGGGTTCCGGCGGAAGTCCACCGGGTTGCGAATCTGATCGATCGTGTACCGGCCGAGGATGTGCTCGGGCAGGATGTTCGCCAGATATCCCAGCATCACGGGCAGTGTGGCGAACGGCACCCGGGTCACGATACGTACGGTGTAGTCATCGATGATGTCGACGCGGCTGATCTCAGCAATGTTACCCCGTTGGAAGAACGGCACCTGCGGGTTCAGCCACAGGCGCTCGATCGTGAACTTCACGTCGCGCGCCGTAAACGGTTGGCCGTCGTGCCAGGTGACGTTGCGGCGCAGGGTGAACGTCCAGGTCAGTTTGTCGTCGCTGAGCGTCCACCGCTCGGCCAGGTCGCCGACCGGCGCCAGGTTCTTGGCGTCGTACTTGACGAGGGTGCTGTAGAGCACCTTGTTGACGAGGATGTTCGGCAGCCCGCCGGTCACCGGCCACATCAGGGCGTTGTCGATGATCGGCAGCGTGAATGTGCCGCCCGTGCCTTGCGCCAGGACCGCGGGCGCCTGACCGGTCGCGGCCACCAGCAGGACTCCGGCCACGGTCACCGCGGCAGTACGAATCGCCGATTGCATCCATGACTCCCTCATCGGTAGCACCCCCGAGCGTTATCGTCCGCGTATGTCTGCGAGCGCCGCCTCAAGAGCCTCGGCGGAGGTGATCAGGGCAAAGACGACCTTGTTGCGCTGGCGGACGAGGCGCACCTGCAGCCGCCGCGCCTCGTGCGAATCGGCTGACAGACGAATGAGGTCCCGCGCCCCCTGCAGTGACGGCAGCGGGAGCTGCGGCACCGCGGGATCGTGGCCGAACGGGCTGCCGTCGGTATAGGCCGTCTGCACCAACGTGCGGATGGCGGCCCGCTGCGTGCGGGCGAGCATTTCGGCCCGCCCCGCCGCTGATGTACTGTCACGCGCGACCGCTTCGTCGAACCGAACCGCGACCGTGCGCAGTCTTGCGAGCGCCTCGGTGACCGGCGCGAGA
>JBQTJG010000554.1:0-3698 GCA_052387355.1 Armatimonadota bacterium | reverse complement strand
CCAGCCGGCGGGGATGCGGCAGGGTGACGTCGATCACCCGCACGATGCTCGATCCGGTCGCGGCCGAGGGCCCACGGCTCATCACGACGACACGATCCGACAGGAAGACCGCCTCTTCGATCGAGTGCGTCACGAACACGATCGTCAGCCGCCGATCCTCGAACAACCGGATCAGCTCGAGGTTCATCCGGTCCCGCGTGATCTCGTCCAGCGAGCCGTACGGTTCATCCATCAGCAGCACCTTGGGGTTGAGCGTGAGCGCCCTCGCGATGGCTACGCGCTGCTGCATTCCACCCGACAGTTTGTCAGGATAGTACTGCTCAAAACCGGTCAGCTCCACGGTGTCGAGCGCCTGACGGGCCTGCTCGGCGTAGCCGCGCCGCCGCAGCGGCCAGGCCCACCACTGCCGATCCCGCATCCGCAGCGGCAGCAGCACGTTGTCTTCGGCCGTCAGCCACTCGAACAACACCGCTTGCTGAAAGATGACGCTGGACAGGCCGGCGCGTACCGCCTCTCTGGCGGGCACGCCGCACACCTCGATGCGCCCGTCCGTCGGCTCGCGCAGTCCGGCGAGCATGAAGAGCACCGTCGTCTTGCCGCATCCTGACGGGCCGATGATCGAGACGAACTCCCGCGGCCGGATCGCCAGCGAGAAGTCCCAGACGACGCTCAGCATCCGGTGGTCGTGCTCGGTCGCCGGGCCGGCGCCGCGGTCCAGCGCGAAGGTCTTGGAGACGCGATCGAGCCGGATGATCGGCTCGGCGACGACGGAGACGGCGGTCGGCAGGGCGCCCATACGGGTCCGACGGGGCCGGGCGCAGAACCGTGCATCGGCCCGCGCCCGGCCTGTCGGCCTCTACGGCGTGACTTTGCTCGGACACTTGGTGGTGAAGGCAGCCTGGTCGTTGGGCGCCGCCTTGAACAGATTGGCCTTCATCATGTCCCTGGCGACACGCTCCCAGCCGGCAGGGTCGATGTAGCCGAGCCCGTTCTTCTTCGAGGCGTCGGTGACCATGATCGACTCGATCGCCGCCATGCCCTCGACCTCGTGGGCCTCCTGCCCCTTGAGGTTGCTGTTGTACTTGAGGAGGATCTGGTAGGCTTCCTGGCGGTTCGCGAGCGCGTACTTGTAGCCTTGGTAGCGGCCCATCACGAAGGCCTGCACGACCTCCGGGTGCTTCTTGATGACGTCCTCGGTCGTGAACACAACGTTCTCAGGCCAGTCGATGCCGAAGTCCGGGAACGTGTAGACGAAGTACTTGTCCTTCGCGTTGCGCTTGGCGACCAGCACCTCGTTGTAGATCATCGCGTGCGCATATTGGTAGTCCTTCTTCAACCACGAGCCGATCGTCGCCGGGTCGCCCTGCTGGTTGACGACCTTGATGCGCTTACCCCAATCGGGGCCGATCGCGGCCTTGATCTGCTTGTCGTAACCGATCCAGGTAGCCACGGTGCCCTCGATATCGCGCGCGCTCTTGAGTTCCTTCCAGGAGATCAGCCGGACGGCCGACTTCTGGAAGTCGTGGGCCACGATGACGAGTGGCAGCTTCTGCTTCTCGCGCGCCTCCAGGATGTTGTACGGATAATCCACACCGAAGACGATCGCCCCCTTCTTCGCCTCGGCCATCACGCGATCGATCGGCGACAGACCAGGCCCGCCGCCCACGACCTTCACGTCCAGATTGAGCTGCTTGTAGAATCCCTTCTCAACCGCGACCGGATCACCCATCGACTCGTTGTGGATGAACCACGCCTCGATGATGGTGACCTTGCTCATGCCCTGGGCCGCCAGGTTGCCGGCGCCGAGCAGGGTCAGCGCCAGCACGGCGATCAGAATCCGAACACCGGTGCGCATTCTCTCTACCTCCCTCCAGATGTCCCTCGCTTTACGTGATCGGCCGGGCAGGCCATCGCGCCTCGACACTCCCCCTAGGAATCGCGCCGTGTTGTTAGCGCCGCTCGATCATGCTTACGTGCCAGGGCAGCAGCAGCCGCTCGGCCAGCGTGACGACGCCAAGCAGCAGCCACCCGATCATGGTGCAGAACACCGCCGCGAGAAACACCCTGACGGTATTGCCGACGTACCGTGAGTCGAGAATCATGTAGCCCAGACCTTCGAAGGCGCCGAACAGCTCCCCGACGATGGCGCCGTTGACGGCGGCCATGACGCCGCCCTTCAGGCTGACGAAGATGATCGGGAGCGCCGAGGGGATCTTCAACAAGAGTATCCGCTGCCACCATGAGGCGTTGTAGACGTCCATGAGCTGCTCGCGGATCGTCTCGACCGAGACGAACTCCTTGTGCGTGGTGTAAAGCACGGCGAAGAACGTGTACATCCCCGCGATGACGACCTTGCTCGTCAAGCCGAGGCCGAACCAGACGACCGCGAGCGACGCGAGCGCCACGAACGGGGTGCTGTTGAGCGTCACGACGATGCGGAAGAGAAAGTCTTCAAGGAGCGTTGGCAGCCAGAGGAACAGGATGGCGCACAGCAGCGCCGCGCCCGAACCCAGCAGGAAGCCGAAGACGACCTCCTGGCTGGTGATCAACGCGTAGGAGAGCACGAGCGCCCAGTTCTCCTGCAGCTCCCCGAGGATCGCCGACGGCGCAGGCAGGAGGTATGGCTGCTCGTACAGGCCCGAGACGATCTCCCAGATGACCAGCAGGACCGCGCCAAAGACCGCCCACGATCGCAGTTCGGCGATGGGCAGCCGGATCGACCGGGCTGCGCGAGGCGCAGGGCGGGCCACTTCCTGGTTCACGGCTGGAAGGTCACCACCTCAGGTGCGCCTCGCAGAATCACTTCGGAGCGTGCGGGCGCCGTCCGTGCGACCACGCGGCCCCGCGAAATCACCGCGACCCTGGGCGCCAGCGTGCGGATCGCGTCCATCGGTGTCGGCGCGTCGAACACGACCAGATCGGCCTGATTCCCTTCGATGAGGCCGTAGTCGGTCAAGCCGAAGCATGCGGCGGCGCGCGTCGTCACCATGTCGAGCAGGGTGGTGAACTCCTGATACCCTGACATGTGTCCGTAGTGGACCATGACGAAGCACGCCTGGATCGGATCACCGATCCCCAGCGGGTACCAGGGATCCATGATCGAGTCGTGCCCCACGACGACGTTGATACCGTTGGCCAGGAGTTCCTTGACTCGCGTGAACCCCCGGCGGACCGGATAGCCGTCGAACCGACCCTGCAGCACCGCGTTGTCGAGCGGATTGGTGATGATATGGACGCCGGCGTTGCGCATCCACCGGATCAGCCGGTAGGCGTAGGCGTTGCCGTACGAATGCATGGCCGTCGCGTGGCTGGCGGTGACCCGGCCCTGCAGACCCAGGCGGATCGTTTCTGCCGCCACCAGTTCGAGGAACCGGCTCTGATCGTCGTCGGTCTCGTCGCAGTGCAGGTCGGCCTGCAGGCCGCGCTCCGACGCCAACCGCAGGGCGGTCTTTACGTCGCGCTCGCCGTACTCGCGGGTCCACTCGTAGTGGGGGATGCCGCCGACGACGTCGGCGCCCATGTCCAACGCCTCGACCATCAACGCCTCGCCGTCGGGGAACGAGTAGATCCCCTGCTGAGGGAAGGCCACAATCTGGATCGTGACAACGTCGCGCCACTCCTCCCGAACTTCGACCAGGGCCCGCAGCGCGGTCAGGGTAGGATCGCAGACATCCACGTGCGTGCGGATGTGGGTGACG
>JBQTJG010000553.1:0-8407 GCA_052387355.1 Armatimonadota bacterium | reverse complement strand
GCCATCACCGTGCTCGGCGGATCCGCGAGCGTCCTGGTGACCGGCGCCGTGTTGACAGAGACCGTCTTCGCCTGGCCAGGGCTAGGGCGCCTGAAGGAGTAATGCCCAGGGAGAGGGGCGTGCGGACGAATGGATGTATGCGATGTGGAGTCGTGGGTACTCGGCTACGTGCGAGCCTGGAACACGAACGACCCTCAGGCCATCGTTCGCCTCTTCACGGAGGACGCAGTCTACTACACTGCTCCGCACAGGCAGCCGTGGTCCGGGCGTGAGGCGATCGTTTCAGGCTGGCTGGACCGGAAGGATGAGCCGGGGACGTTCGAGTTTCGTTTCGAGGTTCTAGCCGCCACAAACGACCTGGGCGTTGTCAGAGGCTGGACGAACTACATGGATCCGCCCACGACCTACAGCAATCTGTGGGTCATCCGCCTCGGCCCGGATGGCCGCTGCGCTGAGTTCACCGAGTGGTGGATGGAATACTCGTGACGGTCAGGTCGGGCGTGTGACAGGGAGAGGGTTGGGCTGGGAAGAACGAAGAGCCCATGCTACAATGTCCCCACATCACTTCACATCGGCCCGTTGGCGACCATTGCGCGCGTTCATTCTTGCAGTGAGGTGAGGCATGGAACGAAACGGCGCACGCAGGATCGCGGTCTGCGGGAAGGGCGGATCCGGCAAGACGACGATCGCCGGCACCCTGGCCCGAGCGTTCGCGCGACGCGGACATCGGGTCATCGCAGTCGACGGAGACTCGAATCCGAACCTGGCGATCACGCTGGGAATCCCTCCCGATCAGGCCGAGGCGCTCGCGCCGCTGCCGCGCACACTGCTCGAGCAGCGTACGGATGAGACCGGCGCACAGCGCACCGTGCTGGCGATCCCCCCCGAAGAGATCTTCCAACGCTACGGCATTTCCGCACCCGACGACGTCACGCTGCTGTTGATGGGCAAAGTAGACCATGGAGGCGCCGGCTGAATGTGCCGGACCCATGCTACCGTGCGTAGCTTGATCGGAGAACTGGTCGGCGCCTCGACCGGTATGACCATCGCGGACATGGAAGCCGGGCTCGAGCATCTCAGCCGCGGGACGCCCCGACACATGGACACGATCGTCGCGGTGATCGAGCCCTACTTCAAGTCGCTGGAAACCGGGCGGAAAGTGTACGATCTTGCCGCCGAGCTCAACATACCGCGCGTGTACGCAGTAGCGAACAAAGTGCAGACGGCCGAAGACGAGGACGCCATCCGCGCCTTCTGTGACCGCCATGGTCTGGACCTGCTCGCCACCATTCCCTACGATAAGGTCTTCCTGGCCGCCGATCGTGAGGGGAAGGCTCCGCTCGATCTGGCGCCTGGCGCCCGGGGTGTCCAGGAGATCACACATCTCGCGGCGCTGCTAGAGAGGTCCTAAGCCATGGCCACCGTGATCCCGAAGGTCTTTCCGCCGGAGCAAACGCTCGAATCCACTGCCCGGGGCGTGCTGCAGCGTGAGCCGCAGCCGCGTCCCCAGGAACTGCCGCTTGGACCGCTGCGCGTTGTGCACGCGTTCTGGCTCGCTGGCATGAGCTGTGATGGGTGCACGATTGCGGTCTCCGGCGCGACAAGCCCCGGCGTGGAGGGGCTCCTGGCCGGCACCATCCCGGCGCTGCCCAAACTGCTGCTGCACCACCCAGTGCTCTCGGTGGAAGCCGGGGAAGAGTTCGTCCATAACTTCCGGCTGGCCGAAGAGGGCGCGCTGGGCGCCCCCTACGTGGTCATCTACGAAGGGTCGATCGCCGACGAGCGGATCGCGGCGGAGACAGGCGGCTACTGGGCGGCGCTTGGCGTCGAGGTGATGGACAACGGCGAGCGCCGGCCGATTCCGACCGCAGAATGGCTGAAGCGGATGGCCCCGGGTGCAGCCGCCGTCATTGCCATCGGAACCTGTGCGACCTGGGGCGGCATCCCTGCAGCCATCGGCAACCCTACGGGTGCGATGGGCGTGATGGATTTTCTGGGCGCCGACTACCGCAGCGCCTTCGGCCTACCGGTCATCAATATCCCGGGATGCTCGCCGATCGGCGACAACTTCACCGAGACCGTGGCGGTCATTCTGCTGTTCCTGCAGGGGCTGGGGCCGCTCCCCGAGTTCGACGAACTGGGCCGCCCGGCGTGGCTTTTCAAGGAAACGGTCCACCAGCAGTGCGTCCGGGGTGGCTACTACGAAGAAGGGACGTTTGCGAAAAACTACGGCGACAAAGAGTGTCTGGTCGAGATCGGCTGCTGGGGCCCGGTGGTCCAGTGCAACATCACGAGTCGCGGCGCGATCAACCACATGGGCGGGTGCATGAACACCGGCGGCATCTGCATTGGGTGTACGATGCCGGGGTTCCCCGACCGGTTCGCGCCATTCTATCAGACGCCGCCCGGCGCAGTCTTCTCTTCGACCGCTTCCCGGACAATCGCCTCGGTCATCCGACCGCTCCGACGCCTCTCACAGCGGTACAGCAACCGCGAGACTCTTTGGGATCGTAAGGGAGGCCCGGTACCAACCGGCTGGGGACACATTCAGGAACCCTCGGCGTTCGAAAAGGTGATGCATTTTCTCTATGACAAATGGCAATATCGCCACGGCGAGCGGCCGGGGCGCGACCGGCCGGAGGAGATGTACCCAGATGGGTATGAGGTCCCGGCCGTGGCCAGGCGCCGAAAAGAGGAGCGGACCTCGTGACCGACGCCGAACTCCTAGGTCGCTGGTACCTGATCCTCGGTATCGCCGGGGTGCTCGTTGTGGTCGTAGCTGCGCTGCTGATCACGATCCTCGTCACCGCCCGGCGGATCGAACAGGCCGCCGCCCGCAGTCACCGGGCGGTGCGGAAGATCGTCGAGAACACGCAGGTCATCTGGGAACTGGACACCACCAACGCCGTGGCGTGGCAGTTGCGGGAGGGCGCACGCTCGATCCGGCGGCACGCCGAAGAGATCGGGCAGGCGCTCCAGGCGCCGGCGGGCCCGCGCGCATAAGGATCTGAGGGCATAGGGGGAAAGATGCCGGTCGCGGCCAGCACGCAGACGATCCACCTCGTTTGGGGCGTCTCGCTTCTCCTCGGGGTCGTCGTGATCATCGTGGTTGCTGTCCTCCTCAATGCCGTGGTGGCCAGCGCGCGCCGCATCTTGCATGTGGCCTCGAACATCTGGACGGACGGTCAGCGGGTGGCCAACAACACGGTGCAGATCGCGCTGCTCGATCGCACCAATCACCTGTTCGCCGGCATCCTGGCCGAGGCGCCTCCGCTGGCTCGCGCGACCGGGCAGATCGCCGAGGCCACGCGCCGCACCGGAGGAAAGGGCTGATGATCTGGTTGACGCTGCTGTCGGCGTTGGCGGTCGTGGCGTTTGCCGGCGTTCTCGTCGTGTACCTCGTGATGATTCAGCGGACGCTCGACGCGATCGGGGGAAAACCCACCAGTTATCTCGCCAAGATCCGCATGGGGGTGAGGGCGATTGAGTCCGAGACCGCGATGCTCGCCCCGCAGGTGACCCGCCTAAATGAGGGCGCAACGGCGATCCTCGGTGGATTCAAGGCGGTGGCCGCTGACCTGGATAGCGCCGTGAAGGCTCTGGGAGGTCGCTCCTGATGCCTGTCGCCATCCTGGTCATCTGGTGGATCACGCTGATTGTGGCCGTGGCGGTCGTGCTCCCGCTGGCCTGGTATCTGCTGCACCGCGTGCTGGGGGCGGCACGCAATATCGAGCGGTACGCGGCTGAGACGCTCGTCGCCGGGGTGGGCATTGCCCAGAACACGGCGGCCATCTCGGCGCTGGAAGCCACCATCGGGGTCGCCGGGCAGATCCTTGACGGCGCCGGCGCGATCGCCCGAAGCACCGGAGCGATCGAACAGGCGCTTCGTCACACGAAGCTGGATGGAGGCGGCGCTTGACGCTGCTGATCTGGCTGACGATCGTAGCCGTGACCATCGTCGTGGCCGTGGTCGCCAGCTACCTGATCGCCACGATAGTGGCGCTGACCAGAGCCAATCGCGACCTGGGGCGCCTGGCGGGGGGGCTTGAGGCGATCGAGGTGAACACCCGTCCGCTGGCCGGTCACCTCTCCACGATCAACGGCGCGGCGGGGCAATTGCTGGCCGGGTTGAAGCAGGTGGATGAGAACCTGAAGGGCATCGCCGTGATGCTGAGGATGTAGGGGATCGCCCTCGCGGGGACGTCAGCCCGCCTGAAAGGTGGATCTGCGATGTGCTTCAAGAACCTGCCGATTGAGTTCGACGCACAGGGCAAGGCCTTTTTGCGCGGCGATGTCCGCGACCCCTACACGTACGAGGCCCGGCCGATCGCGCCGGAGCGCGAGCGGGTCGAAGAATTGCTGCGGCGCAACGGCTACATCAAGTCCGTCGACTTTGATCCCGTCACCCGCGTCGCCGGCGCTCTGGCGTTCCACGCGGTGGCCGACCTCAGGGACCGGAAGATCCTGACAACCAACTCGATGGCCACCCTCTTCCGAGGCTACGAGGTCATCATGAAGGGCCGCGACCCCCGCGACGCGATCTTCATCACCAGCCGGGCGTGCGGCGTCTGCGGCGGCGTGCACTCCGCGTGCGCAGCGCTGGCGATGGAGATGGCCCTGGGCATCGTCCCGCCGCCGCTCGGCGTCGTAATGCGAAACCTGCTCCTGGCGCTGGAGTTCCTGTATGACCACCCGCTCCACCTCTTCCTCCTGGCCGGACCGGACTACTCACAGGCCATCGTGTCCGCCACGAACCCTGAGATCTGGGACCGGGCCCAGCGCACCGAGGCGCCGCATGCAGCCCAGCACGGATACCGGACCATCGGCGACATGATGGTGGACATGAACCCGCTGACCGGCAAGCTCTACGTTGAAGCCCTCCACATGACACGCGTGGCTCGCGAGGCCTACGTCCTGATCGGGGGCAAGTATCCGCATCCCGAGACCGTCGTCCCCGGCGGGATGAGCACCACGGTGACTCTCTCCACCTTCAACCAGATCTTTGTGCGCCTGCAGCAGTTCTTCGACTACTCGAAGAAGGTGGTGCCGTTCTGGGACGATCTGGTCGAGTTTTTCTATAACATCGACCCGCGGTACAAGCAGGTTGGGGCGCGCCCGGCAAACCTCATCGATCCCGGCATCTGGGATGATCCGGACGTGTACGACGCGACCTACGCGTACTGCAACGAGTGGGGCGAGCGGCGATGGGCCACGCCCGGTGTCGTCGTCAACGGCGAGGTCGTGACCACCAAACTCCAGGCGATGAACATCGGCATCGAGGAGTTCGTCGAGCACTCGTACTACGAGCCGTGGAACGGGCACCGCTTCAAGACCGACCCCATGGGGAATCCGCTCAGTCCGTACCATCTGTGGAATCGTGACACCAAGCCCAAGCCCGTGGGGCAGAACTGGAAGGAGAAGTACAGTTGGGCGGCCTCCCCCCGGTGGGACCGCCGGGTCATGGAAGCAGAATGCACGGCGCGCATGTGGCTCACCGCCGCGGCGCAGAAGATGCCGAAGAGCGCGTTCATCGAGCCCACCGGGACGAGCCTGACGCTGCGGCTGCCGGCCGGCGCGATGCCTGAAACCACGCTGGAGTGGAAGATCCCGCAGGTCTGGAACGCCTTCGAGCGCAACCGCGGCCGCGCGTATTGCATCCCCTATACGGCCCTGGTGGCGATGGACAACTGGCTGCGGGGTCTGGACTATCTGAAGCGTGGCGAGACCCGCGTGAGCACACGGTTCGAGATGCCGCAGAAGGGTACGCGCATCGGGGTGGGTTTCTGGGGCGCCGGCCGCGGCTACCTGACGCACCACATCGAGTTGGAAGGCGGGACGGTCGCCAACTACCAGATCCTCACGCCGTCGACCTGGAACGCATCGCCAAGAGATCCCTGGACGAACGGCGGGGCATATGAGGAAGCGGTCATGAACACGCCGATCCTCGAGACCTTCACCAATGCCGATGACTACAAGGGGATCGACATTCTCCGGGTGATCCGGTCGTTTGACCCCTGCATGCCCTGCACCACGCACGTCCACGTCGACGGCGCCAACCGGGTGATCACCCGCGAGGTCAACACCTGCGCGTGCGAACTCGACGGGTGAAGGTCGTGGCTCCGCGGCCGCGCATCCTGATCGGGGGCGTGGGTTACCGATTCACCCGGGATCTGTCATTCGGTCCGCTGCTGATCGACCGCCTCCACGGGGCCGCGTGGCTGGACGGCATCGAGGTGGAGGATCTGTCGTACGCGCCCATTGCGATCGTGCATCGGTGGCAGGAGGCGCCGTACGACCGGGTGATTCTTGTCGGCGCGATGGCGCGCGGCCGTCTGGCGGGCACGCTCTGCCGGTACTGCCCGACCCTGGTGCTTCCGGATCCCGAGGAGATTCAGGAACGCGTCGGGGAAGCGCTGACGGGCATCATCAGTCTCGAGAACCTGGTGATTGTGACCCAGCACTTCGGCGTCCTCCCGCGCGACGCCGAGGTGATCGAAGTCGAGCCGCACGACCTGGGATGGGGCGACGGCTTGAGCCCCCAGATCCGTGACGTCATGGCGCCGGCCATCGAGATGGTGAGGGATGCGGTCGGGCGCGCCACCGGCGAGCATGCGGCTGCCACCGATGGCGAGGAAGCCGCGGTCGAGGGGCTCCGCCAGCGCGACGAGATCCTGCAGGTCCTCTACTGGCTCGAGGGCGAGGGCCTGGCCCCGGATGTTCGGGCCGCTGATCTGTCGCCGTTCATCGAGGGCGACGAGGCGGCTATCACCGTGCACCTCGAGATCCTCAGGCGCCAGGGATATCTGGAGGAGACGCGCAACGAGGCAGGTCGGTACCGCCTCAGCGTGATCGGCCGCGGCGAGGGACGGCGTCGGTTCACGGAGGAGTTCGCGCCGCTGCTGCGCCAGGGGCATGGCGAGTGCAACGACCCCAACTGCGACTGTCACATCACCGGTGATCCAGCCACCTGCCTGCGTCGAGGCGCGGCGGGATAATCCCATGAGGGAGGCGACGCCGCGGCGGGTTCTGGTGGCCGGGATGGGGAACTTGCTGCACGGCGACGACGGGTTCGGTATCGAGGTCGTCCGCCGCCTGCACGAGCGCGCCGATCTGCCGCCGGGCGTGCGCGTGATCGATGTCGGCATCGGCGGCATCCCCCTCGTGCAGGAACTCCTCGACGGCTACGAACTCCTGATCATCGTGGATGCGGTACGCCGGGGCAAGCCTCCCGGGACGGTCGTCACCCTGCGTCCGGAGCTGCCCGAGACTCGAGACCTCCCTGCAGAAGAGATCGGGGCAATGGTCGGCGATCCGCACACGACCACGCCGTCACGCGTGCTGCTCCTCGCGCGCGCCCTGGGTGCGCTGCCTGGAGAGATCGTCATTGTCGGCTGCGAGCCGCTCAAGTATGAAGAGATGAGCCTGACGCTGAGCGCTCCTGTGGCGGCCGCGGTCGATGAGGCGGCCAACCGCGTCTCAACGCTCGTCCGCACCTGGCTGGCGACGGGCACACTTTCTCTTCGGGAGAAGCAGCCGAGTCCCGTGGTGGACTTGCCATGATAGGTCGCTTCCCCCACATCAAGGATCCGGTCGCGTTCTCCGAGGTCGTGGAGGCTCTTTTCCGGCAGGCCGAAGTCCACCCCGATCCTGCCGTGCGCGATCTGGCGCTCGACCTTTCTGAGGCGGTCATGCACCTGCATCATGAAGCGTTGTTCCGCATCGTCACGCTGCTGCGCAACGTCCCCGGTGGTGGCGACGTCCTCGAGGTCCTCCGCGGGGATCCAGTGGTCGGTACGCTCCTGGCCGAACACGACCTGCTCGACGAACCCGAGGATCTGGAGACGCGGGTCGTCGAAGCCTTGAAGAAGGTCCGCCCGTACATGCACGGTCACGGCGGCGACGTGGAGCTGATCGAAGTCCGCGACGGCGTCGCTCGGTTGCGACTGCAGGGCGCCTGTGACGGTTGTGCGTCGTCCGCCCTGACGTTGAAGATGGGGGTCGAGCAGATCCTCAAGGAGGCAGTGCCCGAGCTGGCCGGTATCGACGTGGAAGGCCTGCCGCACCCGAAGCCGCCCAAGGGGTTCATCAGCCTGGAGTCGATTGCGCAGGCCAAGGGGTGGAAGGACGTCGGACCCACCGAGGCATTCCCGTACGGGACGAAACACGTCCCGATGAACGGGACCGCGGTGCTGCTCTGCACGGCCTTCGGCAAGATCTACGCGATGCGCGACCGCTGCCCGCGCGGCGGCGGCTCGCTTCGCGACGCGCGCCTCGAAGCCTTCCGGTTGGTCGGCCCCTGCCACGACGAGCGCTCCGACCTGCGCAGCGGCCGTAATCTGACTGATGCCGGCCTGTCCCTCGACCACCTGCCTGGGGTGGTCGAGCAGGGTCAGGTCCGCGTGGCGGT
>JBQTJG010000552.1:0-14089 GCA_052387355.1 Armatimonadota bacterium | reverse complement strand
GCAACACGGAATGTGCTCATCCGGCCTCGGAAAAAGCGCCCTCGGCCTCCCAGTAGCAACACGGAATGTGCTCATCCGGCCTCGGAAAAAGCGCCCTCGGCCTCCCAGTAGCAACACGGAATGTGCTCATCCGGCCTCGGAAAAAGCGCCCTCGGCCTCTCAGCAATCGGCTCGCCACGCTCGCCCTGTGACACGGAATGTGCTCATCCGGCCTCGGCAAAAGCGTCCTCGGCCTCCCAGCTAGCAACACGAGATGTGCTCGCCCTGTGACACGACACCGATCATCGATTTCTGATGCGTTCGAACGGACTGCGACAGCCGAGGCAGATATACTGTTCGGACATTAACTGCGGGCCGAAGGCCGCGACCCGCTCCACGCGCTGCGACCCGCACCAGGGACACCGAACGTCGGCTACGCCGTCGTCCGATCCAGGCGGCGTTGAACAGGATTCCACCGGTCCCATGGCAGCGCGTCGGATTCCCAACGGCCCTCTCCCAGGTTCCATCGCAGCGGCACGCGCAGGCCCAGTTCCAGCAGCAGCGGCGCGACTCGACGTAGATAGTCCTGCCGGAGTTCCTCGTTGACATTGCTCAGCATCCCCTCCGCCTTCAGCGCCTCGACCCCCGGCTCGCCTTCAGGACCGAACCAGCAGAGCATCTCCGGCAGCAATTCGTCGATCCGCTGCTGCAGGGCGGCGGCGCCGGCCGCCGAGTCGACGAGCCCCCGGGCGAGGCCCTCGCCAAACCCCATGTGAAACCGCTCTTCTTCAAGCGCACGCCGCACCCGGCTCGCGAGCGCCTCGTAGCGCGCGTCGCGCAGCCCTTCAAACAGCGTCGTCACAGCCGTGTCGATGAGCAGGAACGCCGCGACCACGTACGACCAATCTGGAAACGTCTCGTCGAGGAACCTGACGCAGTACCGCCGCTGCCGGTCATGCTCGCGTTCCAGCGGCACGGGGTGACGGGGCCAGGGAAGTTCTTCGAGCAGAGGATAGATCGCCCGGGAATGTCCCAGCTCTTCTTGAGCGATGGCCGCAGCCGCCACGGCTGCTTCGAGCGTCGGCGCGCCTGTGGCCCACTCGGAGACCCGCCGGCCCAGGAAGTACGCCGTATCCGCCACAACGACAATGAGATTCACCAGGGCCGCCAGGACCCGTTGATCCTTTAGCAACACGGGATGTGCTCATCCGGCCTCGGCAAAAGCGCCCTCGGCCTCCCAGCCAGGTCCGCGGCCGCAGTGCTCACGCCGCCGATGGCGCCGCGGGCTCGTGGCGGAACACCCAGTGCACCGCGGGCTCGGGAGCCAGCACGAGTTCTACCCACTCGGTGCCGAAGCGCTCGCGGGCCGATGCCCCCGGGTCGCGCTCGCTGTCCTTCTCGAGGATCCCTTGAACGGTGAGCGCATCAGTATACACCCGCCGGGCGAGGACAAGATAGCGCTGCGGGGAAACGACCATCTCAGTCGGGCCGGATAACCTGAACCAGTGCACGGCGGGGCACGACGAACATCGCCCGCCAGCGCCATTCATCGTACAGTTTGTGGGCAAAGACCGCGGCTTCGCGGGGACTGCTGGCGCGTACGGCCCCCACATTCTTCAGGGGATCACCCGGCTCCGCCCGTGCCGCGAAGACCTCGTAGATCTCCTCCACGCGCACTCATACCACCCCGAAGCGCTGCAACTGCTGCAGGCCGTCTTTGCTCACGTGGCGCCGGCTCCACGGCTCCCACACGACCTCGATCTCCACGCGATCGACCCCCGGCAGCCTGAGCAGGCGCTCCCGGACGTCATCCTGGATCATGTCCATGCATGGACAGCCCATCGACGTGTAGGTCATCCGCACCTTCACCGTCGCCCCGGCCACCTCGACCCCGCGAATCAGCCCCAGATCGACGATGCTGATGGGGTACTCCGGATCGAGCACCTCGCGGAGCGCCGCCTGGATCTCCCGCGTGGTTGCGCCGACCGCGGCGGCGCCGACCGCGGGGGCGCCGACCGGGCTCGCGCCTCCACCTACCATGCTCATGCTTCGACCCGCCGGAACTGCCGGTACCCGCGCTGCAGCTCTCCGACGAACTCCTCGTTGCACGGCCCGCGCTCCTTCCACCGCACCAGCACGTCGTCCCACGTGATGGTCCCTTCCTCGAGCAGCCACCGCTTTCGAGCCGAGTCGAACCGCGCCGGGAAGGGGCAGTCGAGCACGTACGTGCCCTGCGCCGCGTCACGATGAGCGGGGACCCTCAGCCCGAGTTCCTCACACAGCGGCACCGCCGTGGACATCCACTGCTGCCGGAGCTGGTCGTTGGTATAGCCTTTCAGGCCGTAGCCCACCTGCTCGGTGTGGCGCTTCAGGTTGTCGGGCAGCCCAAACCACTCGACGGTCAGCAGAAACATCCAGTCCACAGCCCCCTGCAGACCGGCTTTGCCCTCAGGAGTCTGAACCAGGGTGCGCATCCCTCGCTCGCCGTGGCGGAGGTGGAAGTTCTCTTCGCGGTCAACCTTGGCCAGGGCGCGCTTCCACGGGCCGTAGGTGGTGTGCCGGTAGATGTCGCCCAGCAGGACGAAGCCCGCGCGATCGTAGAACGCATTGGCGACGATCAACTCTGTCCAGGTATCCAGCGGGACGTCGAACGCGTAGGGATACTTGAACGCTTTCGGGTCTCGCTCGTAGATCAGCGCGTCGGTATTCACCCCGAGGTCGCGCAGCATGCGATAGGCGATATGCGCGTGACCCAGCTCATCCTGGATGATGCCCACCGCGGAGATGTAGCTGTTGATGCTGGGCGCATCGCGCGCCGCGCGGAGGTACGCGGGACCGCTGACCAGTTCGGTATCAGCCGAGACGGTCAGGGTGCGCTTGAGGGCCTCGATGTACTCTTCGGTCGCATGCTCCGGCCCCTCGACGAGCTTCCCGCTCTTGATTCGCTCGTGCAGCGCCTCTTCTGTCACCGTGGCCATCACCGGTTTCCTCCCGCCAAGAAAGTTCTCCCTTCACCGTGACCGACTTAGCCCCCTGCCGGGGACCAGGAGCCGCCGCAGCCGCGACGCGGCCTCCACGAGCCCGCCCGGCAGGACGATCACCACGAGGATAAACAGCACACCAAAGATCAATAGGTGGAGGTCGACGAGCGACCGCGTCAGGATCTCTTTCATGAGGACGTAGAAGACCGCGCCGACGATCGGACCTGCCAGCGTCCCCACGCCTCCGACGAACGCAATCAGGAGCGCATCAAAGGTCCAGGCGGGCGAGAAGGGCAACTGGTAATAGTAACTCACGTGGTAGAAGGCGAACAGCCCGCCGGCCAGCCCGGCAAGCGCGGTGCTGATCGCCAGGGCGACGAGTTTGTGCGCGAGGGTATTCACTCCGGTGGCCTCCGCGGCATCCTCGTCTTCTCTCAAGGCCAGCATGCCGAGGCCGATCCGCGAGCGCCCCAGGACCCAGAGCGCCGCCACGGTCAAGACGGCGAGCCCCAGCGCGAGATAGTACCGGTGGACGAGCGAGTAGCCCGTGATGAAGTCCGCCGGCAGCGTCGAGACGACCGGCAGCACGTTCCCCACGGTGATCCTGAGGATCTCCGCGAGCCCAAGCGTCCCGATGGCGAAATAGGCCCCGCGCAGGCGAAAGGCCGGGATGCCGATCACGAGACCGAAGAGCAGGGCGACCGCGCCGCCGGCCAGCAGGCCGAGGTAAGGATGAACCCCGGAGATCCAGAGCCAGCGCATGACGAACGCGCCGATCCCGAAAAAGGCTGCGTGCCCCAGGTTGATCTGCCCGGCGAAGCCCACAAGCGCGTTCAGGCTCTGGGCCAGCGTGACATAAAGGAAGATGAGAAATCCCAGATTCAACACATCGGTGCGCGCCGTCCAGGCGGGAAGAATCGTCAGAATGGCGAGCGCGAGCGTGGCGAGGCCCGCGGTGATCGTCCCTCTGGCGCGCGCATTCACTGTCATCGACCGAACAACCCCTGGGGCCGGACCATCAGCACCAGCAGGAAGATCACCAGCGCCACAACCTCCCGGTAGGCGCCTCCGATGAAAAGTGTGCTTGCCGATTCCGCCGCCCCCAACAGCAGCCCGCCGAGAAAGGTGCCGGGCATGCTGCCCAGTCCTGCCAGGACCACGACGATGAGCGCCTTCAACGTCCACTCCAGGCCGATGCCGGGGTTGATCGAGTACCCGACGCTCACTAACGTCCCGGCCACCCCGGCCAGGACGCTGCCCAGCGCGAACGCGACGAGATACGTCCGGCGGATGTCGATGCCCACCATCGACGCCGCCTCCCAGTCCTCGGCCGTCCCCCGGATCGCCTTCCCCAGGTAGGTCCGGCGCAGGAACAGGTGGATGGCCGCAATGGCGACGATGGCGACGGCCAGCGCGCCCAGGCGCACCACCGGAAAGACGACGCCTCCGAGGGTCACGACCGCGCCGGAGTACGCCGTATTGATACTCCGTTCATCCGCGGTCCAGAGGCGGATGGCCAGGTTGTGGAACGCCAGGGCCAACCCAAACCCGATGAGCAAGGAGTTCTTGATGCGCGGCTCTTCTTCGAGGGTCTCGACGTAGGCGAAGAGCCCCTGGTGGAGGCCCAGGCCGATCACCAACATCAACGGCGCGATCAGCAGCAGCGACAGGAACGGGTCGAGGCCTGAGCGTGCAAACAGCCAGAAGGACGCGTAGCCGCCGATCATCACCAGTTCGCCGTGGGCGACGTTGAGCACGCGGAGAACCCCAAAGACGAGTGACAGCCCCGCGGCGGCCAGGCCATACAGGGCGCCGGTCAGCAGGCCGAAGACCAGTTGTTGAATCAGAAACTGCAGGCTCATCAGGCGGAAGGCAGCCCGAGGTAGGCGCTCTGCACCTGCTCGTCGCGCAGCAGAGCCTCTGCGCTCCCCTCACCGACGATGCGCCCCGTCTGCAGCAGGTAGGCCCGGTGCGCCAGTTCCAGAGCCGCCCTGACATTCTGCTCGACGAGCAGTACGCTCACCTCGAGGTGCGCGTTGATCTGACGGATGACGTCGAAAATGTGGCGGACCGCGATCGGCGCCAGGCCCAAGGACGGTTCGTCCAACAGGAGGATCTTTGGACGGGCCATCAGGGCGCGTCCGATCGCCAGCATCTGCTGCTCCCCGCCGCTCATCGTACCCGCCACCTGGTCACGCCGCTCCGCCAGCACCGAGAAGATCTCGTAGATCCACGTGAGCGTCTCCTCCCGTCGCTTGCGCGCCTTCGGCGTGAATGCGCCCAACTCGAGGTTCTCCAGCACCGTCATGCCCGCGAACAACCGGCGCCCTTCGGGCACGAGCGACACGCCCAACGCCACGATGCGATGGGCCGGCTCGTGGTGCAGCGCCCGGCTCTCGAAGACCACAGCGCCGGATGCGGGGCGCTGCAGGCCGGCGATCGTCCGCAGTAATGTGGTCTTCCCTGCGCCGTTGGGGCCGAGCAGCGCGACGATCTCGCTGGCATCCACGCGCACCGAAACCTGCCACAGTGCTTGAAGGTCGCCATAGAAGACGTCGAGCCCCTCGGCCTCAAGCATCGCCGGTCCCTCCGAGATAGGCCTCGATCACGCGCGAATCGCGCCGGATGGCCTCGGGCGGGCCTTCGGCTATCAGTTGACCCGCATTCATCACGATGACACGATCGGACAGCCCGAGCACGGCTTTGACGATGTGCTCGATCATGATCACCGCCGGCCCGCCGTCGCGGATGCGGCGGATCAGGACCATGGCCGCCTCGACTTCTTGAGGGTGCAGTCCGGCCATGAACTCGTCCAGAAGCAGCACCCGCGGCCGCGTGGCGAGTGCGCGCGCCAATTCCAGCCGCTTGCGGTCCGCCAGCGCGAGGTGCCGCGCCGCCACGTCCTCCCTGCCGCCCAGCCCCATGGACGCCAGGATCTCACGGGCTTCAGTTGCGGCTTCGGCCATGCTGGCTCCGCCGGCGCGGCCGTAGATCCGGCCCACCATCACGTTGCGCAGAGCCGACAGGTGGGGAAACGGCCTGACGAGCTGGAAGGTCCGGGTCACGCCCATGGCACAGATCGCGTGCGGCCGCATGCCCGTGATCTCCTCGCCGGCCAGTCGGATGCGGCCAGCGTCCGGAGTGAGGAAACCCGTGATGAGGTTGAACGCCGTCGTCTTGCCTGACCCGTTGGGCCCGATCAGGCCCAAGATCTCGCGATCCCGGACGACGAAACTGAGGTCGCGGACCGCGGTCAGGCCGCCGAAGGCCTTGCTGATCTCCTGGACCTCGAGAAGCTTGGGTTCTCGCTCTTTCAGGAGCCGCCCCACACTTCTCTGGCGGTTTCAGCCACCAGGCGTAACTTGGCCTCCTGGTCAGCCGGTGTGAGGAGGTTCCCCTCCATCGTTGAGGCAAACCCACACTGGGGGCTCAACGCCAGTCTCTCCAGCGGCATGAACGCCCGGGCCTCTTCGATGCGGTGTTTCAGTTCGTCCTTGCTTTCGAGCGCGCCTTTCTTGGTGGTCAGCAACCCGAGGACGACCGTCCGGTCTTCGGGAACGTGCCGCAGCGGTTCGAAGCCGCCTGATCGCGCATCATCGTATTCCAGCAAGAAGCGATGAAATCGGGTGTGGCGGAAGATTCTGGCAGCGATCGGCCCATAGTCGCCACTGCTGTAGAACTTGCTCTGGTTGTTCCCCCGGCAAATATGAAGTCCAAATAAAATCTTTGGATGGTCCCCCATCACCGCGTTGTCCATCTCGATGCACCGGTCGAGGAGGCGGTCGGGGTCGTTGCCTCGCTGCCGGTATCCCTCGCGGAGCTGTGGATCCAGCAGCGCTCCGTATTGCGGGCCGTCGACCTGAATATAGGTACAGCCCAGGCGGATCAATTCGGCGACCTCCTCGCGCAAGATATCCACAAGGTCTGCGAGATAGGCGTCGATCGTCGCGTAGGCCTCGGTCGACTTCGCAGGGTCGTAATAGGCTGCCGCCTGCTGCGCGCTGATCAGCGGCGCTTTGGTGGCCGGTAGGTGCGCGCGCGGAGATATGTGAACTCCTCGGCACACAGGTGGCGCCGGCGCCGCAGGCGGGACACGACCACGGGCCGCCGGAACACCAGCTCCTCGCCCTGCTCATCGCGGAAGGGAATGGCCCACCCCCCGAACTTGTCGAACCCCTCCACCGCCTCAATGAGGTGACCGAAGAACGCGTAGCGTCGCATCTCACCGTCGGTGAGCACATCGACGCCGGCACGGGTCTGCACGGCAATCGCTTCGTCGACAGCGAGGTCCTCAATGTGCTTGAAGGCGTCGTCGCTGATCGTTCCCGCCGAAAGGCGCTCACGGGCCTCCTTCAGGTAGGCTGGTCGGAGAAGACTTCCGACCACGTCGCTCCGGTACGTAGGCATCGTTACCGCTGATCCCATGGCGGCGCCGGATATTGGAACGGTGCGGTGGCGAATTCCCTGGGCCACACCAGCTCCTGCCGGCCGCGCTGCCACTGGAGGAACACGACTGGGACGACGCCGGTCCCGTCGGCCCGGAACCGCATCGGGCCGGCGACCGTCATGAGCTGCGTCGAGGCAATGGCGTCACGGATCTTCGCACGATCGAGCGTGCCCGCCCGGGTGATAGCATCGGTGAGAATCTGGACGCTGGCGTAGGCCGGCCCCGTGATGACGTCCGCGGGACGGCCGAACGCGCGCTGGTGCTTTTCGTTCAGCTCCTTCACGCCGGGATACCGCATGGCGTTGTGCCACCCGGGCGCCAGCATGACATAGTCGCCGTCCTTGCCCAGGTTCTGGCTCCAGACGACCGCGTCCGATGCGCGGATGAGCAGGTACATCTTGGCGTTAAAGGCCAGTTGCTTCATCTGCCGGATCAGGTTGATGCCGTCAGGCGGCGTGGGCACCCCGAACACCGCATCGGCACCCGTGGCCTTGACGCGCAGGATGATGTCCGAAAAATCGCGCGCGCCGATCGCGTACTCTTCGACCGCGACGGCGCTATAGCCGAACTCCTTGGCGCGTGTCGCCCACAGGCCGCCGATCTCATCGCCCCAGTCGGTTCGTTCCTTGAAGATGGCGACTCGTTTCGGCCGCTGAGGGTCAGGTAGCGTAGCGTTGAGGAAACGGTAGACTTCCCTGCTGATGTCCGGCGACTTCTCGAAGGGACTGAAAAGGTACTTGAAACCCTGCTGGTGGATCTTGTGCAGTGCGAACGCCACGCCCAGGTACGGCACGCGGTTCTTCTCGGCGATCGACGCCGCCGCGGCGTGCAGGTCGCTCCCAAACCCGCCCAGGTAGGCGACAACCTGGTGGCTAGACACGAGCGTCTCCAGCCGGGCCACGGTCTTGATCGCATCCGACTCGTCGTCCAGCAGCACCAGTTCCAGCGGCAGCTTGCGGTTGAACTCCTTCACGAGCACGCCGCCGGACCGGTTGATGTCGTCGACGGCAAACTCGTAGCCCGCCTTCACCTGGGCTCCGCCCGACGCGTAGCGGCCGGTCAGCGGGACCACCGCGCCGACCTTGATGCTCGACGGCGCCTGCGCGACGCCTGGAGCGGCGCCCGGACCTGCGGCCAGCGCCATCCAGAGCAGCAGACCGACAATCACGACCGCGATGCCTGTTCTCATTTCATCCCCTCCTCGTCGATCCGGGATTCATCCCGGTACATCACGCACCACCCGTTTCGCCTTCAGTTCAAACCGCGGCAGCATGCCGGCTGCAACCGCCGCGGTGTCAACCCGCAGGCCAAACGTGCGCCGCAGGTCTTCGGCCACCGTCGCCACGATGCGGTCGCGGGGCTCGGCGCCGTGGGCGGCCTCGTCGATCTCCAGCAAGATCCGGAGTTCATTCATCTCGTCGCGCCGGAACACTTCGATGCGAAACTCGTCCACGGCAGCATAGCGGCGGACGATGTCTTCGATCACGCTGGGGAAGATGTTGACGCCGCGGATGATGAGCATGTCGTCCACGCGACCGAGGATGCCGCCTTCCAGGCGGGCGAAGGTGCGGCCGCACGCGCAGGGCGCGGGGTTCAGGTGGATGAAGTCTCCGGTCCGGTAGCGGATCACAGGCGATCCCCAGCGGCCCAGGTTTGTCACGACGAGCTCACCCTGACCGTCCGATGCGGGCTCGCCCGTTAGGGGATCGATCACCTCAACGATGAACTCGCTCTCGTTGATGTGTGGACCGCCGGGCTGCGCGGTACACTCGAAGCCGAGAGCCCCCACCTCGGTCATACCGCAGTGGTCGAAGCAGCGCGCGCCCCACGACTCTTCGATGCGGCGCTTGGTTCCCGGAATGTTCGCACCCGGCTCCCCGGCGTGGATCGTCACCCGAATCGGCGTGGATGCCGGGTCGATGCCCTGCTCTCTGGCGACCTGCGCCAGGCGCAGCGCGTAGGAAGGCGTGCACACGAGCGCTGTCGCCTCGGCCTCGATGATCGTGCGCAGGCGCAGCAGCGAGTCCTGGCCGCCGCCGGGCAGGCAGAGCGCGCCGAGGCGTCCGGCCGCGTCGAACCCCGCCCAGAACCCGATGAACGGGCCGAACGAGAACGGGAAGAAGATCCGGTCCTGGGGGCCGATGCCCGCGGCCCGATAGACGAAGGTCCAGCAGCGGGTCCACCAGTCCCACGATTCGGGCGTGTCCAGCCAGCGCAGCGGCCGACCCGTCGTCCCCGAGGTCATGTGGAAGCGGTTGTAGCGCTCTATCGGGTATGTCAGTCCCGTGCCGAACGGCGGACACGCGTGCTGATCGTCGACGAGTTCGTGCTTGGTGGTGAACGGCAGCCGGCGCAGCTCATCGAGGGAGCGGATGGCGGTCACCTCTCCTGCTCGAGCGTCCTTCCACTTGCGCCGGTAGAAGGGGTTGTTGGCGGCGACTTCGGCCAGC
The DNA here is from genome assembly GCA_052387355.1 of Armatimonadota bacterium. Classification (GTDB taxonomy): domain Bacteria; phylum Sysuimicrobiota; class Sysuimicrobiia; order Sysuimicrobiales; family Humicultoraceae; genus JBQTJG01. Next base: position 4,232 of record JBQTJG010000552.1, on the reverse strand, counting down.
AACGCCCGCAGCCTGTCCATCTGGAGCCGGTGCAGCGCCGGCCGGGCGAGGGTTTCCAGGTCGCGCTCGAAGAACGGGACCTCCGCAGGCGCAGCCCTGGCGCTCATCGCAAGACCTCCCTCGTGCCTGATGGTGACAATTGGCCCGATTAGACGAAGGGATTGACGGCTCGGACGCTCCCATAGAGACGGTCGTGCTGGAAATCCTCGGAAAGGAGTTCGGAAAGACCGAAGTGCTCGGCATAGGCCCAGAGATGGGCGTCGAACCAGGACAGATGGTATGCTACCGCCCCCCGTAAGGCGGTCTTTAGCAGGGCCTCGTCAGGATAGAGCACGACGAACTGGCTCAGCATCTCCTCGGCTTCCCGGAGCGCCTCCTGAACCGAGAGGAGCGTCTCCGCGCCCCCGATCGGACGGGTGACCACTGCCACGAACTCCACGATGGCTTGGTGAGGGACGCGGACGGAGTCCTCGGCAATCCCGCGCCGGAGAATCTCCGTAGCTACTTTCTGGCGATCGGGAAAGCGCGCGTCGAAGCGATATACAAGGACGTTCGTGTCAACAAGCGCGGCCACGCTCGTAGAGTTCCTCCCGCGTCCATCCGCGCTCCTGCCCTGCCCTCACACGCGACGGCACATTCCGCTTCTTTTGGCGGGCGGTAGCCAGATCGAAGAGGCGAAGGCGTTCGCTGGAGCTCCGCGGCCCTCCCTTCCTTCCGGGGGGGATGACGCGAATCGTGTCCCCCGCGATCAGCCAATGGATCTCGTCGCCGGGCCGAATTCCATAGTGATTCGCCACGGCCTTAGGGACTGTGACCTGAAACTTCGAGGTGACCTTAGCCATGCCCTTACTTTAGCAAGGATGCCATCCTTGTTCAACTGGCTAGCGCGGCGGAGACCAGATGTATCGAAATTGAAGCGCCGGAGCTCCAGCAGCGAGTGCTTGGCCCCGCCTATACATGGGTAGGAGGTTCCTCCGCGGGTAGACCCGCGAGTTCTTTGAGCGCGCGCGCGACGTAGACTCGGATCATCTGCTTTCGGTAATAGAGCGTCAGGTCGGTATTGTCGAGCGGCTTGGCGGGCTTGAACGCGGCCAGGGCGGCTTCTTCAATCACCTCGAGAGTGAGCCGCTCCCCGACGAGGACCTCTTCGGCGGCCCTGGCCTCCATCGGATAGGAGGCCACCGCCCCGAGGACGATCCGAGCGTGCGCGCAGGTCCCATCAGAATCGAGGCGGACAGCCGCGGCCACCCCCAGTATGGGAAAGTCTATCGCGCCCCGCCGCCGGAGCTTCCAGTAGGTTGTCCGGAGCCCGTCGATCGGCGGCACGGTCATCTCCACCAGCAGCTCATCAGGCCGCTTAGCCAGATAGACGATCCCATCATCGCGGTAGAGGTCGCGGGCCGGGATGACGCGCTCTCCCCCGGGGCCCACCAGGCGGACCTGCGCGTCCAGCGCGATCGCCACGGGCGCGAGGTCCGAGGATGAAACCGCCCAGCATCGTGATCCCCCTGGCGCCACCCAGCAGATATCGCCGTCCTTCTTCATGCAGAAGCTGATAGACTTTCTCCACCAGTACGGCATGTTGTAGTAGTTGCAGCGGGTGTCCACCAGGAGATTGCCGCCGATGGTGCCCATGTTGCGGATCTGCGGGTTGGAAATCAGCGTCGCGGCGCGGGCCACCGCCGGATAGTGCGCGCTCACCACGGGGTGGGTGAAGAGTTGTCGCAGGATCGTTCCGGCGCCGATCGTCAGCCCCGTACGCTCGTCGCCCCGAATGCCCTGCAGTTCGCGCAGCCCTCGCAGCCCTACCAGCACCTTCGGCTCGAACTGACGGCGCTTCATATTCGGATACAGATCGGTGCCGCCCGCGACGGCCATGGCGCCGGCGCCGTGGTCGGCGAGCATCCCCGCTGCTTCCCCAAGCGTCTGCGGCGAGAGATACGTGAACGGGGGCAGGCGCATCATGACACGGCCACCTTCTGCCATCCAGGGGGCAGTTCCACCCGGATCGGATCCTTGAACGTGATCGCCGGAACCTCCCGAGGGCCGACCCGACCTGCGCCGCCCTTGCGCCTGTCGGCGAGCGCTGCCAGGACCTTTTCCGGCGTGATAGGGATCTCGTCAATGCGCACGCCCAGGGCGTCGTAGACCGCGTTGGCCACGGCAGGGATCACGGGCAGGAGCGGTCCCTGACCGGCCTCCTTGGCGCCGAACGGCCCCGCGGGGTCGATGGTCTCCACAATGAACGATTGGATTTCGGGCGTCTCCAGCGTGGTGGGGCTCTTGTATTCAAGCATGGAGGGGAACTTGTGGACCCCGCGCCGGAACGTTTGCTCCTCCAGGAGGACCTCGCCGAGGGCCATGTAGACGCTGCCTTCGATCTGCCCTTCGACCAGGTGCGGGTTGATCGCCCGACCCACATCGTGCGCGATCCAGACCTTCCCCACGACGACCGCGCCGGTCTTGGGATCGCAGTCGACCTCGACCACACAGGCCGAGTAACTATACGCGGGCGACGGTCCGACTCCAGAGCCTTTGTAGGGCCCCGACAGTTTGGGTGGCGTGTAGCTGCCCACGGTGGCGAGCAGCCCGTGCCGCGCCTCGGCCAGCCCGATCGCCTCGACCCAGCTCAGTCCTACTTCCGCGTTTTCCCGATCGTAGATCCGGCGGCCCCTGGCCACCAGACGATCGGCCGGCACATTCAGCTTCGCGGAGGCGGCCTGGAAGATCAGCTCCCGCATCTTCTGCGCGGCCTCGATGGCCGCGTTCCCGGCCATGAAGGTCACGCGGCTGGAGTAACTGCCCAGGTCGATGGGCGTGAGATCAGTATCAGCCGTGACGAGCTTGATGTCAGACGGGTTGATCCCCAGCACCTCGGCGACGATGAATGCCAGCACCGAATCGGAGCCCTGGCCGATGTCGATGGCCATGCAGTAGACTGTGACACCGCCGCCGCGGTCGATCTTGAGCTGAACCTCAGACTGCGGCATGTCGTTCCAGTAGATCGGTAGGCCGGCGCCGCAGAGGTAGGCGCTGACCGCGAACCCGACGCCCTTGCCGTATGGCAGGCGGCCGTGCTTCTCCGTGAAGCCTGAGGCCGCGGCGACTTTGTCGATGCACTCGACCAGCCCGCAGCTCGTGATGCGGAGATAGTTGACGGTCACGGAGTGAGGATCCACGGCGTTGCGCCGCCGCAACTCGATGGGGTCGATGCCCAGATCCGCAGCGACTTTGTCCAACTGGCACTCCATAGCGTAGCGCGGCTGCGGGGTGCCGTGCCCGCGCTTGGGGCCGCATGGCGGTTTGTTCGTGAAGACCCTCAGGCCTTCGAACTTGTAGCGGGGGATCTTGTACGTCGTGGTCTGCAGCGCGCCGGTGTAGTAGGTGCTGGCGACCCCGTAGCTGCCGTAGGCGCCGCCGTCCAGGAATGATTTGAAGTGCATCGCCGTGATGCGACCATCGCGTGTGAAGCCAGTCTTGACCCACATCAGCACCGGATGCCGGCCCCGGTGGATATAGAAGACCTCTTCCCGCGTGCACGTGATCTTCACCGGCCGGCCGGTGAGCATGGAGAGTTTGGCCGCCGCGATCTCGTGAGAGAAGGGATCGGTCTTCCCCCCGAAGCCGCCCCCGACCGGCGTCGCGATGACACGGATCTGGCTCGCCGGGTGCTCGAGCACCTTCTCGAGCGCGCGGTGGACGTAGTGCGGCGTCTGGGTGGACGACCACACTGTGAGTTTGCCATCGGGTTCGTAGGATGCCACAGCGACATGCTGCTCCATGGGGAGATGATTGCTGCCCTCGAAGAAGAAGATGTCCTCGCGGACATGCTCAGCCTCGGCAAACCCTTCTTCGACATCACCAAACTCCAGCGAGACCATCTTGTGGATGTTGGGGCCGTCACCGTAGTCGTGGATGCGCACGCTCTGCTGCGCCAGGGCGCCCTGGATCGACATGATCTGCGGCAGCGGTTCGTACTCGACCTCGATGTATTCGAGCGCCTTCTCGGCGGTCTCCTCATCGATCGCGGCCACCGCGGCGACCGGGTCTCCAACGTAGCGCACCTTGTCTACCGCCAGCACCTCTTCGTCCTGGCTGACGGGGAGGATACCGAACTTGATGGGAAGGTCCTTTCCGGTAAGAACCGCGTAGACGCCCGGGAGCGCCTCGGCGCGGCTCGTGTCGATGCGCTTGATCAAAGCATGGGCGTGGACGCTGCGCAGCAGCCTCCC
>JBQTJG010000551.1:0-53284 GCA_052387355.1 Armatimonadota bacterium | reverse complement strand
CGGGCTCCTCCATCCGGGCTCCGATCTCCTGGAGCCGGCGGACAACTTCAGCAATGATCCAGTCTGGGGTGGAGGCGCCCGACATGACGCCAACTCGTCCGATGCCGGCAAACCAGGCCGGATCGAGCTCGTCAGGCGTCTCGATGTGATAGGTGGGCAGTGTGTGGGCCGTGCCGATCTCAGCGAGACGGGTCGTGTTGCTGCTGTGGTGCCCGCCGACCACGACGAGGGCGTCGACCCGATCGACGAGCACCTCGGCCTCCTCTTGCCTGACGGTGATGGCGGGGCAGAGGGTATTGACGACCTTCAGCTCTTTGGTGCGGAGCGCGATGTCGCCGACGATCTCCTTGAAGTTCTGCATCGACTGCGTTGTCTGTGAGATCACGCCGATCTTGCCGCGCAGCCTCACAACCGCCGCTTCCTCGCGTGTGTGGACGACAGTGACGCGGTCGCCCAGGGCCTCCTTGAGGGTCACCATCTCAGGATGGCCGTGATCGCCTACCGCGATGACCTGATATCCTTCCTCGACGAGCTTGAACGCGAGGGAATGGGCGCGCGTGACGACCGGGCAGGTGGCATCGATGATCTTCATGCCGCGAGCCTCCGCCGCTTCGAGCACGTCGTGCTCAACGCCGTACGCGGAGACGACGAACGCCTCACCGCCGAGCCCCGTGAGGTCTTCCGTGACCCCGACACCAGCCGCCTCGAGCCGATCGACGACCTGGGGGTTGTGGATCAGCGGGCCCCAGGTCTGCACCCCGCCGGCGTGCTGACGCGCCGCGGCCTCGGACATCTCGACCGCCCGTCGCACGCCACCACAGAAGCCTTGGTGCCTGGCCAGAATGACTTCCACGATCCACCTCACCGGCGACGCACCGCCATCCGGCATTGAGAATAGCAGAGCCCCAGGGACCCCGCAACCGCCGCACGCGGCGCCAGGTGCGCCTTTCCCGCCGCAATCGCACATGCTACGCTGACGACAGAGGCCGCAGACAATGCGATCCATTTCCCGGGGCGAACAGCTCGACCGTTTATCACGCGGTGTAGAGGTGCTCGTCATCGGCGGCGGGATTACCGGTGCCGGAGTGGCCCTGGACGCGGCCAGCCGAGGCTACCGCGTCGGACTGGTGGATCAGGCCGACTTCGCCGGTGGGACAAGCAGCCGGTCGACGAAGCTGGTGCACGGCGGGATCCGCTACCTCCCTCAGCGACGCGTCTCGCTGGTCCGCGAAGGGTTGCGCGAGCGCACACGGTTGTTGCGCCTGGCGCCGCATCTGGTCCACCCCCTGCCGTTCGTGATTCCCCTCTACTGGGACGCGCGCCGGCCTCTGGGCGTGGCGATGCCGGCGATCGCACGGGCGTTCGCGCCGTGGGGTATCCGGGCCGGGCTGTTCGCCTATGATCTGTTCGCGCGCAGCCCAGACCTTCGGCATCGCGCGATCTCGCTTACTGCTGTTGAGCGGACGATCCCCGATCTGCGCACCCGCGGTCTGCGGGCGGCGCTGGTCTACTACGATGCGCGCACCGATGATGTCCGGTTGACGCACGCCGTGCTCGCCACCGCCCGCGCCCATGATGCGGCGACCCTCAATTACGCTGAGGTGATCGAACTGCTCCGAAGCGGTGACAAGGTGACCGGCGCCCGTGTCCGCGATCGCCTGAGCGGTCGAACGCTCGAGGTCAGCGCGCGGGTCGTCGTCAACGCCGCCGGCATCTGGGGCGAGCGGGTCGCGGCACTCGACCGGACTCCCGCGTTTCGGATCCGCCACAGCAAGGGCGCGCACCTGGTCCTCCGCGCCGGCGCCGTTGATCTCCCGACCGCCATTGTCATCCCTGAGACCGACGATGGGCGTCTGGCTTTCATCGTGCCTTGGGCCGGCCGTCCGCTGTTGGGCACGACCGACGACCACTACGAGGGCGATCTCGCGGCGCCTCGGGTGACACCCGAAGAGGTCGCCTATCTCCTCGACCACGCCAACCGATATCTGCGGCGGCCCCTCCGGCGTGAGGACGTGACCGCGGCGTGGGCGGGCATCCGGCCGCTCGTGGCCGTCGCCGCCGGAGGATCGACCTCGGCGATGGCCCGCGACCACAGCGTGATGACCTCTCCGGGCGGCGTCATCAGCATCGTTGGCGGGAAACTCACGAGCTACCGCAGGATGGCCGAGGATACGGTCGACGCGATCGTCGCCCGCGATGGCAGCGGCCGAGCGTGCCGCACTGCAACGATGCCGCTGGCCGGCGCCGATGGGCTCGAGTCCGTCCGCGCCGAGATTGCCGCGGCCGGATTCGCGGACGATCAGCAGACGCACCTGCTCGAATCGTATGGATCGGCGGCGCGCGACGTGCTGGCCTTGACGCGCGCCGAGCCTGCGCTGGCCGGGCGATTGGCTCCTGTCGTCTCCAGCATCGCCGCCGAGGTCGTGTACGGGTGCAGAGCCGAGCTGGCCATGACCCTCGTGGACGGCATGTTTCTCCGGACCAGGCTCGCGGCGATCGATGTCGCGGCTGCGGATCAGGCCGTCGAGACTGTGTGCGCGTTGATGGCCCGCGAGCTCCTGTGGGACGCGGCGGAGACCCGCCGGCAACGAGACGCATACGAGGCGGAGCGGGATCGAGAGCGCGGCTGGACGGTGGCGGCCTAGCGGTTCCCCGGTGTAGTGGACGATCCTGCGAGCACGGCGATCAAGCGGTCCGGATAATTCGTGATGATCCCGTCGACGGCAAGGCCCACCACGTGGGTCAGGTGCGCGGGCTCGTCGACCGTCCAGGTTTCGATTCGCAGATCAGCGGTGCGCGCTGAGGTCACCGCGTAGGGCGTGACGTAGACCCATTGCGGGTGTAGGACACTCGCCCGGGCATCTCGCGCCAGTCGAACAGGATCAACAGGGCGCGCTGAATACAGGACGGCGGTCTCGATGTCGGGCGCGGCGGCGTTCATCTCCAGGAGCACCGGGTGGTCGAACGACGACACCGTGACCGCACGGTGCCCTACATTACGCACGACCGCCGCCACGCGCGCCGCGATCCCTGGGTAGTAGATCGGGCAGTTCTTGATCTCGATGAGGACCCTGACCGGGCGGAGCAGATCGAGGGCCTCGGCCAGCAGGGGAATCCGCTCGCCCGTGAAGCGCGCGCCAAACCAGCCTCCCGCATCCAGGCGGTGCAGGGCCTCCGCGGTGTGATCCTTCACGAGGCCGTGGCCGTCGGTGGTCCGGTCCAGGAGAGGGTCGTGGATGACGACCGGCTCGCCATCCGCGGACAGGTGGACATCGAGCTCCACGGCATCGACCCCCAGGTCCAGCGCGCGCCGATACGCTGCCAGGGTATTCTCGGGCGCCTCGCCCGACGCCCCACGATGCGCGATGACGGCGGGACGGCGCTGTACCATGTCAGTCGGATTCGCGTGAGTCTGGCAGCAATTGATCGAGCCGTTCGAGGATGAAAGCAGGCTGCGGATCGGCCGATCGCGCCGCTTCTGCCGTCGTGACGCCGGTCAGCACCACCGCTGTCACCATGCCGGCCGTCATGCCCATCGCGATATCGGTCTCGAGCCGATCGCCCACGATGAGGCTGTCGCCCGGCGGGGTGCCCAGCCGTTCGACCAGCACCCGGCCCATGGTGGCCGACGGTTTGCCTACAACCTCTTCCACTTGATGGCCTGTGCAGGCTTCCACCGCGGCGATGATCGCCCCGCAGTCCGGCAGTCCGCCCTCGGGTGTCGGACAGTATGCGTCGCGATTGGTGGCGATGAAACGGGCGCCTCTGCGGATTGCATCAAAGGCGGTCTGCAGCTTGCGGTACTCGAACGTGCGGTCGAAGCAGGCCACCACGATGTCCACGTCCCCCGGGTGGTCGGTCAGCGCAAACCCGGCCTGGATCAACTCTTCGCGCACCGACGCCTCCCCGATGACGAAGAGACGCGCGCGGGGCGCGGTCTGCAGCAGGTGATGCACGAGCACGTACGATGAGTTCACGACGCTCTCGACTGACGCGGGAATCCCCAGACGCCCCAGTTTCGCCACATAGTCCTGACGGCTGCGCAGCGGGTTGTTGGAAATGAAAACGATCGGCCGCCCGGCGGCGCGCAGCCCTCGGATCGCACACTCGGCGCCCGGAAGCAGCGCGTCGCCCAGATAGACCGTCCCGTCGAGATCGAAGGCGTACCCTGCAAACAGCCGCCCGGGTCTGCGCACGATCGTTTGCGCGTTATCCACCGCCCGAGCCAAACAGTCCTCCCATCCGCGCGCCGGTCAGCCGGTTGACCGCGTACAGAGCCGCCGCGCACAGCAGGATCAGCACGAAGCCCAGCGCCGCAGCCTGCCCGATCGTGCCCGAGGTGTAGAACGTGAAAATGCCGACGGTCATGGTCTCCCATCCCGGCAGCACGAGGAAGATCGTCGCCGCGGCCTCCTGGAGCGCGAACATCAGCGAGAAGAGCGCGCCGGCCAGCACGCCGCGCCAGATCAGCGGCAGCGTGATGTTGAAGAAGATACGCAAGCCCGAGGCCCCCACGCTCGCCGCCGACTCTTCCATCGAGCGGTGCAGGCCCAGCAGCGAGGCATACGTGGCGCGGACCGTATACGGCATCCGGCGCACGGCCAGCACGAGCGGCATGATGATCCACAGGCGGGTCAGGATGAAATCGGTGCCGGCGACAGGGACGTGAAACGCCCGGATGTATGCGATGCCGATGGCCGTGCCCGGAAGCGCCAGCACCAGGGTGACGATGGCGTCGACCACCCCACGCCCGGGCAGGGTCGTGCGGGCCAGCATCCATCCGGTGGGCACGCCCACGACCAGGATGATGACGGCGGCCAGGCCGCTCCACCGCAGGGTGTTGATCACATAGATCGGTGTGAGGTGCAACACGGTGTCGAGGTGCTCGAACGTGAACCGGGTCGGAAACGGCGTCAGCGCCCAGGCTCTGCCGAACGCCGCGAGCGCCACGCCCAGCGATGGCAGGAAGGCCAGCGTGAGGATGACCACAAAGAAGAGGGGGGCCAGCACCCTTGCCACACCGCTCAGTGGGCGGCGCTCGACACCGCGGTACGACAGCACCGCATACTCACGCGTCGCCACGAGGCGCCGCGCCACGATCACGAACAGGATCGCCATGACCGACATCAGCGCGCCGATCACGATGCCCATCTTGAATAGGCGCCGGTCGATGAACTGCACGATGTTCAAATAGGCCTGCGACGCGATCAGGCTCTGGACACCGACCACGAGCGGGGTGGCGAAATCCGCGAACGCCAGGATGAAGACCAGCGTTGCCCCGGACACGAAGCCCGGCGTGACCAGCGGGACCACAATATCGCGGATCTTCCGCAGCCCCCGTGCGCCCATCGCCTCGGCCGCTTCCTCGAGCGAGGCGTCGAGTTTGCTGAGCCCGTCCACGACGTTGAGCGTGATAAGCGGGAAATAGTGCAGGATCATCGCGAGCAGCACGCCGTGCCAGCCGTAGATAAAGTTGATCGGCTTCGACAGGCCCAGGTAATCCTGGAGGATGACGTTGACCGTGCCGGCGCGCCCGAGGATGAACACCAGGCCCATGATGCCGACCAGCGGCGGCATGATGACCGGGAGCATCGTCAAGTAGCCGAAGAGCCCGCGACCCGGAAAGTCGTACCGCACGAGGAGGAACGCCGCGAGAAACCCGATGACGATGCAGCCGACCACGGTGCCCGACGCCACGATGAGTGAGTTGAGCAGCGAGCGCTGATAGAACGAGTCCTGGGCGAAATCGATGACGTGAGCCAACGTGAATCGCCCGTTTTCGGTTGAGATCGCGTCGACGAACAGCCGCAACAGCGGATACACGGTGAAGATCGCCAGAAACGCATACAGCGGAATCGCCCACGCGATCGCGGGCACCCGCAGGCGGCGCGCCGCGATCTGGGGCGCGGCGGCAGCGACGGCGGGCGGGGTCATGCGCCCTCCGCGGGAAAGACTTGCGCAGACGTTGCCTGGAATCCCACGATCACTTCATGGCCGGGCCCCAGGAGCGAGTGGCGTTTCGGATCGCTGACGTCCACGCGCAGCGGCATGCCGCCCGCCTCAACCTCGTAGCGGATCAGGCTGCCCAGATACTGCGAGAGCACGATGCGTCCTCGCAGCGTGACGTCCGCGGCCGGCGCGCCGTCCTCGAGGATAAGGTTTTCCGGTCTGATCGCCATCACGGCCTTGGTGCCGGCGGCGACCGGCCCGACTGCGACGCCCCGCACCAGGCCGGCGGCCGTCTCGAGCCTGGCCACGCCGTTGGCCACCTCGGTGACAGTGCCAGGAACCAGGTTGTTGATGCCGACAAAGTCGGCCACGAAGAGGCTGACCGGACGCTCGTACAGATCGCTCGGCGTCCCGACCTGAAGAACCCGGCCGGCGTTCATCACCGCGATCCGGTCGGACAGCACCAGCGCTTCCTCTTGATCATGGGTCACGTAGATCGTCGTGATGCGCAGATCCTGCTGCAGGCGCCGGATCTCACTGCGGAGCCTTGCCCGCACCTTCGCGTCGAGGTTGGACAACGGTTCATCGAGCAGCAGCACCCGGGGGTTCAGCACCAGCGCGCGGGCAACCGCGACACGCTGCTGCTGGCCGCCGCTGAGTTGGCCCGGCGTACGATGCTCCAGCCCTTCCAGGCCCACCTGATGCAGCGCGCTGCGAACCCGCAGCGTGATGTCAGAGATGGACACGCGCTGGATCCGCAGCCCGTAGGCCACGTTGTCGAAGACCGTCATGTGCGGCCAGAGCGCGTAGTTCTGAAAGACGATCCCGATCCCGCGTTCGGCCGGCGGCACGCCGTGCATCAGCGTGTCACCGAAGGCGACGGTGCCTTCGTCGGGGTCGTAGAAGCCGGCGACGACGCGCAGCGTGGTGGTCTTGCCGCATCCAGACGGCCCGAGCAGCGTGAAGAACTCGCCGTCGTTGATCGCAAGCGACACGCCGGCCATCGCCTCGACGGCTTTGAAGCGCTTGACGACGCCGTCCAGCCGGACCTGCATGGTGGTCCTTACTGGCAGTGCAGCCGCTTCAGCTCGTTGTGGCGCTCCACGATGAGCTTGCGGAAGGTATCATTCACCAGGCTGTAGCGCCCCTGCGCCACGTTGTCGTCGTAGATGTTCTGGACGGGCTTGTCGAAGAACGACCGCGTGCCGGTGAACTGCGCCACCTTCTCGACGTCCGATCCGGCGGGGCCCTCCATCCGGTGCTTCGGGGTGATGCCGTACTCACCCCTCGACATCACCACCCGCTGGCCTTCGTCGCTCAGGATGAACTGGATGAAGGCCCTGGCCGCCCGGGGGCTGCGCGACCCCGCGATCACCGCCAGTGGCTCGGGCGTGACGAATCCGGCGACCGGCGTCAAATACTTCAGATCGAATCCGGACAAGAGATCCTCGAACGCCATGTACGCCGGCACGGCGAACCCAACGGCAAACTCCCCCTTGGCGACGACCGTCGGGACGTCACGGCTGCGGGCCACGAAAATGCCGGTGTTGGCGCCCAGGCGCGCCGCCCACTCCCAGCCCCTCTGCCATCCGAGCTTCTGCAGCACCACCTCGTACGAGGCGTGATTGGAACTCGACCGGTCGGGCGTCGCCTGCGCGATCTGGCCCTTCAGACGGCAGTCCAGCAGATCATCCCAGTCGCGGATCGCTTCCATCCCCAACCGCCGCAGCAGCCGGGGCTGCCAGACCAAACCGTACGGCGTGAGGCAGCAGCCAACCCAGAAGCCGCGGGGATCTTTGAGCGGCACTGGCTTCGGCGTGCCGATCGACGCCGGGATCTCGCGCAGCGCTGCTTCGGGTAGCTCTAGCGCGGCCAGCAGCTTGCGCTCGGCCAGATCATCGAAGAGCGCCGGCTCCCCGCCCCAGAAGATGTCGGCCTCGGGTCGTCCGCCCCATTCGCGGATGCGACCGTACGCCACCGGGGTGCCGGCGGAGACCACGGTCACGTTCACGGTGACATTGAAACGCTGTCGCGCAAAGTCACGGAACGCGGCCACTGCCGGATCCGCAACCGAGCGGGCCACTGGCGTGATGATGACCAGCCGGTCCTCCACCGTCGTCTGGGCCTGCGTTCGGACACCAGGCCATCCTAGCAGCGTCATGGTGATGGTTGCGATGACCATCCACACAATCCCGTGCGTTTTCATGACAGCCTCCCTGTACGTCGGGAACGTTTGCTCAGAGGTGCTCGCCTCGACATGGCGTCGTCTTCGACCACTGGCCCGCAAACTCCTCGACTCACCTGCCGGCGGGTCTGGCCCGGAGCAAGCTGGCGATCCGGGCGACCACGTGCTCATCACCTCCAGATACCACTTCCCGACCGCCAATGATAAACGCCGGATAGCGACGCGGGCGATGGCGAAGGACGCGCAGCATCCAGGCGAAGGACAGGGGCTCGACGACGTGGACCACGACGCCGGCGCCAAACTCCTCGTGCAGCCGGTCGAGAAACCGCATCAGGAGGTAGGCTCCGTCGCTCCCGACATCCCACGGACCCGGGACGTGCGGCCGGCGGGCCTCCCTGACCACGCGGGGCAGGCCCGTGCCAACCAGGCTCGGCGCCAGGACCTCGATGATGACTGGAGCGTCAGCGCTCTTCGATGCGGCCATCGAGAACAAAAGTCCGCGCATGCCGGCGCAAACTCCTGCCAGGGGAGGAGTCCGGCGCGCGCTCCCGTAGTTTGTCAGTGATGCACGCGCACGCCATCATTAATCCCATCGCCGGCGGGTCCCGGGGCGCCAGGCTTTGGCGAGACGCCCGGCCGATCATCGAAGAAGCAGGATGGCAGATCACCGAGAGCCTGTCGATACGCCGGGGTCATGCCAGGGACTTGGCCGCCGCCTCCACCGCGGACGTCCTCCTGGCTGTCGGAGGGGACGGGACGGCGCACGAGGTCGCCAACGGCCTGATGGCCTCCAGCCAGCGCCCCGCGCTGGGTGTGATCCCGGTCGGGACCGGCAACGACTTCGCGCGCGCGCTCGGCCTACCCCGCGAGCCTGTCGCCGCCGCCGCCGCGCTGGTCACCGCACGGCCCCGTGCCATCGATCTCGGCGAGGTGAACGGCCGGTACTTCCTCACGATTGCGGGCGCGGGATTCGATGGCGAGGTGGCGCGGCAGGTCAACGCCTGGCCCAAGGTCTTCGGCGGCACGGTCATGTACGTGCTGGGGATTCTAAAGATGCTCGCGACCTACCGACCGGTCGAGGTGGAAATCACCGTGGATGGCGCCGTCAGTCGGGAGCGGCTGTTCCTGATCGCGGTCGGTAACACCGCGTGGAACGCCGGGGGCATGTGGCTGGTACCTTCAGCCCGGCCGGACGACGGCGTGCTGCACGCCGTGATCGCCGGGCCGCTCAGCCGGTTCGAGATGCTGGTGGTGCTTCCGAAAGTCTTCTCAGGCCGTCATCTGACGCACCGGAAGGTCCGGCAGGTCCAGGGACGGGAGATTCACGTCACCGGCTCGACGTCCCTGGCGATCCAGGCGGACGGCGAATCGATCGGGACTCTGCCCGCGGTCTTCAGGGTTCACGCAGCAGCGCTGTTGGTGCTGAGCCCCTCGACGATCCAGGCGCCTCCAGCGCCTCAGGCCCAGGCTGTTGGTCCGCAGGCAGGAGCGCGGCAATCGCCGCCATGAACCGTCGGCCCCAGGCATCCAGCACCGTGCGGTCTATCCGCCCCTCGTGCTTGGGGACCTTGATCACCGGCCCAAACCGCACCAGCACGGGAACGCGCCGGGGAAACCGCGCGCCCTTCGGCATGGCGAGGTGGCTCCCGATCACGGCCATCGGGAGCACCGTTGCGCCGCTGCGCAGCGCGAGCAGCGCTGCGCCCGGCTCGGCAGCACGCAGGCGACCGTCAGAACTGCGCGTCCCCTCAGGGAACATCACCAATACGTCTCCCCTCCCCAAGATCTGAAACGCCGTGCGGATCGACTGGCGGTCCGCCTCGCCACGGCGTACGGGGAATACCCCGATCGACCGCAAAAGCGGGCCGAGGATAGGGGTGCGCACGAGTTCCTCCTTCCCCATGTATCGGGCCTGACGGCACAGCGCCACCCCGGCGATCGGTGGATCAATAGCGCTCGCATGGTTGCAGATCGCCAGGACGGTGCCGCGTTCCGGTTCGTGCTCGCGCCCCTCGACGCGCAAGCGGAACAACGCCCAGAAACATACAGCCAGAAACCCCTTCCAGCAATTATACCACACGGCTAGCCTGTTCCCGTGCGCTCCCGGACGAGCCGGACGATGGCGTCCGTGATCTCCTCCGGCGTCTGCGTCGTCGTATCGAGGATGATCGCATCAGCAGCGGGGCGCAGCGGCGAGTGTTGCCGGGTTTCATCGCGCCGGTCTCGCTCGGCGTCCTGGTGCCTGACTTCGTCAAGCTCGATCTTGACGCCGCGCGCCACGAGCTCCGCGTGACGCCGGGTCGCCCTGGCGTCCAGATTCGCATTCAGGAACACTTTGACCTCAGCGTCGGGGAAGACGACGGTGCCGATGTCCCGCCCCTCCATGACGGCGCCCCCCTCTGCGGCCAGGGCGCGCTGCCGGGCCACGAGGGCAGACCGCACACGCGGGGAGGTGCTCACGATCGATGCCGCGTTGCTCACCTCAGGGGAGCGGATCGACGAGGTGACGTCCTCCCCGTTCACGAACACGCGGGTGCCCGCGTCATCCTCGCGAAACTTGATCATCAGCGTGGACGCGAGATGTGCAAGCGCGTCGTCATCGGTCAGGTCTCTGCCCTGGCGGATGGCGGCAATCGCCACCGACCGGTACATGGCACCGGTGTCAACATACTGGAATCCCAGCCGGCGGGCAACGGCGCGTGCCACCGTTGACTTCCCTGCCGCCGTGGGACCGTCGATTGTCACCACAGGCTTGCGTACGGCCACGCCTACCCCTCCCGGGCGCCTCTACCGGGCGGCGCGAGCCGCCTCAGAGTAAGAAGGGCAGTCTGCACGTTGGGAACCACACGAGCGCCGCCTGCGGCCAGCCGGACCGCCGCCGCCGCCGCGGCCCCACCTGTGAAGTCCCGCTGCGCGATCCCATCGACCAGGATGACGGGAATCCCCGCTGCGAGGGCCGATTCCGCCACCTCCAAGTTACGAAGGTTGCCCGGGCCAACCGGGATGGGCGTGACCAACACCACATCAGACGCGAGTGCCGCAGCGGTCGCGGCGGCTGCCGTCTCGTGACGTACAGGCGAGAAAGGCGCCTCCTCGATCACCTCGAGGCCGAGCGCGCGCGCCGCCTCCTCGTCAGTATCCATCACATGGACCACGCCCACACTCACACGATAGCCGGCTTCGACACAACGGGCGAGGATCTCGGCACCGGTGCCGCCGCCGCAGATGACATGCAGACGGGGCCCGGACGCGGCGCTGCCGGCTTTCCCCGCCACGATGAGATAGGGCCGGCCCGATGATGGGTTGACACGAACCGTCACCGCGGCGCCATAGGCGAGCCTGATGAGATCGGGCCGCAGCACCTCGGCCGGCTCACCGCAGGCCAGCACGCGACCCGCCGAGAGCAGGGCCAGACTGTCGCACGAGGCAGCGGCAAGATTGAGATCGTGCAGGGCTGCGACGATCGTCAGCCCGCGTCCGGCGAGCCTCAGCAAGAGATCCATCACGTCCACCTGGTGGCCAATGTCCAGATGGACCGTGGGCTCGTCGAGAAGCAGGATCCTTGGGCCCTGAGCCAGAGCCCGCGCGATCAGGACTCGATGGTGCTCGCCGCCACTCAAGGCATCTATCGGGCGATCTGCCAGCTCCAGCGTATCCGTGTCCGTCAGGGCCTCGTCGATGACTCGCAGATCGTCTGGACCCGGACGCGACAAACGCCCAAGATGCGGCCCTCTTCCCCATCCGACGGTCTCCCGGACCGTCACACCCACAGGCGCGACCGGACGTTGAGGAAGCACCGCCATCAAGCGCGCCAGGTCTTGCACGGGCGTGGAGCCTGGATCCCGGCCATCGATCAAGACGCCTCCGGCCGCCGGCCCTATCGCGCCGGCAATGGCCCGCAGAAGGGTCGTCTTGCCCGCGCCGTTAGGCCCCACGAGCCCGAACAGGACGCCGGCGGGAATCGTGAGGGACACGTCGTCGAGCGCCGTCACCTCACCGAGACGGCAGGTGAGACCGGCGATCTCGATGCGGCGCGCGCTGTTCACCTCGCGCCTACTGCGCGCCCAAGAGGATGCGCGAGACGAGGGCGAGGCCCTCCACGATGCGGGGCCCGGGTCGGCTTACCAGCTCGGTCGGCAGCTCGGTGATGCGACCGTTCCGCGCAGCCTCGATCGCGCGCCACCCGGGACGGCCGCGCAGGCGGTCCCGCCCGGGGTAGAGCAGAAAGATCACCTGCGGATTCCGCACCAGGACGGCTTCTAAGGGGACCTGTGCGTAGCCTCGTCGATCGGCAAAGATGTTCACCCCGCCCGCCCGCGTCACCAGGTCGTTGATCAACGTATCACCAGTGGCGACGATCACCGGCTCATTCCACACCTCGATGTAGACGGTCGTCCGTGCGGCTCGCTGCACGACCTGCGCGCGCCGCTGGATCGAGGCGACCAGTTCGTCAGCCTGGCGCGTGCGACCCGTGGCCCGTCCGAGCAGACTGACCTGAGCGATGGTCTCCTCGATCGATGCCGCGTCCACGGCCAAAACCGTGAGGCCAAGCGACTTGAGGCGCCCAAGCTGGTCGCGTTGCAGGCTCGGTATGCCGATGACGAGATCGGGTCTCAGCGACACCACACGTTCGAAGTTGATCGCCACCCCGCCGATGCGGACCTTCGCCTGCACCTTGTCGGGTGGGTAGTCATCCGAGTCGCTCAGGCCCACGATTTCGCGGTCGAGCCCCAGCGCGAACAGGATTTCGGTGACGCTGGGTGCGAGCGAGATGATCCGTCGAGGCTGGCTCGGGACGACGACGACGTTTCCCGTCGCGTCGGTGACCGTCAATGGAAAGCGCGCGGCGACGCCAGCCGACGCTCCGGGGGCGGCGAGCCCTACAGCGATCGCAAGACCGACCGCAAGCACCCACAGCGTCTGTCTCATCGTGAACGACCTCGCCGAGGCGGGCGCCGGGCCACAATGCGCCCCAGCAGCCAACTGCGGCCGCCTTCCGTGAAGAGGCCCTCCTCGACCTCCAGGACGTCCCAATCACGGAAGCGCCGTCCCAATTCCCCATGCCGAAGACGGTGCGTCCGGCTGGTCGGTCCACCGTCGGGCTGCGGCTCCGTCAAGTGGGTTTCGACGATCATGACCCCACCGGGCCGCACAGCGGACCGCAGGGCGGGGAATAGCCGCCGTTTGAGAATAAAGGCGTTCACAACCACGTCATATTGATCCTTCCCGAACTGGTAGGTGTCCAGGTCGGCCTCAATCCATCGCACGCGGAGTCGGGCCCGTCGCGCCCGGCGTGCAGCCTCTCGTAGGCCTGTCGGCGAAATGTCGATCGCATCGACGCGAAATCCCGCCCTGGCCAGGAACAGCGCATTACGGCCGAGCCCGGTCGCGACGTCCAGCGCGCGTCCCCGTCGCAACTGGGGCAGCCACCGCCGGAGGAGCCTCGAGGGCGGCCCGTCATGTGAATACTCCCCCGATTGATAGCGGGCGTCCCACTTCAGGCGTTCGGCCTTCATGTCGGTGTGGAGGTCATGGCGCCACGCGGTAGGCCGCGATCAGCGCAGAACGAGCCACCACGCTCTGACCCTCGATGAACTGTACGTCGCCGACGCGTTCTCCCGCGGAGATCGGAGGATGCAGGCCAGAGCGCAGCGAGACGCGGGAGGAGACCGCCGCCCCACGGCGGACCACCGCATGGACATCCGCAGGGACCATGGCGACGAGACGCCCGCGGCGCCTTCCCACTGTCACGCTCGCAAGCGTCTCGCCGCGCCGCGCGACCGTCACCGGCGCGAATGTCTGGAACCCGTAGTCGAGCAATTGCTCAACGTCCCGATAGCTGTCCTGACTCTTCAGCACGACCGCGAGGAGCTGCCAGTGATCACGGGTGGCTGATGCCACCAGTGTGTGTCCGGAGGCCGCCGTCCATCCGGTTTTCACGCCGTCGGCTCCCGCATACCGGTCGAGCAGCTTGTTCGTGTTGGCGAACTCCTGCGGGAGCCGGTCAGGGCGCGCGAGCTCCCAGGTGTGCATGCTCACCATCGCGGCGAAGTGCGGATGACGCAGCGCATGGTGTGTGATCAACGCCAGATCATAGGCCGTCGTGTAGTGCGCGGATTCATGAAGGCCGTGCGGGTTCGTGAAGTGGGAGTTGCGCGCGCCGATCTGCCGGGCCCTCGCATTCATCAGCGAGACAAATCGCTCGACCTTTCCTGAGACACCCTCGGCGAGGGCGACCGCCGCGTCATTGGCGGAGCGCACCATCATAGCGTGCAGCAGATCACGCACCTTCCAGGTTTCTCCTGCTTCCACGCCGATCGTCGTCCCTGTCCGCACGCCGCCGACCCCGGCGCTGATGGTAATGGTCGCGCCCGGTGAGAGCCGCTCGATCGCCAGGATCGCTGTCAGGATCTTGGTGGTCGACGCAGGCGCCATCCGCCTGTGGACGTCGCGCGCATAGAGGAGCCGTCCCGTCCCGACATCCATGAGCACGGCGGCGACCGGTCCGGCTGCCGCCCGGGACGATGTGGCAGCGACCGGCAGCGGCGGGCCTGTGGCGCCGCGGGCCTCGCGGGTTGTCACGCCGGCGGGTGCTCCTATCCCCTGGATCATGGCGAGCAACGCAACAAGGACCGGCCGCCACGTCATCGGCCTCCTCACGTCGCGTCTCGGTCTCACCGCACTGCGTCGAGCAGGACCTGGACGCCCTGATCGCCCATCGGGGGTAGGTCGGAAAGGTCGTTCAACCCGAAGTATCGGAGGAAGAGCTCGGTCGTCCCAAACAGCACAGGACGCCCAACGGTGTGCCGCCGGCCGACCTCGCGGATCACCTGCCGCTCAAGAAGCCGCTCGATGTGCCAGTCGCTCCGGACTCCACGAATCCCTTCGATGTCGCCTCGTGTCGCAGGCTGGCGATACGCGATCACGGCCAGCGTCTCCAGCGCGCCGCGCGTCAGGGCCTCGCCGTGCTCAAGCTGCAGGAAGCGGCGTACCGTCTCGGCATGCTCAGGGCGGGTGCAGATCTGATAGCCGCCGGCGACCGTTTGAAGCATCAGCCCACCGCTTGCCAGGCGCCTGCGCAGGTGTTCAAGCGCCTGCCGGGCCGTCCCCAGAGGGATGTCGAGCAGCCCACCAAGACGGTCCAGCGAGACCGGGCGGTCGGCGACGAACAACAGGCTTTCGATCGCCGCGCCCTGCGACGCCACAGCCGGTTCTTCCTCATCCGCGGCCGGGGAGTTGACATCGACGTCGTCCTGCGGCGGAGACGCCTCGGGTTGAAGGGACGGGTCCAGGCTCATACGGACACGGCAATCACAAGAATCGGCGCGAGTGGCGAGGGCTGCTGGACGCGCACCAGCCGCTCTTTGATGAGCTCGAGCAGCGCCAGGAACGTGACGATCACGAGGACCAGGGTCGCGCGGTCGGGGAACAGGGCGGAAAATTCCAGGCCCTGCGGAGACCGGCGGAGCGCGGCGAGGATGGCGATCTTCCGGTCGGCGACCCGTACAGGCTCGTCCGCCACCTCGGCCGCCCGCTCCGTGCGGACGCGCGTCAGCACGGCCTGGAAGGCCTTGAACAAATCGTCCACTGTCACGCCATCCAGCAGCAGCTCGGATGGTTCGCCGGGTTGCGGGGATCGCGCAAACACGCGCTGCTGAAGCTCTTCGAGCGCCCGGAGCGCCTCTGCGGCGTCCTTGAAGGCGCGATACTCGCTGAGTTGCTCCTCCAGGCGCTCTGGCAAATCGCTCGCCTCAGTTTCGGGAAGCGGCTCGGGAGGCGGTGGCTTCGGCAGCAGGAGCTTGGCTTTCATCTCAACCAGCGCCGCCAGCATCCACAACGCCTCGGTAGCCTCGTTGAGGTCGACGGAGCGTTTCGTGCGATCGAGGAACTCGGTCGTCAGGTCGGCGAGCGAAACGGTTGTGAGATCGATCTTCCCTTGATGGGCCAGCGTGACCAGCAGGTCGAGCGGACCTTCGAACCCCGGGACCTTGACCGTGTACCCGCTCGCCAGACTGTGCGATGAAGGCCCCGGAGACTGCTGTCGCATCAGAATCCGCCCGATCCCACGGCGTAGGCGAACAGCCAGGACACCGGCGGACCCAGCAGGGATCCGAAGAAGCTGCCCGGGAGCAGGATGAGCGCCAGGAGCACGAGCGGCCCGTAGGGCGCGAGCCGGTCATAGACCAGGGCCTGCGCGGGCGGCAGAATCCCCGAGAGGATCTTGGAGCCATCCAGCGGCGGCACCGGCAGCAGGTTGAAGATTGCGAGCACGAGGTTCAGGTAGATCGTGTACAACGCCAGCCGTCCCACCCACATCGAGGGATCGAGGAGTCCGAACTGGAATAACAGACCGATCAGGAACGCAAGCGTTACGTTCGAGAGCGGCCCGGCCGCAGCCACGATCAGCATGCCTCGTCGCCAGTTCGTGAAGTATCGGGGGTTCACCTCGACGGGTTTCGCCCACCCGAACCCCGCGATCAGCAAGAGCAGCGTTCCCATGATGTCGAGGTGCACGAGCGGGTTAAGCGACAGCCGCCCGCGCATGCGGGGCGTCGGATCGCCGAGCCGGTCGGCCATCCAGGCGTGCGCATACTCATGCACGGTCACAGCGATCAGAATGGCGATGATCCGAAGGGGTATCGTGCGCGAATCGGCGCCGAAGATCATCGCGCCCTCGCCGGACCCGGCACCGCGCGTGTCAGCGCGCGATCGTGGCGGACCAGGTCGGCCGAGGTCTCGCGCTCGACGGCGATCTGGGCCGTCCCGTCGCGCGCGAACACCAGCGCCGGCCGAGGATAGCGATTATAGTTGCTGGCCATGGAATAGGTGTACGCCCCCGTCGCAAAGACCGCAAGGAGGTCGCCTTCGCATACGTCGGGCAGGTCGGCGTCCCAGATGAGGACGTCGCCGGATTCGCAGCAGCGCCCGGCTACAGCGACGCGCTGCGTCGGTGACTCGGCGGCTCGGGTGGCGACGACGGCGCCATAGCGGGCGCCGTAGAGCGCCGGCCGCGGATTCTCGTACATGCCCCCATCGACCGAGACGTATGTCCGCACACCCGGAATCGGCTTGACGGCGCCGGCGGTGTAGAGCGTCACACCGGCGTCGCCGACGATCGATCGCCCCGGCTCGATGATCAGCGTAGGGGTGGGCATGCGATACTGCGACAACAGATCCCGCGCGGTGTCCATCATGGCCTGCACGTACGCGTCGCGCGCCGGCGGCTCGTGCTCCGGAAGGTAGCGAATTCCCAACCCGCCGCCCAGGTTGAGTTCTTCGAGCGCGAGCCCGCCGGACCGCATCTCCGCGGCGAAGGCGATCACTGCGCGGGCCGCCAGCAGGAAGGGTTCGAGTTCCAGGATCTGGGAGCCAATGTGGCTGTGCAGACCGCGCAGGCGGACTCCGGGAGCCTCCAGGGCCAGACGGACCGCCTCTTCCGCAGACGGGCCGAGCATGCCGAACCCAAACTTCGAATCCACGCCCCCAGTCTGAATGGCCTTGTGCGTGTGCGGTTCGACGCCGGGTGTCACACGCAGCAGGATATCGACACGACGGCCCCGCTCGCGCGCCAGCCGGTCGAGTGTCTTCATCTCGTACTCGTTGTCGACCACAAAGCGCCCGACGCCCGCTTCAAGCCCGTACGCCATCTCGTCGGGCGTCTTGTTGTTGCCGTGGAAGAACAGCGCCTCGGCCGGGACGCGGGCCTGCAGCGCAGTATAGATCTCCCCTGGGCTGACGACGTCGATGCCCAGGCCTTCTTCATGGGCCACCTGGCACGTCGCAATGGTACACAGCGCCTTGGACCCGAAGATCACCTTGCTCGGCCCGGGTGCGTGCGTCCGCATCGCCTCAACGTACGCGCGACAGTTCGCCCGCATCCGCGTCTCATCGATGACGTGCAGCGGCGTTCCGAACCGGGCGGCAAGATCGGCTGCGGGCACTCCTCCGATGATGAGGTGGCCGCTGCTGTCGACCGTGAAGCCGTGACGCTGAGGAAGATCCATGGATGTCAGTGGGCTCGTGTTCAAAATCATCGCCAATCTAGCATGGCCCCGCGAGAGGTGTCAACGCGCCCGCCAAAGCCCGCCAAGATACGAACTTCCTTCCCTTCCACCCTCTAGACAACACGATAATCCCCCGACTAACAGGTGTTTCAGTCCCAGGTGCGCCGATCGATAACCTTCCGGGCGTCTGCCGCCAGGGTGCCGGGTCCAATAATCTCGATCTCGCCGCGCAGCCGCAAGCCCTCCATGAGACTCTGCCGGACCCGCTCCCGCAAATCTGCCGCAGCAACCATGTGCGACCGAGGCTCGATGCGAACCAGCATCTCGTCGAGATTTCCGGCGCGGGTGACCACCACCTGATACCGTGCGACCTCGGGGTGGTGCGCCATGACACGGTCCACCTCGGCGGGATGCACGAACATGCCCCGCACCTTCACGGCGTCCCCCACCCGTCCTACGATGCGCGCCAGGCGTGGTCCTGTGCGGCCGCATGGACACCCGCCTTCAGCCATCACCGCAAGATCCCCTGTGCCAAATCTCAGCAGCGGGTAGGCGGGATTGAGCGCGGTCACGACCACCTCACCGGGCGCGCCGGTCTCTGCAGGTCTCCCGGTGTGCGGATCGATCAACTCCACGATCATCTCACGTGCGACGTGCATGCCGCTGCGCGCGGAGCATTCATACGAGATCGAGCCCAGGTCGGCCGTCCCGTACCCCTGGCTCACGCGTACACCGTATTGAGTCTGTAGACGCGTCCGCAGCGACTCGGCCAGCATTTCGGCGATGACGAACGCCGCGCGCAGCCGGACCGTGATTCCCAGAGCCAGCGCCGTCTCCAGCACCGTCGCGAGGAAGCTCGGCGTTCCGATGAAGCCGGTGACCGGTAGTTCGCCCAACAGGCGCGCCTGGACCTCGGTGTTGCCCGGACCCGCCGGGATCACGGGACACCGCAGCGCCCGCAGCGCGCTGTCGAGCATGTGGCCGGCTGGCGTCAAATGGTAGGACAGGGTGTTGAGGACGACGTCGCCGGGGCGGATGCCGGCGGCGAACAGGGCCGGAGCGAAGCGCCAGTAGTCGTCGTCGCGGCCTTCGGGATCAAGAATTGGTCCCGGTGACCTGAACAGCCGCGCGGCCTCATGAAGGGGAACGCCCAGCCATCCCGCGAACGGCGGTGTCTGACGCTGTGCATCGGGCAGCGCGTCCTTCGAGAGCACCGGCAGGCGACTCAGGGCGGAGAGGGTGAGGTCTTGTAGCGTCAGCCCGGCCGCCGCCAGACGCTGACGCGCCGCTGGGGCGTGTGGGGCCGCCGCGGCCATGACCTCACGCAGACGCCGCTCCTGCCAGGCCAGCCGTTCGGGCTCGCTCCACTGCTCGGCCGAATCCCAGACCTCGTCCACCCTGCTTCCCCCGCGGGCTTCGTCGGCGTCTCGCTGTTCCAGATAGTAAGGTTCATTTCACCCCGGCGGCAGCGCGTCCCTACTGCCGCCGGGGTGATCGCGGGTCTCCAGAAAGGCAGGAAGGCCGTCGCCCAGGGACGTATCTACTCCCGCGTGGGGCGCGATCTTTCCTCTGTCGACACCGTGCTGACCGTCGACCGGCTTACGCTCCGGTTCAGCGGTGTGACGGCGATCGACGACCTCTCCTTCTCGATGCGCGCCGGGGAGTTACTCGGGATCATCGGTCCCAACGGCGCGGGCAAAACCAGCGTCCTGAACTGCATCAACGGTTTCTACCATCCTCAGGACGGGCGCATTGCGTTCGCGGGGCGTGACATCACACGCCAGTCGCCTGACGTACGCGCCCACATGGGCATCGCCCGCGCCTTCCAGAACCTGGCCCTCTACCCCGGGATGACGGTGCTGGCCAATATCATGTCCGGCCGGCTGCTCCACATGCACGCCGGGGTCGCGGCCAGCGGCATCTATTGGGGCGCTGCCGAGCGCGAGTTGCTGAATCACCGAGCGAGGGTCGAGGAGATCATCGATTTCCTCGAGATGGAGGAATACCGCAGTCACCACGTCGCCGAACTGCCCTACGGCATCCAGAAGAAGGTCGAGCTGGGGCGCGCGCTGGCGATGGAGCCCAAGCTGCTGCTGCTCGACGAGCCCATGGCCGGCATGAGCGCGGACGAGAAAGCCGACGTCGCGCGCTTCATCCTGGAGCTGCGCGAGGTCCGGCACCTGCCGATGATCCTGATCGAGCACGACATGGGCGTGGTCATGGACCTTTGCGATCGCCTGATCGCCATGGACTACGGCCGCAAGATCGCCGATGGGCTGCCCGGTGAGATCCAGCACGATCCCACGGTGATCCAGGCCTACCTGGGCGAGGAGACGGTGGCGTGATCGCTGTGGCGTCCGCTGGCCTGAGGCCTGCGACATGACCGCGCAGGCCGTCCTGGAGCGGGTTCACGTCGTGGCCCCGGCTGCGGCCGTTGACGCTCCCGACACGTTCCCGAAATGCCTGGCGCACAATGCCGGGCGGTTCGGTGATCGCGTCGCCTTCCGCGAGAAAGAGTTCGGCATCTGGCGAGAGATCTCGTGGCGGCAGTACCTCGACCACGCGCGCGCGTGCGCGCTTGGCCTGCTCGCGCTCGGGCTGCGCCGGCACGATGTCATCACGCTCATCGCCGACAACCGGCCCGAACTATACTACATCGCCATGGGCGCGCAGGCGATCGGCGCCATCTCATGCGGCATGTACCAGGACAGTCTGGCTGAGCAGCTCGCGCAGTTGATCGACTTCGCGGGCGCCCGATTCGTCTTCTGCGAGGATCAGGAGCAAACGGACAAGATCCTCGAGATGGAAGATCGCCTGCCGCACGTCGAGCGGATCATCGTGGAAGACTGGCGCGGCATGTGGCGCTACCGTCACCCGAAGCTGGTCCCGTTCACCGAGTTGGAAACGCTGGGACGGCAGGCGCACGCCCTGGAGCCGGATCGCTTCGCCGCCCTGGTCGCCACTGGTCGCCGCGATGACGTGGCGATCCTTTGCCAGACGTCGGGCACGACCGCGCTGCCCAAACTCGCCATGCTCTCCCACGACAACCTGCTCAGCCAGGGCGAGAACTTTCGAGCCGTCGAGCCGAGCCTTGGCCCCGGGGACGAGTTTGTCTCGTATCTCCCCTTCGCCTGGATCGGCGAGCAGACGTTCTCGTTCACGCTGCATCAGCAGGTCGGCTTCACCGTCAACTTCCCCGAAGAGCCAGAAACCGCGCAGCGTGACTTCCGCGAGATCGGCCCGAGCTTCACCTTCGCGCCGGCGCGGATCTACGAAGGGCTGCACTCCGCGGTGACCGTGCGCATCCTCGACTCCGGACCCATCCGCCAGGCCATCTATAACGCGGCGATGCGGGCGGGCATGCGTACCGTCGAGCTCGAGGCCGAGAATCGGCCCGTGCCGTGGTGGCTGCAGACGATGCGTGCGTTCTGGTACTGGACGGTCTACCGGCCCATCCTGGACAAGATAGGGATGACGCGCATGCGCATGGCCTGGAACGGCGGCTCGTCGCTTGGGCCCGACTACCACAAGTTCTTCCGCGCCATGGGCTTGAACCTCAAGCAGATCTACGGCCAGACGGAGATCGCCGGGATCTCGTGTGTCCACCGGGACGGCCAGGTGCGCTTCTGGACGATGGGCGCGCCGATCGCCAACACCGAGGTTGTGCTCTCCTCTGATGGGGAGATCCTGGAGCGGAGCCCTTCGGTCTTCCTCGGCTACTACAAGAACTCCGAGGCGACGACGAAAGCGCTGCGCGACGGCTGGCTCTATTCCGGGGACACCGGGGAACTCGACCCCAGCGGCGACATCATCATGTTCGACCGTATGGGTGACGTCATCCAGAAGGCCGACGGGACCAAAGTCGCCCCGCGCGTCATCGAGGACATGATGAAGTTCACGCCCTACATTCAGGAAGCGATGGTCGTCGGTGAGGGCCGGCCGCTTTTGGCCGCCATCCTGAACATCGACATGCGCAACGTCGGAAAGTGGGCCGAGGACCGCGGCATCGCGTATACGTCGTACACCGATCTCTCACAGCGGCCCGAAGTGCTCGAACTGCTCGGCGGGCTTGTGACCGAAACCAACACACGCCTGAAATCCGAGTGGCGGATCAGCCGGTTCGTGTCGCTGTACAAGGAGTTCCATCCTGACGACGACGAGCTCACGCGCACGCGCAAGCTGCGCCGCGGCCACATCACCGACCGGTACAGCGATCTCATCGCCGCGATCTACGGCGGGGCGGACGAGTTCGAGGCGGTGTTCACGGTGCGGTATGAGGATGGCCGCACCTTGGAGATCAGGCCGACGATGAAGATCGTCTCTGTAAGATAACGCGATGACCCCGAGCTTCATTCTCGAGGGTGTCGTGGTCGGGCTGGCGGTCGGCTCGATCTACGCTCTGATTGCGCTCGGCTTTGCACTGCTCTACAAATCCACGAAGATCCTCAACCTGGCCCACGGCGAACTGGTGCTCTTTGGCGGCTACCTGGCGATTGCGCTGACGCGCA
Organism: Armatimonadota bacterium; assembly: GCA_052387355.1. Taxonomy (GTDB): domain Bacteria; phylum Sysuimicrobiota; class Sysuimicrobiia; order Sysuimicrobiales; family Humicultoraceae; genus JBQTJG01. The sequence goes on along the minus strand of JBQTJG010000551.1, from coordinate 30,638 downwards.
GCCTGGGCAGCCTGCCGGTCTGGCTGGCGTTCATCCTGGCGATCATCGGAACACTTGCCGCCGCGGCCGCGCTCGGGTTCGTGATCGAGCGTGGGATCATGCGTCCGCTGTACGGACAGTCGGTGCTGTCGGTGATCATCGTCACCCTCGCGCTGGGCTACATCATCCGGGGCGCCATGGTCGGCCTGTGGGGCGGGGACACGCGGCAGTTTCCGCCGGTGGTGCCGGCGGGCGTGGCTCGTGTGGGAGAACTGGTGATCCCTGAAGTCGGCATCTGGAGCGCTCTGGTGGCGCTGGTCCTGCTGGCTCTCTTCTCGTTGTTCTTTCGGTACTCGCTGTGGGGCATCGCCATGCGCGCCGCCGCCAACGAGCAGTTGACCGCCTCGACGTTGGGGGTCAGCCTCAAGCGGGTCTTCGCCTACGCCTGGGCGTTCGCGGCGATCGCGGCCTCGGTCGGAGGTATCCTGTTGGGGCTGTGGCTGGGCGTGAATTTCGCGCTGGGATACGTGGGATTGAAGGCGCTGGCCGCGGTGATCCTCGGTGGGTTGGACAGCATCCCGGGCGCGATCCTGGGTGGCTTCATCATCGGCATCGTCGAGAACATCCTGGGCGGCTACATCGACGCCAATGTGGCGCTGTTCGGCATCCAGTTGTACGGCTTCAAGGAAATCACGCCCTTCCTGGTTATTCTGCTGGTCTTGCTGATCAAACCCTATGGGTTGTTCGGCACCGAGCACATTGAGCGGCTCTAGGCGGGAACGGGTCATAGAAGGCTCGACCTTGGTCGGGTGCCCTAAGATTACTCCTTTAGGGGTGCACTTCATGGCAGTACGAAAACACGGTGATGAGTGAATAGTCCGTGAGCGTCCGACCGGCCGGCGACTTCAAGACCACCTACGCCCAGGACGTGGCGCTCCTGGATACCCGGTTCCATCGGGTGGGGTTCCTCCTGCTCGTGGCGGCGCTGGTCGCGGCGCCGTTCTTGTTGGGACGGTATCTGTTCCTGCTTAACACTATTGGAATCTTCGCTATCGGCGCGGTCGGGATCGCTTTGCTGACTGGGTTCGCCGGGCAGATCTCGCTCGGTCACGCGGCTTTCATGGCCATCGGCGCCTACGCCTCATGGTATGCCACGACACGCCTGACCCTGCCGTTCGTGATCGCGCTCCCGCTCGCAGGCATCGTCGCTTTCGGCGTCGGCGCCGTCGTGGGACTGCCGTCCCTGCGAATCAAGGGTCTGTACCTGGCCATCGCCACGATGGCGTTTCAGTTCATTACGGAATACGTGATCATCCACACCGCGGGCGGCATGGCCGGCAACGTCGTGCCTTCTCCGAGCTTTGGAAGCTATCGGGTCCGCACGGAGACGCAGTTCTACTATCTGCTGCTGCCCATTTGGATCATCAGCGGGGTCTTCGCGGCTAACCTGGTGCGGGGCCGGCTGGGTCTGGCGCTGATGGCCGTTCGCGACCGGGACTACGCCGCGCAGGTGCTGGGGGTGAACCTGCTCCGGTACAAGACGCTAGCCTTCGCCCTGGCGGCCTTTTATGCAGGCATCGCCGGCAGCCTGTTTGCGCACTATAACCGGGTCATTGGGGCTGAGCACTTCGGCATCGTGCAGTCAATCGACTACATCGCCATCATCGTGATCGGCGGGTTGACGAGCATCTGGGGACCGCACCTGGGGTCGGCGTTTGTGCTTTTGCTCAACCAGGTTCTGCGGTTCGTCGCCCCAGCGATTGTGGCGGTGTTCCCAGCCTTCGCCAAGGCGGCGACACCGCTCAGGGAGATCGTGTTCGGCGCGCTGCTCATCGGGCTCTTGATCTGGGAGCCCGGCGGCCTGGCGATGCTGTTCCGGAAGTTCAAGCGATATCTCGACCTCTGGCCATTCCCCCACTGATCTTAGGCGGCGTCAGGACGTTTCGATCGCGAACCCGGTGAGCGCCACGTCGCGCCTGCCGCGCAACTCGGCAACCCTTTGATCAGAGAGACTCGGGAGCTGCGCTTCGGGGATGCGGCCGAAGAGCGTGACCTCGGCGTCCTCATAGCCAAACCCGTTTCCGCCGTCGAACATCACGACATCCCGGAAGCCGGCGGCCACGAGATCCTGCTGCATCACAGGGAGCGACTTCCGTCCCACATCAATGATCAGGTACGCTTTGCCGTCGGCGTGCACGCCGAAGATCGTATGTCTCGCGGTCGCCTCGAACTGCGGCGCCGCTGCGCCGCCGCGGAAGCGCTGGCGGCCGGCGAGATCGTCGGACGACACCGGGGCCGCGCCCTCAACAATCAGCGCACCCCCTCCCATGAACTCATGAATCCGAGTACCCGCGTCCTCAAACGTCGCCCTGACCGTGGCTTCGCTCGGGTCCTGGTAGAAGCGGATGCGGGCCGTGCCGTCGGCGAGCATCGCGATCCCGGCGCGGCCATGCGGCCAGCCTCCCGAGGTGACCCACCGTCCGTCCCGAATGAGTGGGCCTGCAGGGTCGCGACCCGTGTGGAAGGTGCCGCTGACCACGATGTCTGCGTCGACGTCGTGCGGGTGCACTGTTCGGACGTCTCGATCACGAGCGTTCGGTTCAGTCCGCGCGTCGAGGACCCGGAAACCTGCGACCGGCCTCAGGAGGTAGTCGTCGGGTAGATCCGGCAGGGCCGCCAGAGCGGGCGTCGGTTCAATCTCGGACGCGAGCGCCGCATCAAGAAGTCGTAGCGTCTCGAGGTCCACGCCCCCCGAGGCCGGGTGACCGCGCGCTTCCTGAAACCGCCTGATTGCCGCGTCGGTGTCGCGACCTAAAATTCCGTCAGCACCTGCATCGCCCACGTCGAAGCCCAGTTGCGTGAGGGCGTTTTGGATCGCTCTCACAGCCTCTCCACGGCTTCCAGTGCGCAAGGTGGCTTCACCGCGAGAAATCGGGGCAAGCGCCGGGTCCTCCAGGAGTCTTCCCACAGGGCCAAACGTCATGCCAACCATCGCTTCCGTCGCTTGTAGCTCTTGACCTCCGTAAACCGCCGCCGGCCGGTCTTGCTCATTCCCAGATAGAATTCCTTCACATCCGCGTCGTCCCTCAGCCGCTCCGCCGGTCCGTCGAGGACGATCTTCCCGTTTTCCATGATGTACCCGTACGACGCCACTTGCAGGGCCATCTTCGCGTTCTGCTCCACCAGCAGAATCGTCATCCCCTCGTCGGAGTTCAGCCGGTTCACCAGCCCAAAGATCTCATGTGCGATGAGCGGGGCCAGGCCGAGACTCGGCTCGTCGAGCAGCAGCAGCGTCGGCCGGGCCATCATCGCACAGCCGATGGCCAGCATCTGCTGCTCGCCCCCCGACAGGTAGCCGGCGCGCACGCGGCGGCGCTCCCTGAGTTGCGGGAAGTATGAATAGACCAGGTCGAGGTGGTCGCGTGTGTCTTTGGGGTGGAGGGCCGCGCCGACCAGCAGGTTCTCCTCCGCGTTCAATTCCTCGAACAGGCGACGGCCCTCCCGGACCATCACGATGCCCTGCCGGGCGATGTCCTCGGGCAGGCGATTCTCGATCCGTTGGCCATTGAACTCGACCGTCCCACGCGTCACCTCCCCGCGCTCCAGGCGGATCAGGCCGGACAGCGCTTTGAGCGTCGTCGTCTTGCCCGCGCCGTTCCCGCCGATGAGCGCCGTGATGCTCCCCTTGGGCACAGAAAGGGAGACCCCCTTGAGCACAAGGATCGTCCCCCAGTAGACGACCTCGACGTTATTGAGGGTCAGCACTCGGTGGCGCTGGGACTACCGCTCGAAGTACCAGTTGTACGAGTAGATCAGCGCATCGCGAACGCCCAACGGCGAGAAACCTTTCAACCGCGACGAGATCGCCCGCAGCTCGGTTGGATAAAACAGCGGCACCTCGGGGAGGTCCTCGGCGAACATTCGCTGCAACCGCGCGTAGATGTCGCGCTGCCGCGAGAGCTGGATCGCGCGCCGGCCTTCGAGGAACAGCCGGTCGGCCGCCTGGTTGCAGTAGGCGCCGGTGTTGTTGCCGGTGTCCTTGGCCTCGCACCCGAAGTAGTTGTAGAGATCCGGCGTCGGCGGGGTCACCCAGAAGTGCACCAGCATCTGTGAGGCGTTCGGGCCGGTGCGGTTGTCCCGCCGGTCCCGGATGTACAGCGAGAACTCCAGCGCCTCGAGGTGCGGATCCAGGCCCAGGTTCTTGTAGTACTGTTGCGCCAGCACGCCGACCTGTTCGAACGACGGGTTCCCCCGCAGCGTCGTGATCGTGAAGCGGAACGGCCTGCCGTCCTTCTCGAGCACGCCCGTTGGCCCGGGCTTCCATCCAGCCTCGGCCATCAAGGCGCGCGCCTTCTGCGGGTCGTAGGGGTAGTCCGTGGTGTCCGCGTAGTAGTCCTTGAGGAATGGGTTCCAGGGGTGCGAGGCGAGCTGCGCCTTGCCGGCCATGATCCCTGAGACGATCGCCTGGCGGTTGATGGCGTGGGTCAGGGCCAGGCGTACCTTGCGGTCCTGGAAGAGCGGGTTGTTCTTGTTCAACGACAGGTACCAGAAGTTAATCTGGTTGCCCTCATTGATCGTGATGCCCGACTGATTGCGCAACGTCTGCAGGTTAAACGGCTCGATCCACACAAACGTCATCTCGCCAGTCCGTAGCTGGGCAATCTGAACGTTCTGGTCGGGGATGACCTTGAAGGTGATCGATTCAAGCTTGGGCCGGCCGAAATGGAAGTCGGGGTTGGCCACCATGGTGACGTGGCTGCCGGCGCGCGACTCCCGGATCTTGAACGGCCCGGTGCCGACCGGGTTCTGTCGCGTGAACGATGGGAAGTTGTTCGGGTCCTGTCCCTGCAAGATGTGTTTGGGCAGGATGCCCATGTTGTAGCCCAGGAAGACGGGCAGCGGTGAGAACGGCTCCTTCATGAGGAACTGCACCTGGTTGGGGCTGGCCACCCGTACCTCGCGCACCGACAGGAAGTTCGCGCGCCAGCGGCTGCCGGTCTTCGGATCGAGGACGAGATCCATCGTGAACTTGACGTCGTCGGCCCCAAACGGCTGGCCGTCGTGCCACTTGGCGCCGCGGTGCAGGTTGAACGTCCAGGTCAGGCCGTCGGGCGAGACCGTCCACGACTCGGCCAGGTCGGGCACCGGCGACTGCGTGGTTTCGCTCGGTTTGGTCAGGCCGTTGAACAGGACCTTGTTGACCATGACCGAGGCGGTGTCGTGGCCGACCACGCTGATCATGTTGGGATCGGTTTGAATGGGCATGATGAACTGTCCGCCCTGTTGAGGGACTGGAGCTGACGGGCCGGGTGCGGCGACGGCGAAGGCCAGACCGAGCGCCAGGACGACGACCGAAAGCATGCGGGGGACCCGAGCAGTAGGTCGCATCACGAACCCTCCTTCTCCTCGTACCGTGAGGTCGGTTCCCTCTGCGAGGCCGTTCCTGATCCTGGACACGGACCTTCGGCCCCGGCAGAGACGGTTCCTCCGGGCCCCCGAGTGCATCACGCGCAGCCCGGGCGTCGCCGCCGCGGTCACGCGCCCCGGCGTGGGTCGAGCGCATCACGCAGGCCGTTACCCAAGAAGTTGTACGCCAGCACGGTGATCAGGATCATCACACCAGGGTAGACGGCCAGCAGCGGCTGCGAGTAGATGTAGTTCTGCGCGTTGCTCAGCATGTTGCCCCACGAGGGGATTGGCAGCTGGATCCCCATGCCGAGGTAACTCACCGCCGACTCGGTCAGGATGGCGAAGGCCACGCCCAACGTGGCCGTGACGATGATCGATGGCAGCGTGTGCGGCAGCAGGTGCCGCCACATGATCGCGGCGTCGCGCACGCCGAGCGCGCGTGCCGCCTCGACGAAGTCCTGCGCCTTCCACCGCAGAAACTCGCCCCGCACCAGCCGGCCCAGGTTCATCCATGACGTGATGCCGATCACGACGATCACCGACCAGAGTGATCCGCCGAACACTGCCAGGATGACAAGCAGCAGGAAGAACGTCGGCAGGGCCATGAACCCGTCGGTCAGCCGCATGAGCACCGAGTCGGTGGCGCTGCCGAAGTAGCCGGCGATCGCCCCGACGATGGTTCCGAGCGTCACGGACAGCAGCACCGACACGATCCCGACCGCCAGCGAGACCCTGCCGCCGTAGAGCAGGCGCGCCAACACGTCGCGCCCGCTCTCGTCCGTCCCGAGCGGATGGCCCGGGCCAGGAGGCCTGAGCGTGCGGAGCGGGTCGACCTCAAACGGCGACTGGGGAATGACCGCAGGGCCGGCGGCCGACGCCAGGTGGATCACGGCGAGGGCGATCAGGCTGACCACGGCCAGACGATTCCGGCCGAACCGGCGCCGCGCCCGGACCCACGGCGAGTCGACGCCCGTAACCGGTGCCCGGGCGACGGTCGCCGCCTCGCTAGCGCTCATCCGCTGCCCCGATCTTCACCCGCGGATCGACCAGCCCATAGAGCACGTCCACGACCAGGCTGCTGGCGATCACGGCTACGGCGAAGATCACCGTGATGCCCATGACCACTGGATAGTCGCGCTTGAGCGCCGCCTCGACCGCCAACCGACCCATGCCCGGCCACGAGAAGATCGTTTCCGTGATCGCCGCGCCCCCGACCAGGCGCGGGATCAGCAGGCCGATGACTGTCACGACCGGGATCAGGCCGTTGCGAAGCGCGTGCCGCACCAGCACCGTGACCTCGCGAAGCCCTTTGGCGCGCGCCGTGCGTACGTAGTCGCGGCCCATGACGTCAAGCAGGCTCGCGCGCGTGTAGGATGCGATCTGCGCCAGATAGACGAGCGACAACACGAACGCCGGCATGATGAGGTGGCTGACGAGATCGCCGATTGAGAACCCAACGCCGACCGTCGCCATCCCAGCCGACGGCAGCAACCGCCACCGTACCGAGAACAACAAGATCAGCACGATCCCCAACCAGAACGTGGGGATCGAGACGCCCAGCACGCTGACGCCCGTGGCCCAGTAGTCCACCCACGAGTTCGGCCGCCGGGCAGCGGCGACGCCCAGTGGCACGCCGACGACCACCGCGACCACGAGCGACGCACCGGCCAGCACCAACGAGGCGGGAAGCCGCTCGCGGATCAGGTCCAGCACGGCCCGCTGCTGGTTGAAGGACCGGCCGAAGTCCCCCCGCAGCAGCGCGCCGAACCAGCGCGTGAACTGCACATGCAGCGGCTGGTCGAGACCCAGGTTGCGGATGATATACTGGCGCTCCGACGGCGGCAGGTCACCGGCGTAGAGCACCTCGGGCCCCCCCGGCGACAGATGGACGATCAGGAACGTCGCGACGCTGATCAGCGTCAGCACGACGAGTGAGTGCAGGAGTCGACGCAGGAGGTAGACGCCCAAGGCTGCTGTGAGTAGAGCCCGACGGCCCCCGAAGTGGGAGCCGCCGGGTGACATACCGGTCAGTCTAGGCGCGCGCGGAGATCAGTACCCGAGCCAGTTACTCCGCCGCTCGACCGTCACCGTCTCCACAATCCCGATCCGACCGTTCTTTACCTGCACGATACGGGTCGTGGTCGACGGCCTGTGATCGCTGCGCGACACGGTGATCGGCGGCGCGAGCCCATCCGGATCCCAGTTCTTCAGCAGTTCGATGGCCGACCGGACGTTGGTGCCCGCGAACCCACCGGCCGGGCCGTAGGACGACCACCCGTCCACGATAGTTTCGAGACCCTTCTTCAGCATGTACACGTTCAGCCAGCCGCGAATGTACGACGCGATGTATGGGGTCTGGGTCGTGCCCCAATCGAACTTCGGAACTTCCTTGCCCTGGAACCGCTTATACGCGTCGTAGATCGTACGCATACCCGGGACAGGCTCGCCGAAGTAGGCGTGCGGCGTTGAGCCGTACACGTTCTCCGCCGACTGGCCGATCAACTTGATCATGTTCTCGTCGTAGCCCCAGACGTTGACGAACCAGCGGGTTTTCAGGCCGGCCTGGCTGGCATCGCGCACTGTCACGGAGGCCGAGTTGGTCGTGCCACCGAGCCAGGCGAAGTCCGCGCCGAAGGACCTGATCGCGGACACCTGGCCGCGGGCTTCCAGCGCCGTCAGGGCGACGATCTGGTCGGGCCCGACCTCGAAGCCTAATTCCTTCGCGTAGTCCTTGCCTGCAGGAATCGGCGCGCGGCCGTACGGATGGTCGGGGTACACGAACACGAACTTGGGGTTCGCGATGCGTTCCTTCCGCGCAAGGTCCCGGGCGTACTTGAGGACCGCGCGGATCTGGTCAGAATATGACGACACCGGATAGAAGTTGTACGGTGTCTTCGACGGGTCGTTGAGGTGCGAGGAGTACGACGCCGAGATGTACGGGATCTGATCGGCAGCGATCTGCTCCTTGAGCGCCTCCGTGTCGTTGGTGCCCCAGCCGATGATCGCCTGCACCCTGTCGACGTCCCGATACTTGCGGTACAGGTTCAGGCTCTCGGGGATGCGGTAGGCGTAGTCGGCCCAGACCAGGTCGATCCTGACCTTGCCGCGGACTCCGCTTTGGGACTCGTTGATGTACCTCACGTGATCCAGGACACCCTTGTGGTAATCGACACCAACGTCTGAAGTGGGACCTGTCAGGTCGAAGAGCGCTCCCACCTTGATGGTCGAGGGTATCGGCGCCTGTGCGCCAACGGGGATGACCATGGCGGCCAGCAAGAAGCCTACCACAACCGCGATGCCGCGTATCTGTCCTTTCACCTGTACTCCCCCCTTCTGAATCCGTGCCCTACGTTCGCTCCCTTTCCTTACGAGTTTGCGGCTTTCCGAACCGTCACTGATCGGACGATCAAATCCTCCGCGCGATTTCCGGCCGTGTTGATGGCGAAGTCCCAGCCCCACGTGTTGGCCATGTTGGCATCGGTCAGGCGTATGGTGTAGCTCACCCAGCCGTCGCGGGCATCGATCCACTGCCAGGGTGTGAACCGGTACCCTCCGGTCGAATCGTAGAGCAGGTTGAACCCGACCTGGCGGTCCGCGCGCGCACCCCGTACCTCGACCGTGATCTCGACCGCCACCCGCCCTTCGACGAAGTACAGGAACGTGTCATCGATATCAAAATAGACATAGATCACCTGGCGCGTGACGCTCGTCTGCACGGCCTCCACGCCGCCTATTTCCACCGGCTCGACCGCGCCGTTGCTCCGTGAACGGTACGGAAGGTTGTACAGACCCCGCTCTTCGCCCACACGTGCGAGCCGCGCCGACACCTCGGTCTGGCGGCTGTAGTCCCGGTCGGGCGTGACGATGGGGACGAGCGGACCGCGGTTCGCGGCCGTGGTGCGCGCCTCATCAACGAGCGCCGCAGGGAAGCCACTCGCCACGACGGGTGTCAATCCGAGCCGAACGATGCCCCGACCGTCGCGGACCTCGACCGGTGCCGGCTGACCGTCAACAGTCGTCACCTTGAGCCCTTGCGCGCCGGGCAGCTCGAGCACTCGACCCTCAGCCGTCGCCCAACCGAGCAGCACCGCATCAGGTCCGGTCCCAAACACCAGGGCGTACACATCAGGATCCCGCACCAGGTAGCCCGCGTACGGCCGGCCCGCCAGGACCGCCGCGGCCTGTCGCAGCTCGCCCGCGAGCCGGGAAGGATCACCCGCAAAGAGGCGCTCGATGCCGGTCGCCTGAGACACGACCAACAGGCGCGCCCAGAATCCCGCGGATCGGTCGGCGGGGACGGCGGCGCCGTCCGGATTCCAATCGAGCCAGAGTGCCTTGCCCGCGCTGCGCACCCGCTGGCCGAGCACTGCGAGCGGTCGAAGCAGCGACTCGGGACTGAAGCCCTGTGGGGTTAGGGTGATGACATCGAAGGCGCCTGAAGCCTCCTGAGCCACGCGGACGAGGAACCCAAGGTCCACGCCCGTCGGGGCGGCCATCACCACGCGGGCCGCGGGATCGCTGGCGCGGAGACGCGCGCGGGCGGTCTGGAGGAGCGCGAGGTACTCCGACCCTGTGCCGCGGAAGTGCGGCAGGCCGAGCTGCGTCCAGACCTGCCACTGCGAGACGCGCCCGCGGAACCGCCCCGCGGCGGTATCGACGAATCGCTCCCAATCCTTGAGGTCGCGCGGAGGCTGCCGGCTGTAGATCTCGGCCCGGGTGAGATCGGCGCCCGTGCCGATGCTCGCCCATCGTGGCGTGTAGGCCAGGACGACGATAGGCGCCAGACCCTCTCGAACGGCGCCGGCAACCGCGCGATCGAGGTCGGCCCACGACGGCGCGCCCCGCTGCGCTTCGATGGCGTTCCAGTCGGCCAGGATCTTGACGGCGCGGACCCCGGCGCTCCTGGCCGGCGCAAAGGTCGTCTGATCCGGCGAGATGAGACCGAGTTGCGTGACCCCCGGCGTCTGCGACATCCCGGGCGTGGCAGGCTGCCCGGACCCCGGCGGGACACGGACGCCCACCGCAATCGACGCGAGGACGAGCGCCGTGGCGATGCGCCGGACAGTCGTCACGTGTCGGGCCGTCATCGTACGTCGGTTCCGGCGCTTCGCGGAACCGGCAGTGTCATGGCGACGCCCGCTCCTACGGCGTTCGCAATGAGATCGCGGATTTCGCCGCTCCGAAAAGGCAGCATAAGCTGCAGGCCCTCCATGAGCAGTCCGAATCCCCACGCGAGCACGGCCGGCAGGATCAAGCTTCTGGAAAATCCACTCTGCGTCATCGCCCCTCGCAGCAGCCAGGCTAGCACGAGGTACGCCCATCCGTGAATCAAAGAATCCGGTCCTGGGGAGATACCGACCCCTGGGGCAAGTGATCCCCAGGCGATCACCGCCATCCACAACGACACGAGAACCCAGGCCATCCGGTTACGGGACGCGATCATAGTAGAGAGGTTCGGCGCCAACGGGCTGCACCCTCCGCGTCTTGTGGGTGCGGCCGCGTGCGGCGTCAGGGGAGGAAGGCCCGACACCGGGTGGAATAAAAGCGCCTTGTCGCCAGCACGTGTTCCAACACCCGGAGGAGGCTCGACGATGTGGACACTCCCGCGGGCCGTGACGGCCGTCGCAGGCGCGGGCGAGGGGATGACCGATCTCAACGCGTTCGACCACGCGCTGATGGACGCGGGCATCGCCAATCTGAACTTCATTCGTGTGACCAGCATCTTCCCCCAGGGGGCGAGGATTGTCCCCCTGCGTCCTTTTATCCCGGGGATGCTCATGCCCGCCGTCTACGCCCGGATCAGCCGGCACACGCCGGGTGAGCGGATCGCCGCGGCAGTCGGCATCGGCATCTCGACCGAAGGGTACGGCGTCATCATGGAATACTCGCACACGGGCACCGCGGAGAACGCCGACGAGATTGTCCGCCGGATGGTCCAGGAGGCGATGGCGACGCGCGGCTTGCAGGTGACTGAGGTCGTGGTGGCCGCGCGAGACCACGTCGTGCAGCGGATGGGGTGCGTCGTCGCCGCGGTGCTCCTTTGGTCAGATTGACCAGCCAGACTGACCTGTCAATTCAAGGGAGGAACCATTGCCGGAGAGCGAATGGATCACCGATCCAGGCGGAGAGGCGTTCGCCCACATCTATCGCGTCGACGCGGTGCTGCATGACAGCCGGTCGCGCTACCAGCGCATCCGCGTCATCGACAATCGTGACTTCGGCCGGATGCTCATCCTGGACGAGGCAGTGCAGACGACCGAACGCGACGAGTTCATCTACCACGAGATGCTCTCGCATGTGCCCCTCTGTACGCACACGGCACCGCGCCGGGTCCTGATCATCGGTGGCGGCGACGGCGGGCTGCTGCGCGAAGCGCTGCGTCATCCCATCGAGCATGCGACCATGGTGGAACTCGACCGGGACGTCGTCGAGGTCACATGCCGGCTGATTCCCGCGATTCCGGCTTTGGCATTCGATGACCCGCGCACGCGATTGTTGATCGAGGACGGCATCGCGTTTGCCAGGCAGACTGCCGAGAGGTTCGACGTGGCGCTGGTGGATTCGACCGATCCGAAGGGACCCTCCCTGGGACTCTTCTCGAGCGAGTTCTATGGCGATCTCGCGCGGATCGTGGGGCCCTCAGGGGTCCTCGCGGTCCAAAGCGGGTCCCCCCTCTACCAGCAGGACGTGATCGCTATGGTGCGCCGCAACATGGCGCCGCACTTCCGGTGGCTCCGTTGCTATCTGGGAGCCGTCCCCACCTATCCGGGCGTGCTGTGGACCTTCACGGTCGGCGCGCAGACGCGGGACCCCGCAGCCATTGATGGCGCCGAAGTCTCTCAAAAGATGGCGATGATCCCCACACAGTATTACGTTCCTGTGGATCACGCGAGCTACTTTCACCTGCCGCCATTCCTGGACGCGGGGTTGACCGGCGGCTAGCCACCGAATGCCGTTCCTGGGAGCGCGGCCTCACCCCAGGCCCTCTGCCGTCGTCATCGGCGCGCCGTTCGACGCGACGACCACGCACCGCCGGGGCGCCCGGGCGGCTCCTGCCACGATCCGATGGGCCTCGGACAGCCTCGAAACCTACAGCCCGATCCAACAACGCGATCTGGAGGATCTGGCCATCGCCGACGCCGGCGACCTCGATCTCGCGGGCTGCATGCCCGAGGAGATGATCGGCCGCGTCCGTTCTGCTGTCGCCGATGTCGCGGCCGCCGATGCCGAGGGCCTACCCGTCCTGTTGGGTGGCGAGCATACCGTGACGATCGGTGCGCTTACCGCCCTGGCCGATCGCCATCCCGATCTGGCGGTGATCGTGCTCGACGCCCACCTCGATCTGCGCGACGACTACGACGGGGAGCGGTGGTCGCATGCGACGACGGTCCGCCGGATCGCCGATCGGCTGGGACCGGAGCGCGTCATCGTCCTGGGCGCCCGATCGGGCACGCGCGGCGAATGGACGGACGCCGGGTCGCTGGCCTTCCACAGCCGCACTGCAACCATGCCCTCCACGACGTGGAAGGCGCTCGAAGGACGCCCCCTCTACCTCTCGGTGGATATCGATGCGTTCGATCCGAGCCTCGCGCCGGGAACAGGGAATCCAGAGCCGCTCGGCCTCTCCGTTGGCGATGTGGTAACCGTGCTCGCCGCCTTGCGGGAGTGTCGTGTCGTCGGATGCGATCTGGTGGAAGTCAGCCCGCCGTTCGATCCCACAGGCCAGACCGCGATGCTGGCGGCCTGGCTCGTGCGAGAGATGCTGCTGGCTTTTGCGCCCTGACCACGTCGCCCTCATCTTGCCGTCATGGATTCTTCCACACCTGCCGGAAGACCCTCAGGGCGTTTCCTCCCAGGATCTTGTGAATGTGCTCTCGGGTATATCCCCGCGACTGCAGGCCGGCGGTGAGGTTCGGCAGCTTCGAGACATCCTCGAGCCCGTCGGGCGCCTGAGGGATCCCGTCGTAGTCCGATCCCAGCGCCACGTGATCAACACCTGCCACGTTGACGATATAGTCGATGTGATCGAGGACTCGCGCGAGCGTCGCCTTGCCCAGGAACCCGGGATAGAAGTTGACGCCCGCGACGCCACCGCGACCGGCAATCGCGCGGAGTTGTTCGTCGGTGAGGTTGCGGGGATGCCTGTGCAGCGCGGCCGCGTTCGAGTGCGACGCGATCACCGGACCGCGTGTCGCCTTCATCATGTCCCAGAACGCCGGTTCCGAAAGATGCGATGCGTCGGGGACAATGCCCAGCTCTTCCATACGCCGCAGGACGGCGCGGCCGAGATCGGTGAGCCCGCCGTGCCGGCGTCCCAGTGCGCCGTCGCCCAACCGGTTGCTGGGGTTCCACGTCAGCCCCAGCATTCGGACGCCCAGGCGGTGGAGCTCATCAAGCCCGGTCAGTTGCCCGCCCAGCGCGTCGCCGTTCTCGATCGAGAGGACCGCCGCGATCTTCCGTTCCCGCTGGGCCCGCTCGATCTCCGCCACCGTCGTGACATGGGTGATCTGTGATGCGCTGGCGGTCATGGCTCCGTGGAAGGATTGAATCAACTCGCGTGCGCGCGCCGGGCCTCGGGCCGCCATGCTCGGCGCCACGTATATCGCAAAGACCTGCACGTCGACACCGCCCTCACGAAGCCGGGGGATGTCGATGTGACCCGTCGCGGAGCGCTGATGGAGTCTGCGTTGACCGGCGTGAATCTGGAGGATGGTGTCACAGTGCAGATCAACGACGACCGCGGATAGGTGGACCCCCTGGGATGCCGGACTGAGGGCGGAGGCTCCCAGCCGAGGCAGCCCGGCGAGCATGAGTCCCACAGAGGCTACGGAGAACCAGATTCGCAGACGCACGGGGTGGCCCCGCACTTCGGACAGCCGGCGGCATACCGCGCTGCCGCTCGCGAGAGGTCGACGCCGCACAGCGACGCGACGGTGGCCGTCCACGCGAGCACATCGCTGAGTTCTTCTTCGAGGCGCTTGGGGTCGGCGTCGCGAATCGCCCTGGCCAGCTCACCGAGCTCTTCGAGCAGCCATCGGAAGGTCCCATCGACTCCGCGCGCGCGGTCCCGCGCGCCATAGGTGGCTTCGATCTGTTCCTGAAACTCGCGAAGGGTCATGCGTCAGCCGGCCTGCCCTCGCGGTCAGTCAGCGCGTCGCCGCCGTGATCATAGAGGCCAGGTTCACCAACTCTGACAGCGACAGCGGTCCGACGAGCGTCAACCGGTGCCCCTGCGCTTCCCAGACCACCAGTCGCAGGGCGCCCACGACAACCGTCCGGCCAACTGGACCGATCGCGGGGACCGGATCGCCCCGGCCAGGCGGGCCTAGCCGGCGGGCCGGCGCCACGAACAGGGCGAGCGACCGCACGCCGTCGGAGTAGTGCAGGTGCGCGGCCATCACAGGCCCGTCACGAATCGGCGCTCCTCCCTGCAGGACAAAGCCTTCTGAGAGCCTCTGTGGAGCCCGGATCGAGAATCCCACGTTTGTCTCCAGGACGGGGAGTGACAGTAACGGGCCCGCGCGCGCGGTCTGGCTCACCATCCGGGCACCGGCAGGCAGCCGAGCGCGGAACAGACCGTCCGGTACGTTCAGGGCAAAGCTGATCCGGGTGAAGTAGGCCGTCGCCACCAGCCCTTCGTCAGGATCGCGCTCCTCAGTGCGCAGCGCGACGCCGGTCGTACGATCGATCCACATTCGGCGTTCTCGACGGCCGTCTCGCGGCCAGAGGCTCAGCACGGCCGTCTGCCGGCCGATGACTTCCTCCGTGCCCAGGACGCGCACGCGATATCGGTCGAGAGGCAGATCCATGGCCGCATCGGCAGGCGCTGCCATGGATGGCCCCAGAAAAACCATGTGGAGCCGCGGTTCGTAGTGCCAGGCCTGGATGCCGTCGTCGATGACCAGACGCCCGGCCACGCCCTCGGGGGAAAGAAAATCCAGCCGAGTCTTCGCCGGCCTTTTGTGGGCTTCGTTGACCGTCACGGTTTCCATCAAGTCGCCACGCAGGACCGAAAGGATCTTCGTGCCTTCGTAGTCCACGATCTGCGGCGCGAGTGCGGCGTGCCGGATCACGTTCGCGACAGGAACGCCCTCAAGCAGCGCTTCATCCGAGCCCTGCGAGGTCGCCAGGGGCACGGCGGCCAGCCAGAGCGCTATCCCCAGCATGGCGATGCGCGTCGCCATGGTGATACGCGTCATCGTCGGGGTGCCCGCGGCTCTTCCCCGACCAGGCGAAGGTTCGCGTCAGTGGTGACCAGTCCCAGGTAGGCCCGGTCCATGAACGGATCCTGGGACGCGGCCTGGGTGGCGGCACGAATGAAGAGGTCAGGACTCATCTCGGCCGCGCGCAGGCGGTCTCGATGTCCCCGGACCAACGGGACCGCGACCAGGACAACGGCCAGGGCCACGGCGGCAAACGCGACGGCCGGCCGGGGCCACCAGAACCGCCGGGGCCACTCGAACCACCGGCGTCCCCCCGCATGGTCGACACGGGCCCAGAGCTCTGGGGTGAATCTGGGAGGGAGATCGGGTGTCTGAAGGCGACCGAGGAGGCGCTTGGTCTGCTGCAATTCCTCGAACTGCCCGCGCAGCGCTTCGGACGCGCTGAGGTGACGGCGCACCTCGGCCATCTCGTCGCCCGTCAGCTCGCCGTCGAGATAGGCGCTCAACTGCTGTTCGATCCGGTGGCTGCTCATCCGCCGACCAGACTGGCTCGGATGGGGGCGAGCCGGTCGCGCAAAGCCCGCCGCGCCCGGTGGAGACGCGATTTCACGGTCCCGATCGGCACACCCATCATCGAGGCAATCTCCTCATAGGCATGGCCTTCGACATCGGCCAGCACCACGACCATCCTCAGGTCCGGCGGCAGGGCCAGCAATGCCTCCTGGATGCGCCGGTCGACCATCGCGTCCAGCACCGTCCGCTCGATGTCGGCTGTCGGATCCGGGCGTTCCCTCGCGAGTTCGCCCGAAGACGTCGCCATCGGTTCGTCGAGCGAATGGATTTTCGGCCCGCGGCGACGCCGCAGCAGGTCGATGAACAGGTTCGTGACGATCCGGTAGAGCCATCCCTCTAGAGGGGCCGCCGGATCGATCCGGTCCCAGGCCCGCCAGACACGTATGAACGCCTCCTGGGCCAGATCCTTGGCGTCGGCCTCGTTACCGGCCATCCGGTACGCGATCGAGTAGACGTGCCGGCTGTAATGCGCCACGAGCTGCTCGAACTCGGCCCGCTCATCCGCCGATCTTGCCGGCCGCGCCTGCTCCCGGCTCGCTGCCACGCCGCACCTGCGGCCGCAGGATCTCGTAGATCACTACGGTGCGAGCGCCAGGACGGTTCCCTATTCGAGCCGGACCAGGGGGCGGATACGGTGAAATAGCTTCGCCCCGATCCCCTTTACTTCAAGGAGATCCTCCAGCCGCCTGAACAACCCCCTGGCCTCGCGAAACTCGACGATCCGGTGCGCCAATACCGGGCCGATCCCGGGCAGACGCTCGAGATCCTCAGCGGTCGCGATGTTGACGTTCACCGCGCCGAGGGGCTCACCTGCCACCGGGGTGCCCACCACCGCCGGCGGTGGCGGCGTCGGCGGCCGGGCGGAGGTTCCAGGGCGCATCTTCTCCACGACAAGCGGAAACGTCGGCTGAATGATGCGGGGGATCACGACCCGATCGCCGTCACGCAACGGCGCGGCGAGATTCACCCCGCGGAGATCTGCGATATACGATGGGCCGTGCGCGGCGAAGATAGCATCCTGCACGCGCGCGCCGGCCTTGAGCACGTAGAGACCCGGCCAGACTACCTCACCGACCACGTGGACACTGATCTGGGCCGCTGCGACCGAGGTCGTGACCTTGATGGGTTCCGGCGGCCGGTTCGCCCGTATGACGACGACGACCGCCACAACCACGGCAGTCCCCAGTCCCGCCAGCGCCAGCGCCTCAGATCGCTCCAAAGCATCACCCCTCCCCCTCTTTGTTCGGCAGGGGAAGGGGCGATGTACGGGTCTCTCGGGCTATCTACCGGACGACGATGTTGACGAGCCGTCCGGGCACGACGATCACGTCTGCAACCGTCTTCCCATCGAGATGCTGACGCACCCGTGGATTGGCCAGCGCCAGCTCTCGGGCCTCCGCATCGCCAATCCCGGATTCCACCTCGACCCGATCACGCACGCGGCCGTTGACCTGAAACACCAGCGTGATGTTCTCCGGCGTCGCCTTTCGAAGATCGTATGCAGGCCAGGCCTGGGTGTGCACGCTGTAGGGCTGACCCAGATGTTCGACCCACAGCTCCTCGGCGGTATGGGGGCACAGGGGCGCCAGCAGCACCACCAACGCCCGGATGGCGTCACGCCACAACGGCGTCCCTCCCAGGGCCGTGTACCTGGCACGCTGCAGCAGGTTGCTGAACTCCATGAGCGCGGCGATCGCCGTGTTGAACCGGAACCCCTCGAGGTCGTCGGTCACACGGCGGATCGTGTGATGCGTCCAGTACTCCAGATCGCGTGGCCGCAGCGCCTCATGGGACGTACCGTCCCCGGGCTTCGCCGGTTCCGTGACCAGCACCCAGACGCGCGTCAGGAACCGCGCGATCCCCCCGATGCCCCGACTGTTCCACGGCCCGCCTTCACTCCAGGGCCCGATGAACATCAGGTAGGCTCGCAGGACGTCGGCGCCGTACGCCGCTAGGATCTCGTCGGGATCGACGGCGTTGCCGTGGGACTTGCTCATCCTGTGGCCGTCAGGGCCCAGGATGATCCCTTGATTGACCAGGCGCGTCATCGGTTCGTCGAACGAGACCAGCCCCATGTCGCGCATGGCCTTGGTCCAGAATCGCGTGTAGAGCAGGTGCATCACCGCATGCTCGATGCCACCGGTGTACTGATCCACCGGTAGCCAGTACGCCCCTCGCTGAGGATCGAACGGAGCATTGTCATACTGGGGGCTGACATACCGGTACTGATACCACGATGAATCAATGAACGTGTCCATCGTGTCGGTCTCACGTCGGGCGGCCCCTCCGCACTTCGGGCAGGTCACGTTCAAGAACGCCGCGTGAAACTTCAGCGGCGACTCCCCGGTCGGGCGGAATTCGGCGTCTTCTGGAAGCACCACGGGTAGATCATCGTACGACACCGGGACCATCCCACACGTATCGCAATAGATGATCGGAATCGGCGTTCCCCAGTATCGCTGGCGACTGATCAGCCAATCGTGGAGGCGGTAGTGCACCTTCCGCTGGCCCACGCCGCGGCGCACCATCTCATCGGCGATCCGCTCCCAGCCTTCTGCCGAAGGCAGGCCGTTGAAGGGGCCCGAGTTCGTCATCGTCCCCTCGTCCAGGTACGCTTCTCGCAGCGGCTGCCCGTCCCACCCGGGCGGCGCGACCACGACCGGAATCGGCAGGTCGTACTTCCTGGCGAAGTCGAAGTCGCGCGTATCGTGCGCCGGCACACCCTGGATGGCTCCGGTGCCGTACGTGAGCAGCACGTAGTCGGCGATGAAGATCGGCGCCGCGTCCCCGCTCATCGGGTTCACCGCGTACGCCCCGATGAAGACGCCATCGCGATCACGCTCAGTCGAGAGGCGCTCGATGTCCGACTCGCGCGCAGCCTTGAACTTGTACGCCTCGACATCGGTCCGGCGATCCGGCGCGGTCAGCGCTTCAACCAGCGGATGCTCGGGCGCCAGCACGGCGAAGGTCATCCCGTACACGGTGTCGGGCCGGGTCGTAAACACGCGAAACGAGACGTCTGGATGATCCCTGGCGGGAATCGCAAACTCCACACCCTCGCTGCGGCCGATCCAGTTCGTCTGGAGCGTGCGGACGCGCTCCGGCCACTCGATCTTCGAGAAGTCGAGCAACTCGTCGGCGTAGGCGGTGATCTTCAGAAACCACTGTTCCAGGTTCTTCTTGATGACGGGAGTGCCGCACCGCTCGCAGACGCGCTCCTCGCCGACCACCTGCTCGCGGGCCAGCGTCGTGTTGTCCTTGGGACACCAGTCGACCGGCGCCAGCGCCCGGTAGGCCAGGTCCCGCTCGTACATCTTCAGGAAGAACCACTGGTTCCACCTGTAGTAGTCCGGCAGGCAGGTGACGACTTCCCGCGGCCAGTCCCACATGGCGCCCATCGACCGCAGCTGCCGCCGAATGACGTCGATGTTGCTCATCGTCCACTTGTAGGGATGGATGCCGCGCTCGATCGCCGCGTTCTCGGCCGGCAGACCGAACGCATCGTATCCGATCGGGAACGTCACGTTGTAGCCCCGCATTCGCTTGTATCGCGCGGCGGCATCGGACGGCGTCATGGCGTACCAGTGTCCGATATGGAGGTAATCGCCCGATGGGTACGGGTACATGGTCAGGAAGAAGAACTTCGGGCGGTTACCGCCGTCCGGGGCGTGGTGCAGCCCGTCGGCCTCCCACCGGGCCTGCCACTTGCGTTCGATCGCGGACGCGTCGTAGCGCATGATCATCCTCCTAAGGGCGCTTCCCTGCAGCGGAACCCTGCGAATCAGGACCCCGCCGGGACGGGGACCGGCGTCAGCCATCCATGCCGGTCCGGGATACGCCCCTCGGCGATGCCGAAGAACTCGTCCTGCAGCCGGTGCGTGATTGGACCGCGGCGGCCGGCGCCCACCTGCTGGCGATCGATCGAGCGAATGGGCGAGATCTCGGCGCCGGTGCCGGTGAAGAACACCTCATCCGCGACATAGAGCATCTCGCGCGGGAGCGGCATCTCGCGCACCTCGATGCCCATGTCACGGCACAGCGTCATCACCACGTGCCGGGTGACGCCCATCAGGATCGACGCCGCGGCGGGCGGCGTGTAGACCACGCCGTCGCGCGCCAGGAACAGGTTCTCGCCGCTCCCCTCGCTGAGGTAGCCCTGCACGTCCAACGCGATGCCCTCGGTGTATCCGTTGTCCACGGCCTCCATGACGACGAACGCAGAGTTGACGTAGTTGCCGCCGATCTTCCCCATGCCGGGCAGGGTATCGGGCGCGAAGCGTCGCCACGAGCTCACCATGACGTCCACACCCTGCTCAATCGCCTCAGGTCCAAGGTAGCGTCCCCACTCGAGCGTGATGATCGCGGTGTGCACCGGGCTCTTGCGCGGATCGACGCTCAATGACTCCGACCCGCGAAAGACCACCGGGCGGATGTAACAGCTTCGGTGGTGGTTCGCGCTGATGGTGTCGAGGATCGCGCGGAACATCTCAGGGCGCGGGTAGGGCAGCGGCATGCGGAAGATCCGGCAGGAGTCTTCCAGGCGCCGCAGGTGGGGCTCCAGGCAGAAGACCGCCGGGCCGCCCGTTGTCTCATAGGCGCGAATCCCCTCGAAGACGCTCGACCCGTAATGCACGACGTGCGACGTGACGTGGATGCGCGCGTCGTCCCACGGGATGAGCCTGCCGTCCATCCAGATCCGGCTGCTCGCCTTCACGCTACCGACACCTCCCTGAAAGTACAAACGCCGCCTCGCCCAAGGGACGAAGACGGCCTCCGCGGTACCACCCCGGTTGACAGACGCGTGCTGGGAACTGGTGGAGCAGGCGGGAATTGAACCCGCGACCTCCTCTACGCCAAAGAGGCGCTCTCCCCCTGAGCTACTGCCCCGCGCATCTGTCCGCTCATGCCCGTCTCGTGGGCGGACGGTGGAGACTATCGGCTTGCGCTTTTATCCCCACGGCTCCCAGACGAGTTCGGCTGCCGCGCCGATCGGTTCCCACCGCTTCCCGACTCTCTCGTGCACCCGCAGGTGCCGGAGCGGCATTCGCCTACTACTTCCGGTCATCGCCTGTATTGCGTGCGGGCTGGAAAGCCCGACAGCGCGATTATATCGGCCTGCGCGAAGGATCGTCAAGCCGGGCGCGGATCGCTCAAAGTTTGTAGCCGAACCTGCGCAGCAGATCCTTGCGCCAGGTGACCTCCGCCTCGTCCTCCACGCCTACGGGCTTGAAACCGTCGAGCACGCCCAGAACCCCGCGGCGCTCGCCCTCCTCGGCCACGACGATCCTCAGTGGATTTGCCGTGGCCGCAAACAGGCACACCACTTCAGGGCAGCTCTTCACCGCGTGAAGCACGTTGATCGGGAAGAACCCCTCGCCGAGCATGATAATGAAGAAATGCCCGGCGCCCACGGCCAGCGCGTTCTTGACCGCCAGATCGGTGAGGGTTGCGTCCGTGCCGCTCCTGCGGACGAGCCGCTTCCCGCTCGCCTCGCAGAACGCCAGGCCGAATGTGATCCCGGGAACCGCTGTCACCAGGGCCTCGTGGAGATCCTCCACGGTCTTGATAAAGTGGGACTGCCCCACGATGACGTTCACGCTCTCGGGTTTGTCAATCGGCACAAGGGTCAGGTTCATTCGCTCACCTGTTCGGGGATCTCTACTCGGCGATCTCCGTGCGGTGCGCCGTCCCCCAGGGCAGGGTTGATCCTCGAAGCGTCCTGACCGCGTGGGGGAGGACGGGCAGCAGCACCTCCAGCCATTCTTGTACGGCCCGTGGACTTCCCGGCAGGTTGATAATGAGCGTCGCGCCGCGCACACCGGACACGGCGCGCGACAACATGGCCATCGGCGTGTTCGCCGACGTCTTCGCGCGGGCGGCCTCGACGAACCCAGGCGCCAGGCGGTCGACAATGGCCAGCGTGGCTTCGGGCGTCACGTCTCGAGGAGCCAGGCCGCTGCCGCCTGTGGTCAAGACCAGCGCCAACCCATCTTCATCAGCGTACCGCACGAGGGCCTGGCTGATGGCCGCGCGATCGTCGGCGAGCACGTCGCGCCGCACGATGGTGGCTCCCCTGGTGACGAGCGCCTCGACGATCACGTCGCCGCTCGCATTGTGGCCCGCTCCGCGAGACACGGTGTCGGAGAGGGTGAGCACGGCGACGGAGATGCCGCTGAACGCGCGGCCCTTCTCTGCCGCGCCGCCGCGGCGTTCTTCCGTCACTCGACCTCTCCCGAACGGGTGTACGTCCCGCTGCGGCCGCCGCGCTTGTGCACCAGCCGGATCTGGTCGATGGTCATCTCGCGGTCGACCGCCTTGCACATGTCATAGATCGTCAGCGCAGCGACCGTGGCCGCGACCAACGCTTCCATCTCGACGCCGGTCGGCCCCACGGTGCGCGCCGTCGCCTCGATCGTCACACCCACGGCCTGGGGATCGGGCGCCACGCGCACCTGCACGTCCGTCAAGGGAATCGGATGGCAGAGCGGGATCAGTTCAGCAGTCCGCTTGGCCGCCATGACGCCGGCAACCTGGGCGATGGTGAGCACGTCGCCCTTCGCCACGCGGTTCGACTGGATCAGGGCCAGCGTCGCGGGCCGCATGTGCACCATGCCGCGGGCCACCGCCTCACGCGAGGTCGGCAGTTTGGCCGACACATCGACCATCCGGGCCCGGCCTGAGCGGTCTACGTGCGTGAGTCGTTTCATCCTGCGATCAGGCGGACCTCGACCTCGTCCCCCTCGCCGAATCCGGGGCCCGGCGGAACCACCACGATACCGTCGGCGTTCACCAGTGACGTGAGGATCTGGGAACTTGCGGGTAGCGGCACGGCCGACAGACCCTCCGGTTGTGACTCGAGCCGTACCCGCCGGTGATCTTCACGCTCGCCGGCTCCGGGGAGAGGTGATGCGAGCCTGGCCCGCACGACTTCCCACGGCTTCGAGTGAGGATCGAGCCCCAGCATCTCCTCCAGCACCGGTCGGGCGAAGATGTCGAAGATTACGAGCGCCGAGACAGGATTCCCGGGCAGCCCGATGACCGCCACGGGACCGGCGGCGGCGAGGACTGTCGGCTTGCCAGGCCGCACGGCAATGCCGTGGACGATGGTGCCCGGCGGGCCGAGGGCGCCGATCACCTCGGCCACCACGTCGCGGTCTCCGACCGACGACCCGCCTGAGACCAGCACCATGTCGTGATCGGCAATGGCGCGACGCAGCGCTGTTTCAACGGCGCCGCGTTCGTCGGCGATGATGCCGCACAACGTCGGGAGCCCGCCGGCCACGCGAACTGCGCCGGCCAGTGACACACTATTCATGTCCCGAACGCGGCCCGGGCGAAGCGGCTGGCCCGGCGCCACCACTTCATCGCCCGTCGCCATGATCGCCACCCGTGGCGGGAGCACGACGCGCACTTGGTCCAGGCCCTCACCTGCGAGCACGCCGAGATCCGAGGGACGCAGGCGCCGGCCACGCCGAAGGACTGTCTCGCCGGCGCGAACGTCAACGCCGCGCGCCACCACGTTGTCGCCCGTCCGCGCCGCGCGTCGCACGCGCAGGCCGTCGCGGTCGAGATCGGCGTACTCCTGCATGACAATCGCGTCTGCGCCGCCAGGCAGCATTCCCCCGGTGGGAATGCGCACTGCGCCGCCGGGCTCGACCCGTGCCTCCGCCTGCGCGCCCATGCGCACCTCACCCACGGTCCGCAGGCTCACCGGCCCGTCGTGCGTGGCGCCCTCTGTGTCCTGCGCGCGCACGGCCCAACCGTCGACGGCTGAACGCTCAAACGGCGGGAGGTCGACCGACGCGACGATGTCGGACGCCAGGACACGGCCGAGCGCAGCGTCGATGGGTACCAGTTCATGGCCGCGAGGCGCCAGGCGAAGCGCCGCAGCATATCGAGCCCGCGCCTCGGCCGGCGCAAGCAACCGGGTGAACGCCTTGGAGGGCACGGCCAGCCTACATCACCCCGACGGTGCGACCAGCGCGGGCAAACGCCTGGAGCGCCCGATCGAGATGCTCCGTGGTGTGTGCCGCGGTGACGATCGTCCGAACGCGGGCCCGCCCGCGCGGAACGGTGGGGAAGGCGAGGCCGAGCGCGAAGACCCCTTCCTCGAACAGGCGGTCCGAGAGGTCCATCGCACGGGCCTCGTCGCCGACGATCACAGGTGTAATCGGCGTCTCGCTCATCCCGGTGTCGAACCCGAGCCGGCGCAATCCGTCTTTGAAGAACCGCGTGTTCTCCCACAGCCGCGAGATCAGCGCCGGGTCCTCCTGCACCAGGCGCACGGCAGCCAGCGCCGAGGCCGCGACCGACGGGGGGTGTGAGGTCGAGAACAACAGCGGCCTGGCCCGATGCATCAGGTAGTCGATGAGGGGCCGGCTCCCGGCCACGTATCCCCCGAGCCCGGCGAACGCCTTGGACAGCGTGCCCACCTGGATATGCACACGGCCGTGGAGCCCGAAGTGATCGACGGTCCCGCGGCCGTCGCGGCCCACCACACCGCTCGCATGGGCGTCGTCGACCATCATGATCGCGCCGAACTCCTCCGCGGCCTTGACAAGATCGGGCAGGGGGGCAATGTCGCCGTCCATGCTGAAGACCCCGTCCGTGATCAGCAAGACCCGGCGCGCCTGGCGCGACTCGGCCAGCATGCGACGGGCAGCGGCCACGTCTTTGTGGGAAAAAATCTTCTTCTCGGCGCCCGAGAGGCGGCAGCCGTCGATGATGCTCGCATGATTCAGCTCGTCGCTGACCACCACATCGTCTTTGCCGAGTAGCGCCGCGACGCTCCCGGCGTTCGCCGTGAATCCCGACTGATAGAGCAGCACGGCCTCGGTGTGCTTGAACGCCGCCAGGTCGGTCTCAAGCCGCTGGTGGATCGCCATGTTGCCGGCGATCGTCCGTACCGCGCCCGGCCCCACACCGTCGGTGGCGACGGCCTCCAGCGCTGCGGCCTTGAGGGCCGGATGGTTTGCCAGACCGAGATAGTTATTCGAGCAGAGATTGATGACCTCTTTGCCATCGTACCGCGCAATGGGACCCTGGGGCCCCTCGAGCAGACGCGGCCACCGCCAGAGCCCCTTCGCGCGCAGCTCCAGCAGCTCGTCGTCGACGAACGACAGCGGTGTCTGTTGTTGCGCGCTTCCGGCGTGGATCACGCGTGATGGCTTCGACACTCCTCGTCGCCGACTCCTGCGGCGTCGGGTGCGGACACGTTACGAGAGCGTGACAGACCGCCTGGATACTGCAGGAGCCCTCCTGGTGAGGCCGAAGTGAGGTGCCCAAAAGCAGGCCGATTCTGGGCCTATTCGCTTGACCCGGAGGCCGTATGCCGTTCCTTGTTCATCCGTTGGTCGTTCATTTTCCGATCGCGCTGTGGTTGACGAGCGCGCTCTTTGACCTCCTGTATCTACGTCGAGGCGAGCGGTTCTACTTCCGCGCCTCGCAGTTCCTGATCGGTCTCGGGCTGCTCGGGGCCGCGGTGTCGATCGGCGCAGGGTTCGTCGACTACGTCGCGGTGAAGCCCGACGATATGGGACCGGCGTTCATCAACCGGCATCGAGTGCATTCGCTGATCGCCTATTCGGCCACCCTCATCTACGCCGCGAACTTTGTGGCGCGGTGGCGCCGGCCGGACATCAGCCGGGGATGGATCGCGGTCCTCCTGATCATCGGCGCAGGATTGATCTCCTACACCGGATGGATTGGTGGCGAAATACGCCTGGTGATGTAGGTGGCCTCCCCTCCCAGAATCCTCGTGGTCGATGACGAGCCGCACATCGTTGAACTGGTGCGGTACAACCTCCTCCAAGAAGGCTACGACGTCGCGGCCGCGGGTGATGGGGAGGCGGCGCTGGCCAAGGTCCGCACCGAGCGGCCTGATCTCATCGTGCTTGATATCATGCTCCCGGGCACCGACGGTCTCGAAGTCTGCCGGAGGCTGCGCCGAGAATCCGCGATCCCGATCATCATGCTGACGGCGAAGGGCGGCGAGTTGGAGCGCGTGGTCGGCCTCGAACTCGGCGCCGATGACTATGTGACAAAGCCATTCAGCCCGCGGGAACTGGTGGCGCGCGTGCGCGCGGTGCTGCGGCGCCGCGTGCGTGAGGTGTCCCCGCCCACTCAGGAGCCTGTCCACGTCGGCGGGCTGCATCTCGATCCGGTCATGCACGAGGTGACCCTTCAGGGCCGTCCGGTCGAGTTGACGGCGCGGGAGTTTGAGCTGCTGCGCTTGCTGATGCGGCATCCCGACCGGGTCTTCACCAGGGATTTCCTCCTCGAGCACCTCTGGGGACACGATTTCTACGGCACCACGCGGACGGTGGACATGCACGTCAGCCGGCTCCGGGAGAAGATCGAGGACGATCCGGCGCGTCCCACGTATATCGTCACCGTCCGCGGGGTCGGCTACAAGCTGCGCCGTCTCGAACCATCCCGGCAGAAGGTGCGGACATGAGCGGCCGATCGATCCGCGCTCGGCTCATGACCTCATACGTGCTGCTGGTGTCGATCTGCCTGGTCCTGGTGGCGACGTTCGTCACCTGGCGGCTGCAGGCGCAGTACA
The DNA here is from genome assembly GCA_052387355.1 of Armatimonadota bacterium. GTDB lineage: Bacteria > Sysuimicrobiota > Sysuimicrobiia > Sysuimicrobiales > Humicultoraceae > JBQTJG01. Next base: position 3,950 of record JBQTJG010000551.1, on the reverse strand, counting down.
TGACGACGTACCGGTCAGTCATCCTCACGCAGGCGCGGCTCATCGGCCGCATGCTCCAACAGTACGCCCTCGAAGGAGAAGTGACGCCGGCCCGTCTGGAGCGCCTGGCCCAGGAGTTTCGCTGGAGGCCGGACGCGACCATCAACGTGCTGGGTACTCCTGCGGTCGCCGGGATGGGAGCCGCCGCGTCGCCCGAGCTGCAGATGGCGGCCCGGGGCGACGCTGGCCCGTCCGTGCGCGCCGACACGGCAACAGGCCAAGAACGGGTGTTTGCCGCCGCCCCGGTGATGCTGCGGGGCGTGCCCGTGGCCATCGTCCACATCTCGGTGCCGACGGGCTGGGTCTGGGCGCAACTGCGGCGGATGATTCCGCAACTCGGCATCGCGCTGGCGATCGGCCTGCTCGTGGCCTGGATGTTAGGCGCTCGGCTGGCGCGCAGCCTGGTGGAGCCGATCGATGAGCTGACGCACGTCGCGGCCGAGATGAGCGCCGGCGATCTCAACCGGGCGGTCCGGCCGCGTGGGCCTGACGAGATCGGGCGACTGGGCGAGATGTTCAATCGCATGGCCGATCGCCTGCGCTCGACCATCACCTCACTCTCCGCGGAGCAAACGAAGCTGGCCGCGGTCGTGGCCGGCATGGTGGATGGAATGATCGCCACGAACCGGGACGGCGGGGTAATCCTGGCCAACCGCGCTGCGGTCGAACTGCTTGACTGGCCTGCGGCCACGTCGGGGGCCGCGACCCGATCTCGCGTCGCCGGACCGCGGCTGCGCGCCATGCTCGATGAGGCGGCCACCTATGGGCGGGTGTGCGCCGAGGAGCTCCCGCCATCCGAGACTGGCGATCGCCTGGTCGAGGTCCACTGTGCGCCCATCCAGGGCGAGGGCGGGACGCCCATGGGCGCGGTCGCCGTGCTGCGCGACGTCACGGATCTACGCCGGCTCGAACGGGCGCGGCGCGAGTTGACGGCGAATGTCTCGCACGAGCTGCGGACCCCCCTGACCTCGATCAAGGGATTCGCCGAGACGCTGCTTGGCGGCGCCCTGGACGATGAGAAGACCAGCCGGCACTTCCTCGAGATCATCGACAAAGAGGCGAACCGCCTGGTGAAACTCGTCGACGACCTGCTGGATCTGTCCAGCCTCGAGAGCAAGCGGATCAGCCTCGAGCTGGGACAGGTGCGGGTCGGCGATCTCGTGGCCGACATGGTCACGAAGATGCGGCCGCTGGCCGCGGGCCGGCAGTTGCAGTTGCGGCCGACGGAGGCCGACATCGTCGTGCTGGCCGACCGCGACCGACTCGAACAGGTGCTCACGAATCTGCTGGACAACGCGATCAAGTTCACACCCGACGGTGGGCACATCGCCGTCGGCTGGCGCTCCTCGAACGGCGAAGTGGAGGTGACTGTCGCCGACAGCGGACCCGGCATCTCCCCCGCCGACCTGCCGCACGTCTTCGAGCGGTTTTACAAGGCCGACCGCGCCCGCCCCGCAGTCCCGGGCGGCAGCGGGTTGGGCCTGGCGATCACCAAGCACATCGTGGAAGCGCACGGCGGCAGGATCCGCGTCGCGAGTTCGCCCGGGGCGGGGACGACGTTTACGTTCACCCTGCCCCGCGACGGGGATTGACGGTATCCGTTCGATCTGCGGTATTCCTCCGAAGAGTCGTTCGGCCCTACCCGCCCAGGTAGGCTTTCTTCACGTCGGGGTTCTCGCGCAGCTCGGCTGCCGCGCCCTGAAGCGTGATCTCTCCCGTCTGCAGCACGTATGCGCGATGGGCGATGGAGAGCGCCATGAAGGCGTTCTGCTCAACGAGCAGCACCGTACCGCCCTGCGAGTTGATGTCACGGATTGTCTGAAAGATCTGCTCGACGAGCACCGGCGCCAGACCCATCGACGGTTCGTCGAGCAGCAGCACCCGCGGGCGCGTCATCAGCGCGCGCCCCATCGCGAGCATCTGCTGCTCGCCGCCGGAGAGGGTCCCGGCGACCTGCGTGAGCCGCTCGCGCAGCCTCGGGAAGAGCGTCAGCACGCGGTCCAGATCAGCCTTGATTCCGTCGGCATCCGTGCGGCGGAAGGCGCCCATCTCGAGATTCTCCAGGACGGTGAGCCGGCCGAAGATACGGCGTCCCTCGGGTGCGTGCCCGATGCCGAGCGAGACGATCTCATGAGGGGGACGGTCGTCGATCCGGTGGCCTGCCAGCCGCACCGTGCCCTGCCGCCCGCGGCGGAGACCGGAGATCGTCTGCAGCGTCGTGGTCTTGCCGGCGCCGTTGCTGCCGAGCAACGCCACGACTTCGCCTTCGTCCACCGAGAGCGAGATGCCCCTCAACGCATGGATATGCCCGTAGTAGACGTGAAGGTCTTCGATCGCAAGCAGCGCCATCGGGCGGATCCTATCCCACCGCCGCGATGCCCTTGCTGCTCCCGAGGTAGGCCTCGATCACCTTGGGGTCGTTCTGCACCTGGGCCGGTGTCCCCTCGGCGATCTTCACGCCGTAGTCGATCACTGTCACGCGGTCCGAGATGCCCATGACCACGCGCATGTTGTGCTCGATCAGCAGGATCGTCACCCCCAGGTCCCCGCGGAGTCTCCGGAGGAAGCCCATCAGGGTCTGCGCTTCCGTGGGCGACATGCCGGCGGTCGGCTCGTCCAGCAAGAGCAGTTTGGGCTGGCTGGCCAGGGCCCGTGCGATCTCCAGCCGGCGCTGATCGCCGTAGGCAAGGTTTGAGGCCAGCTCGTTTCCACGACCGATCAGTCCGACCAATCGAAGCAGTTCACCAGCCCTGCGCAGGGCGGCGGCCTCGACCGAATGGAACTTGGGCGTCCGCAGCAGCGCATCCAACGCGCCCAATCCGAGCCGGCTATGCATGCCCACGAGGATGTTCTCCAACACCGTCATGTTGACGAACAACCGGATATTCTGGAAGGTGCGGCACATCCCCAACGCAGTAATCTGATCCGGCCGCAGACCGACCAGTGGCCGGCCGTCGAACTGCACAGCGCCTTCCTCAGGCAGATAGACGCCCGTGAAGATGTTAAACAACGTGGTCTTGCCAGCCCCATTCGGTCCGATGATGCTGGCGATCAGGCCCTCGTCGAGCGTGAAGTCGACGCGATTGACCGCGACCAGGCCTCCGAACCGTTTGGTGACGCCCACAACCTCGAAGAGGGCCACGCTACGCGCTCCCCTCTGGCACGGCCTCTTCGGCCGCTGTCTCCTTCGCTTCCTTAAGCTCCATACGCCGGCGTGACGACGGGAGGATCCCCTGCGGCCGGAAGATCATCATGAGGATCAGGATGATGCCGAAGACCATGCGTTCATACTTCGCGGGCTCGAGCTGCGTGGGCAGGTCGGCCAGCCTGAACCCCAGGATAGTCACTCCGGCAGACTTCCAGGCGTTGAGCGTCAACGAGAACTGTTTCAACACTTGAAGGTTGAGAATGGTCACGGCGCTGGCGCCCAGGATGGCGCCCGGGATACTCCCCATCCCGCCCATGATGACCATGGCCAGCACCCCGATCGACTCCAGAAACGTGAAGCTCTCGGGATTGATGAAGAGCTGCTTGCTGGCGAACAGCACGCCCATGGCGCCCGCGAACGACGCGCCCGCGGCGAACGCCAGCAGCTTGCTGCGCACCAGAGGAATCCCCATGGCGATCGCGGCGGCCTCGTCCTCGCGGATGGCCTCCCAGGCGCGGCCGATGTGCGAATCCTTGAAGCGCTGGGTCACCACGATCACGATCGCGACCACGAGGAGGACGAGGAAGTAGAAGTAGAGCGGGTAGAGAATCGCGGGCGCGGTCGTCAGGCCCAGCCTCTCCAGCACCGGCGTAAAGAACAGCGGCGGCCGTCCGACCGGCGTGATCCCAATCGGACCATTGGTGAAGTTGATCGGTTTGTCGAGGTTGTTCGCCAGGACCCGGATGACCTCGCCGAATCCCAG
>JBQTJG010000550.1:0-4724 GCA_052387355.1 Armatimonadota bacterium | reverse complement strand
CAAGAGATCCTTGCGCAAGTGCAGCCGCGAGTGTCTTCGAGTGCTGCCCTCTCTGCCAATATGAATGAGACACCGACCTTCCTTGAAATTAGTGTAGGGGGCGGTGGAGACGATCATGGAACGAGTCGAGGCAATGGAAGAGCAACAGGCAGTGAGCACGGGGGAACCGCAGGGAGCCCGTAGGGCGAGCGGAGGTTTCCCCGCGCGCGGCGCGGCAGAGCGCAAGCGCGCGGTCGATTCGGAGGTGCTGGCGAAGGCAAAGCGGCGGCAATTTGCTGCCGAGTACAAGCGACGCATTGTGCGCGAGGCCGATGCCGCGCGCGATGCAGGAGAGATCGGCGCGTTACTGCGGCGCGAGGGGCTGTACTCGTCGCACCTGGCTACGTGGCGGAGAGCGCGCGAGCGTGGCGAACTGGCGGGCCTGTCGCCCAAGCGCCGGGGGCGCAAGGAGAAGGTGGTCAATCCGCTTGCCAAGCGGCTGGCGGAGCTCGAGCGCGACAAGCGACGCCTGGAGCGCCGGCTCAAGCAGGCCGAGCTGCTCCTGGAGATCCAAAAAAAAGCTTCGCAGCTGCTGGAGATTCCGCTCGCGAGCCCCGGCGACGAAGACGGGAGCGCCTGATGCAAGCAGCCGAAGAACTCTCCAGTACGAGCGGGACGCTGTCCGCGTGCCGGGCGCTGGGCGTGGTGCGCTCGACGCTGTACCGGCATCGAGGCCGCTCGCGCCATCCGGCGATCCGGGCGCGTGCCGAGCGCAGTCACCCGCGCGCTCTGGCCCTCGGGGAGCGACAAGCGGTGCTCGCCGAGCTGCGCAGCGAGCGCTTCGTCGACCAGGCCCCGGCCGCGGTCTACGCGGCGCTGCTCGACGAGGGGCGCTACCTGTGCTCCGAGCGCACCATGTACCGCCTGCTCTCGGATGCCGGCGAGCTTCGCGAGCGCCGCGATCAGTTGCGCCATCCCGCATACGCCAAGCCCGAGCTGCTCGCCACGCGCCCGAACGAACTGTGGTCCTGGGACATCACGAAATTGCTTGGGCCTGCGAAGTGGACCTACTTTTACCTGTACGTGTTGCTCGACGTCTTCAGCCGCTACGTGGTGGGCTGGATGGTGGCGCACCGGGAATCGGCAATGCTCGCGAAGAGGCTGATCGAGGCGAGCTTGCAAAAGCAGGCGATTGAGCCCGGGCAACTCACAGTACACGCCGACCGGGGCAGCTCGATGACCTCCAAGCCAGTGGCATTGATGCTCGCCGATCTGGGCGTCACCAAGACCCATTCCCGGCCTCAGGTGAGCAACGACAACCCATTCTCGGAAGCGCAATTCAAGACGTTGAAGTATCGGCCTGAGTTCCCCGACCGGTTCGGCTGCATCGAGGATTCGCGCGCCTTCTGCGTCGGGTTCTTCCACTGGTACAACAACGAGCACTACCACTCGGGTCTCGCGCTGCTCACGCCGGCGACGGTGCACTACGGCAGGACCACCGCGGTGCTCGCGCAGCGGCGCGAAATCCTGGCGAGCGCCTACGTGCAACATCCGGAGCGCTTCGTGCGTCGAGCGCCTCGACCGGCGGAACCGCCGATCGCGGTCTGGATCAATCCGCCGAAACCGACGGATGGGAACGAGGATCTACAGTAAATCCACACCGGTCAGTGTCCCAATTCTGTTGACAGGCTCCGCGGGCTCGCGCTAGGGCAGTTGCGCGATGCGGAGTGGTATTTGGGCCAGCTTCGGGCCGGCATTCTTTCCAGAGGCACGGTGCCGGACGGCGTGGCGATCAGGGATTACCTGGACGCGGGATTCAAGCTTGAAGTCGTGGGCTACAGCCTTGGCGCACATGTGGCATCCGTGTTCACGGAGATTCATGTCCACGATTCGGCGCCGCTGATTGAGCGCACGACGCTCTTCAACGCGGCCGGAAGAGGTGCGATCGCTGCACCGCCGACGGGGATTGTCGAGCCAGGACGTCGAATCGCGGAGATATTGAGGGCGTTCGACGACGTACTGGCTAACCCGCTGCATCAGAGGTTGAACGGACTCGCGGCTCCGCTCTCAGCTGCCGATGCTTTGCTCCGGTCCCGGGCGCTGTCGGAATCGCAACTCATGGGGCGCGATGGGTCTGGAGGGGGTTCCATCTACAGCACAGCCCGCTCTCAATGGGCGCGGCGAGCGGTAGGGCTGCTCTATGACATGCAAGGCGTCCCGGCCCTCTCGAGTCCGGGGACGACCGTGGGCTTTGATACCGCCGCGCTACCTTTCATTGACCAAGTGTACGGGCACGCCACACATGACGACGCGGAGTACGTCGCGAACAGTGGCATTCACGCGCCCGTAACGCCGATCTTTATAGAGGACCAGCCGGAGGTGGAAGGTTTTCCGAGGCTGCCGTTCGCGGCAGATGTAACAGCGAGATTTGATGGTGATTTTGGCAATACGCACAGCCTCACGTTGGTCGTGGATTCGCTCGCCCTCATGCGAGCGTTCATGCTGGTCGATCCAGCGCTGACGCAGCGAGAGGTGGAAGCGATCTTCGCGGCCTCGTCCAATCAGCGCGCCAAGCGAGACGCTGTGAAGGTCGGCGCGCCCAACGCCACCGAGGGCGATTCTCTCGAAAACGCCCTCGATGGGCTTCGGAAACTGTTTCGGGTCGGCGATCCCGCCGATCCGAACTGGGCGACGCCGTCCAGTCGGAGCGCAGGGGAAGGGATCATTGAGTTTCGCGAGGACTTCTATCGCAACCTGAACGCCCTGGAAAACGCCGGCATCGCAGGCAAGGGCTACCGGATCGTGCCCTTCGTGCCCACTTCGCAATTTCATGGGGTGGAGGGCGGGCGCCTGAACGGCGAGCCGAAGTCCGAGGTCGTCCTGCCCCTGTCGTCCACCCTTCTTGATGGTGCAAATAGTACCGATCCGGCACAGCGCATCGCCTATCGCTATGCGCTTCGGGAGTTGAATCCCTTCATCGTCACGGATCCTTTGAACGCGGGCCTGTATTCGCGGTTCCAGCCCGGGCAGCCCAATGCCGGAGAGCTGGAGTCCTATGATGCCGCCATCGCTCCGAATGGGCTCACGCCGCAATACTTGACCGACCGGACGGCGTTCCTTGAGCGAAAGCTCTACGTCACGGCATTCAACCTGAACAGGTTCTACGCCAATCCCAACAGCGCCAGTTCGACGCCGCCGGATTCGCGCGGCCAGTCCTATAGGGACGAAGCGAAGCAGTTCGAGGACAGAACCACCTCATTGACCGTCGGCGTCTCCGGTGGGCGGAAGTACATATTCGGGACGGATCGCACTGACGCGATTCAGGGTGGGACGCTGGTCGACAGTCTCTACGGCGGCAAGGGTACGGATTTTCTCGATGGCAAAGGGGCTGATGACTATTTGGAAGGTGGCGCTGGGCAGGACATCTACCAGTACAGCTTCCTTAAGCCTGTCGCGATTGGAGCTGAAGCGAACGACGGCAACGACACGATCCGAGATTCGGACGGGCGCGGCGTCATTCGTGTGCGCGAGCTGCAGGCGACGGTTGCGAGCAACCTCGGCCTCACATCGCCGGATGAGACCGGGACGATGGTCGTTGCGGGGGTGTTCTTCAAGGATCCGAACGCCGGCAACGTCTGGAAGAGCGCCGACGGCAAGGTGAGCCTGCTGAAGGTGCCGGGCCTGGACGACCAGGGCAATCCCAACGGTCGGTTCGACCTTGTGGTCACCTTCAACAACCCGGACGGCACGCAGCGTGCGGGCACGATGAAGGTGAAGGATTGGAACGAGGGCGATCTGGGCATTCGGCTCGTGGATGCGCCCACGGAGCTGCAGACCCAACGCACGCTTTCGGGCGACTTTGCGCCGGATCTCGCGCAGCCGGGCAACACACTGCAGTACGACACGTGGGGCAACGTCCTGACGACGGCGGACCCGGCGGCGGGCCGGGCGGACAGCCTTTTCGGGCGCGACGACGCGCAGGGCGATTACATCGCGGGCGGAGGCGGCGTCGATGTGATTTTCGGGGACACCGTGCAGCTCCAGGCGCCGGGCCCGCGCACCACGCTGGAGAGCTCGACTGTCGGCGGCGCCGACTGGATCGACGGTGGCGACGGCGACGACCAGATCGACGCGGGTCCCGGGAACGATCTGGTGGAAGGAGGTTTCGGCGAGGACATCGCGCTCGGCGGCTCGGGGAACGACCGCCTCTACGGTGTGGCGAGAGTCGCACTGGATGCAGCCGTCCGAAACGGCGAAAGCGACCAGCCCTCCGGTCTTCGCGGCGAGCTGCTGGGCGGCGGAGAGGGCGACGACTGGGTCGTGAGCGACGTGGGGAACGATCTGCTCTTCGGCGGCACGGGCACAGACGTGCTCGTCGGCGGGGCGGGCGACGACACCCTCTACGGCGATGTCGATCTGCTTTCAGCCAATCCGGACTGGTCGGTTGCGCGCCTGCCCTCTGTACAGGATGGCGTTGCGCGCTACGACGTGACCTTCGGGAATCTCATCTTCCAGAACCCAACGGACGCGACCCTCGGGCAGGCGGACGTGATTCATGGCGGGGCGGGCAAGGACTGGATCTTCGCGGGCGGGGGAGACGACTTCGTCGACACAGGCAGCGGCGATGACGTGGTCCTGGGCGAAGGCGGGAGCGACATCCTCATCGGTGGGACGGGCGACGACGTGCTGGAGGGCGATTCGGCGAGCACGCCGCTCGCGCTCCAGGGCGATGACTACCTGGACGG
>JBQTJG010000549.1:0-3346 GCA_052387355.1 Armatimonadota bacterium | reverse complement strand
ACCATCCCCAGCTCCATGAAGGATCCCGGCGGCTTCTGGGTGGGCGATTACTTCGGCGTCATGGCGTTTGGAGCAAACCGAGACGTCGTGAAGACGATGCCCCAGAGCTGGGCTGACCTCAAGAAGCCGGAGTACAAGAGCCAGGTCGCGCTCAACGGCGACCCGCGGCGGGCTGGGGCGGCGTTCGCCGGCGTGTGGTCGGCCGCGCTGGCCAACGGCGGCTCGCTCGACAACATCACGCCCGGCATCGACTTCTTCGCGGAATTGAAGAAGATGGGCAACTTTATCCCGGTCGACGCGACGCCCGCCACAGTCCAGAGCGGCCAGACCCCGATCACCGTGGACTGGGACTATCTGCAGATCGGGTACAACAAGCAGTTCGCCGGAAAGATCAAGTGGGAGGTCGGACTTCCCAAGGACGGCATCTTCGGCAACTACTACTGCCAGGCGATCAGCGCCACCGCGCCACACCCCATGGCGGCCCGGCTCTGGCAGGAGTTCCTGTACTCGGATGAGGGACAGATCCTCTTTCTCAAGGGCTTCGCCCATCCTGCGCGCTTCGCGGATCTCGCGAAGCGGAACGTTATCCCGCAGGACCTGATGGCCAAACTGCCGCCGACCGAACCGTACCAGCAGGTGAAGTTCCCCACGGTGGACCAGAATAACAAAGCGAAGAAAATCGTCGCCGATCGATGGGGGCGAATGTGACAGGGAAGTAATGTAGAGGGTGTCCTCAACGCAGCAGGCGGCTGAACCCCGTACGGGAGGCCTCCGATCGCGGAGGCCTCCCCGGGGAACAGCCTTGCTCGTCGTTGCGCCGTTCTTCCTCTACACGCTCGCGTTCCTGCTGATTCCTTCGGCGTCAGTGCTCGTGGGCGCCTTTCAGAACCAGGAGGGAGCGTTCACGCTCGCCAACCTCACGGCGCTGCTTGAGGATCAATACCTGCAGGCCTACGTCAACAGTCTGCAAATCAGCGCGGCCACCGCCCTGGCCGGCGGGGCATTCGGCCTGCTGATAGCCTACGCCGCGCTCAGTCCCGGCACCCCCCGGTGGATCAGGCCGGTATTGACCACGTTCTCGGGCGTGGCGGCGAACTTCGCCGGCGTCCCCCTGGCCTTCGCATTCATTGCGACCCTCGGCACCACGGGCTTTCTAACGCAGTTACTCAAGTCCGGCGGCCTCGACCTCTACGGTCGCGGCTTTACGCTCTTTTCGTTCACCGGGCTGGCCCTCACGTATGTGTACTTCCAGCTCCCCCTGATGGTCCTGGTCATCGCTCCCGCCGTCGACGGCCTGAAGCGGGAATGGCGGGAGGCCGCCTCGAACCTGGGCGCCACGGGCGTCCAATTCTGGCGGTACATCGGGCTGCCCGTGCTCCTACCGTCGCTGCTCGGAGCCATGGTGCTGTTGTTCGGCAACGCCTTCGCCGCCTACGCGACCCCCTACGCCCTCACCTCAGGCGTCATTAGCCTGGTGCCCATGCAGATCGGGAACGTGCTGCAGGGCAACGTCTTGACCGACCCTCACTTCGGCCAGGCGCTGGCGCTGGGGATGATCGTGGTCATCGCCATTTCCATGTCCGTCTACGCGGTGCTGCAGCAACGGAGCTCTCGCTGGACGCGTGGCCGATAAGTTCTCGCTCTGGCGTATCGTCTGGCTGCTCCTGGGAGCAGCGTATTTCATCGTGCCGCTGGCGGCCACCGCCGAATTCAGCCTGAGGGCGGGCGGCGGACGGTATGACTTCTCCGCATACAATGCGATCTTTCGCGACGCCCGGTTCCACGAGAGCTTCTGGCTCTCGTTCAGGCTCGCGCTGGAAACCATTGCCATCGCGCTCCTGCTCGTGGTGCCGACGGCGTACTGGGTGCATCTGCGCTTCCCGCGTCTACGGCCGATCGTCGAATTCATCTCGGTGCTGCCCTTCGTGGTCCCGCCGATTGTGCTGGTCGTCGGGTTGCTCAACGTCTATCGTGGCGCGCCGCAATTTCTCATCGCTACCCCGCAGATCCTGGTCGCCGGCTACGTGGTGCTCGCCCTTCCGTATATCTACCGATCACTGGATGCGGGTCTTGGGGCCATCGATGTCCACACACTGACCGAGGCGGCTCAGAGTCTTGGCGCGGGTTGGACGACCATCCTGTTTCGGATCATCCTGCCCAACCTCCAGGCGGCTGTGCTCGGCAGCTCATTTCTCACCCTGGCGATCGTGATGGGTGAGTTTACGCTGGCCAACGTCCTGCTCTTCTCCACGTTCTCCGTGTACATCAATTACATCGGCGAAACGCAGGCGACTCCTGCCGCGGCCCTGACGCTGATCAGCTTTGGGATCACCTGGATCGCCATGCTGGGCATCCTGGTGTTGGGCCGCCAGCTCGGAGGCCGGCAGGTGCAGATCGGCGGGACGCGATAGATGGCCTATCTGGAGATGCGGGAGCTGCGGAAGGTGTACGGCGACGTCGTCGCGCTCGATCACCTCGATCTGTCGCTCGATGCCGGAGAGTTTGTCTCGTTGCTCGGCCCCAGCGGCTGCGGTAAGACAACCGCCCTGCGGATCGTGGCGGGATTCGCCTACCCGGACGCGGGAGCGGTGGTGCTGGAGGGACACGACATCACCGATCTCCCGCCGAGCCGGCGGAACATGGGAATGGTCTTCCAGTCGTACAGCCTGTTTCCCAACATGACGGCGCATGAGAATGTGGCGTTTGGTCTGCGGCTGCGCAAGGTGCCGCCGGCCGAGCAGACGCGGCGGGTCGAGGAGTTGTTCGATCTCATCGGCCTCACGGCCGCCCAACGGCGCTACCCTCACCAGCTCTCCGGGGGGCAGCAGCAGCGCGTCGCGCTTGCGCGGGCGTTGGCGATTGAGCCTCGGGTCCTGCTCCTCGATGAGCCGCTGTCGGCGCTGGATGCCCGGGTGCGCGTGCAGCTCCGAGAAGAGATTCGCCGCATTCAGACCAAGCTGGGTATCACGACCCTCTACGTGACACATGATCAGGAGGAGGCCCTCTCTATCTCCGACCGCATCGCCGTCATGTCCTCCGGGCGGATCGAGCAAATCGGCGCCGCGCCTGCGATTTACGGCTCGCCGGCCACACCGTTCGTCGCCGAGTTTGTCGGTACGATGAACCGTCTTGTCGCGGAGGTGTTGGACGGCGGTCAGGGCGAGGTGGATTGGAGTGGAGTCCGGTTGCGAGTCGACGATGCGCGAGGTCGGTCCAAGGGTGAGCGGGTTCTCGTACTCGTGCGCCCGGAGTCACTCGAGGTGGAACCGCTGCCTGAAGGAGACAGCATCGAGGGAGCGCTGTCGGGCCGCATCGTCTCCAAATCATTCCTCGGCGCGATCACGCG
>JBQTJG010000548.1:0-1734 GCA_052387355.1 Armatimonadota bacterium | reverse complement strand
ACCTCGGCGCTGATCAGCCACTCGCAGGCATTGAGGCCGCGCTGGCCAGCGATCATGTCCTCCGACGGCTGCTTCCTCGCACCTCTGGTATCGCCTTGATGCGCCAGGATCCCTGGGAGTGCCTGGTTTCCTACGTGATTTCCGCATTCAACAACATCCCGAAGATCAGTCTCAGCATCGAGAGGCTGGCGAGATGCTTCGGCACGCCCATCGTTGGGCGCCCAGCTGCCGGAAGCACCGACACGCTGGCTCGGCCTGACGAGACCTCTTCACGTGACCAGTGGGCCTTCCCGGCGCCGGGACGGCTGGCGGATGCCCGCCTTGTCATATTACGCACGTGCGCGCTGGGCTATCGTGCCTCGTACGTACGCGGGCTGGCACGACTCGTGGCGGACGGTGAGATTGATCTCGATGCGATCGCCCGCATGACGCACGACGGGGCGCGCGCCGCGCTGCTCGAATTGCCCGGCGTCGGCGAAAAGGTCGCCGACTGCGTGCTTCTCTTCGCGTTCGGGCACCACGAGGCGTTCCCGGTCGATGTCTGGGTGCAGCGTGCGGTCGAACGATGGTATTTTCAGGGACGACGAAAGGCCCCACGTGCGATCCGCGCCTGGGCGAACGATCGGTTCGGCCCGCTGGCAGGCTATGCGCAGCAGCACCTGTTCGCCGCGGCACGATTGCGGTGTGCCGTGCCTATTCGCGCGCGTGGGTCCGACGTCGGGTCGCCGCGAGCACAGATGCGATCTCAAAGAGCAGGTTGGCCGCCAGCAGTGAAGTGATGTTGCTGTGGTCGTAGGGTGGAGACACTTCTACCACGTCCGCGCTCACCAGAGGGAACCCACTAGCGCCCTGACCAGCTCCAGCGCCTCTCGGCTCGTGAGCCCACCAACTTCGGGGGTGCCGGTTCCGGGAGCGAACGCGGGATCGACCCCATCGATGTCTTGATGGCTGTCCACATGAACCATGCCCACGGGTCCATGGCGGCGGGCGACTGCTCGGAGGATGGCCAGCGATAGCGAGTGGTCGCCCCCCACGCAGACTGGCACCGCGCCCGCATCAAGAATCCCGTTCACCGCCTGCTCGACGCGGGCAAACGTATCCTCGATGTTCATCGGGTTGACGTCCACGTCGCCGAGGTCGGCGATCCGCAGGACCTCGAAGGGACTGACCTTCAGCACGGGGTGGTAGAGACGGATGAGACTGCTGTGCTGCCGAGTGTCGCGCGGGGCGAAGCGTGGAGACCGAAATGCATCGAGGGGACGGAAATCGGTCATTGATTTCGTTCCACGAACGCCCGCAACCGCTTCATGGCTTCCTGAATCTGGTCGGTGGGTGCCAGCCAGGAGATGCGGCCGTATCCTTCAGCCGCGCCGAAGGCCGTCCCGGGCGATATCAGCACCTGCTCCTGTTCCAGGAGGCGCTGGCTGAACTCCATACTCGACAGGCCCATCTGCGAGAAGTTCGCAAACAGATGCATGGTCATGTCCGGTCGGACGTATGGCACCCCCAGCGCATCGAATGCGTCCGTGACGATCTGTCGGCGCTCCCGGAAGATGCGGACCATCTCGGCGATAGAGTCCTGCGGCCCCTCGAGGGCGGCGAGTCCGGCCCACTGCGAAACGGACGGCGGGCAAATGGACAGGTTGGCTTTCAAGACCTCAAGCCGTTCGACGACGTCGCGTGGGGCGGCCAGATACCCGAGCCGCATCCCGGTCATCCTGTAGGCTTTCGAGA
>JBQTJG010000547.1:0-8064 GCA_052387355.1 Armatimonadota bacterium | reverse complement strand
TGCTCAGACACGAGCCGGATGAACTCGTTGGCCCTAATCTCAAGCCCGAACGGCACCCAGCTCACGGCCCGCTTGGCCGCATCGACGTAGACGTCGAAGAAGGGCAGGTCCTTGCGCATCTCGTTTGGCACTGTGACGTCCTGCCGCGGCGCCGGCGCACCGACCGCGACGGCGTAGCGCATCTGCGCATCCCTCACGGTGCCGCTCTTGATGAAGTCCCACACCAGACGCTTCTCGTCCTCGGAGATCGACCTGGGGATGGCGACCACGTTGCTGGGACCGCCCATCGTCACCTTGAACGGCAGCGGCGCGGCGCGCAGGTGGGGCCGGACGTCGGGATTGGCCCGCAGTGCGAAGCCCTGCATCCACGGCCCATCGTTGTAAGACGCGACCTTGCCTTCCATGACGAGCTGGCGCAGGCGGCCGGACTCCTGGCCGATCGGCGTGGCGGCCAGCACGACTTCCTTCCACCACTTGAATCCCTGGACGACCTCGGGAGCGGTGACCGAGGGATTGCCTCGTTCATCGGTCCAGCGCCCGCCGGCGCCGTAGACGAACACGGCGATGTGCGCCACCATGTTGAAGCCCGGCAGCGTCACGATGCCGATGCCATACTGTCCGTTCCTCGCATCGGTCATGGCCTTCAGGGCCTCGACGTACTCTTCCACGTTGCGCGGCGCCGACTTGCCGGCCGCCCGGAGCACCTTCTCGTTGTACACCCAGGCGTAGCCGTAGTTCAGCATCAACACGCAGAATGTGGTGCCTTTCCACACGCACTCCTTGGCCTGCAGGGTGTGGTAGGTTTTCTTGACATCGGTCTCGTCAAGATACCTGTCGAGGGGTTCCAGCCATCCCCGGTCCGCGAACGGGAAGAACGTCTGGGCCGGCACGTGCACGATCTGTGGGGGCGTCCCCGCGGCAAACTGGGCGATCAGCCGGTCGGTGTGCTCGGCGAGCGGCACTTTGGTGAACTCGATCCGAACACCCGGGTGTGTTCGCTCGAAGGCGGTAATCTGCTCCTTCCACCAGGCGGACACCCCCGGCTCGTCCTGTTGCCAGGACGGGAACCGCAGCACGATCTCTCGCGGCGCCGCGGCTCCCGCGGACGCGAGCACTCCGGTCACCAGGAGTACGACGAGCAGTCGTGACAGTGCGCGCTTCATCACGTCACCTCATTTCCGACACTCGAAGTTTGTGAGCTTCGAACCCTGTGTGTTGGGGCGAGTTCGACGAGGAGGCGGTGGAAGCCTCTAGAACAGCACGGGGTACCAGTCCACTCAGGTCGTCCGGAAAAGAGGTCAGGTCGAGTGATGCCCTCGGTCATGATGGACGAGCTCACCTGGATCGAATACGCGGAGCGGGTGCGCCAGGGTGCGCCCGTGCTCGTTGTGGCGGGTTCCACGGAGCAGCACGGTCCTCACCTGCCGCTGGGGACCGATGTCTTTCAGGGCGTCGCGATTGCCCGGGCCGTGGCTGAGCGCACCGGCGGCATCATGGCCCCGCCGATCACGTACGGGTACAAGAGCCAGCCGAAGAGCGGCGGAGGGCAGTCCTTCGTCGGCACGACGAGCCTGGACGCGCAGACGCTGGTCTGGCTGGTGCGCGACCTGATCCGGGAGTTCTTTCGCCACGGGGTGCGCCACCTTGTCTTCATCGACGGGCATTACGAGAACGCCGCGTTCCTCACCGAAGGGATCGACCTGGCGCTGCGAGAGTCGGACGTGGAGGACGCCAGGATCCTGGTTTTCCACTGGTGGGAGTTGATCAGCCAGGGAACGATCGACGCGATCTTCGACGGGCAGTTTCCGGGCTGGGCACTAGAGCACGCGGCCGTCATCGAGACCTCCGTGACGGGGGCCGTTCGCCCGGAGCTCGTACGGTGGGAACGGCTCGTCGACGACCGGGCAGAGCGGCTACCGGCCTACGACATTTATCCTGCGCCGTCGGATATCGTGCCCCGCTCCGGGGTTCTCTCCCCGGCCCGCCGGGCCTCCCCCGCGTACGGGGAGCGCATCTTGAACGAGGTTGTCCAGGCGATCGTGAACGTGCTGCAGACCGAATTCCGCTCGTAAGCGGGTAGCACGAAAGGAGGACGATATGGGTGGCGATCGCTTAAACCTGCCGTTTACCGGTATCACCTCGTTCTGCAAGCTCCCCGTACATACGGATCTCGACACGCTGGACGCGGACGTGGCCATCCTGGGGGCACCCTTTGACATGGGGACCCAGTACCGGTCCGGAACCCGGTTTGGCCCCCGGGCCATCCGTCATGCCTCCGCGCTCTATGCCCTGCGCGGGGTCGGCTACTACGATCACGAGTTCGACACGATCTTCTTGCAAGGGGTGCGCGTCGTAGACTGCGGCGATGTGGACATGATCCACATGCGGCCGGACGCCTGCCTGCAGAACATTCAGGTCGGTCAGCCGGATCGTCGCGCGCGGTCTCCTGCCTGTCGTGCTCGGTGGGGACCATTCGGTGCCAATCCCCATCCTGCGGGCCCTCAGGGACCGGGGCCCTCTGTACGTCATTCAGATCGACGCGCACCTGGACTTCGTGGACGAGCGCTTCGGCGTGCGAGAGGGTCACGGCAACATCATGCGGCGCGTCGCCGAAATGCCCCACGTGCAGGGATTTGCGCAGGTCGGCGTCCGCGGCCCGGGATCCAGTGACCCGGCGGATTTTTCGGATGCGAAGCGAATGGGAAGCCTCATCATCGGCCCCCGGGAGTTTCGCCGCCGGGGCGTGGAAGGAGTGCTTTCCCGCATTCCGAACGGGAAGCGATACTACGTCACGATCGACATCGATGCCTTCGATGCGGGGATGGCTCCGGGCTCGGGCTCGCCGTCGATCGGTGGGCTCGACTATTACGAGGTGACTGACCTGCTGCGCGGCGTGGCCGCCAAGGGAGACGTCGCGGGGTTCGATTTCGTTGAAGTCGCCCCGCAGTACGACCCCACCGAAGTGACGGCCCAACTGGCCGCCCGGGTCATCCTGGACTTCCTGGGGGCGGTCTTCTATGAGCGGCAGAAGCGGGATACGACGGCGACCGGCGCCCGGGGGAGAGGGTGATATTCAACACCTTGAAACGCGCCGTCACGATTGTCGGCCGCGTGTTTCATAATGAGACGCTTCTGCTGGAGGTACAGCACACACCCGAGAACGGCTCGTAAGGAGCAACACATCTCAGAGAGGGGGGATCGGTATGATGCGGGGATGGCAATCACGAGTCGGGGCGGTCCTGCTTGGCCTGGCGCTCTTGGGGCAGTTGGCGCCGCTGCCGGCCGCAGGGGGTCCTAAGAAGCTCAAGGTCGCGGCAGCGTTCCCAGGGATCATTACGGATAAAGGCTTTAACCAGAACGGGTTCGAGGGTCTGAAGCTCATCGAGAAGGAAATGGGCGCAGAGATCGCCTACACCGAACGCGTTGCACAGCCCGATCAGGTCGAAGTCATGAGCGATTACGCCCGGCGCGGCTTCGACCTGGTGTTCGGCCACGGCGGCGAATTCGATGCCGCCGGGAAGCAGGTGGCCTCCCAGTTCCCCAAGACGAAGTTCGTGATGACCAACGGGACGGTGGCCGGCCCGAATCTGGCCTCCATCCAGGTCCACCATTTCCAGGTGAGCTTTCTCGCCGGTGTGGTAGGCGGCATGATGTCGAAGACGAATAAGATCGCCGTCATCATCGCGCAGAAGTTCAAGGCTACGGAGGATCTGGCGGCCGGGATCGAGCAAGGCGCGAAATTCGCCAATCCTAAGATCCAGGCATCTGTCTCCTACACAGGCAATTGGGATGACGTCGCGAAAGCAAAGGAAGCCTCTCTGGCCCATATCGCGAAGGGCGCGGACGTGCTCTTCCCCATCCTCGACCACGCGGTGCTTGGAGTGATGGAAGCGGCAAAGGAGAAAAACACCTTCGCCGTTGGGATGTTCGGGGACCAGCTTGACCTCGCCCCGAAGCACGTGCTGACCAGCGGTATCGAGAATATCGGCCCCGGCTGGCTGAATATGGCGAAGCTTGTGGCTGCCGAGAAATTCCAAGGGAAGCAATACGTGATTGGTCTGGAGAACGCGAAGGCCGCAGGACTGGGCCGCTTCAATCCAGTGGTGCCGCAGCGCGTTAAGGACAAGGTCGAGGAGGCCAGGAAGCTGCTCATCGCTGGAAAGATTACGCAAAAGTAGCCCTGGCGGGGTCCGGGGGAGAACGGATGGACCTGCTGATAACCGGAGGCACCGTGATCACCATGGACCCCCGGCGCCGCATCCTCGAGCGGGGAGCGGTGGCGATCGAGGGCCAGCGGATCGTGGCGGTGGGACCCACGGACGATGTCGGCGCCGGACCAGCGAAGCGGCAGATCGACGCCACCGGCAAGGTCGTCTTTCCCGGGTTGATTAACACCCATACGCATTTGTTTCAGACGCTCCTGAAAGGACCCGGCGACGATCGCCAGTTAGAGGACTGGTTTCGCAACGTGGTGGGGCCGGCCTCGTGCGAGTTGACGGAGGAAGATTGCTACCTGGGCGCCGCCGTGGGCTGTCTGGAGGCGATTCGCTCCGGGACCACGACGATGAAGGATTTCATGTATGCGCATCCGCGCCCGAACCTGTCCGACGCAGTCATCCGCGCCATGACGGAGACTGGTATCCGCGGAGTCTTCGTCCGCGGCTATCTCGACACCGGGCAGGAGTATGGGGTCCCACGGGGTCTCATCCAGAGCATCGACGAGATCATGGCGGATTGTGAGCGCCTGGTGAAGCGCTATGCCACAGGTCCCGACGGCCGCCTCACCGTCTGGATCGGACCGTGCATGATCTGGGCGTGTACGGAGAACGGGCTGCGGGCCGCGCAGCGCGTGGCTGCCGATCTGGGCATCGGCCTGACGATGCATGTCGCCGAGACCCCGTTCTCGGTGCAGAACGCCACGCAGCGGTTCGGCGTGGGAGACCTGGCCGTGTTGGAGCGTCTCGGCTGCCTCGAGACGCACACGCTCGCGGTGCACTGTGTCCATCTGAACGATCGCGACCTGAGAATTCTCAAGGCGCGGAACGCTGCCGTTTCGCACAACCCGGCCAGCAATATGTATCTGGCCTCGGGGGTGGCTCCGATTCCGCAGATGCTGATGGGTGGGGTCACAGTGGGCCTGGCCACAGACGGCCCGGCCAGCAACAATAACCAGAACATGATCGAGGCCTTGAAATTTGCGGCCCTGCTGCACAAGGTGCACACTCTAGATCCCACGGCCATCACGGCAGAGCAGGCCTTCGAGATGGCCACGGTCGGCGCAGCGAGAGCGCTGGGGATGGAAGAGGAGCTGGGTTCGCTCGAGCCGGGGAAGCGCGCTGATGTCGTCATTGCCGATCTGCGCACCGTCCACGCCTCACCGGTTCATCATCCGGTGTCAGCGCTCGTCTACTCTGCGGTGGGGCCAGAGGTGGACACGGTGGTTATCGATGGGCGCGTCGTCATGGAAGAAGGGCGAGTGCTCACGGTCGATGAGTGGGCGCTCCTGAGAGAAGCGCAGCGGGCCGCGGATGATCTGCTGGATCGGGCACGGATTGCCCGGCCGAGAGACCGGCGCTGGAGGGCCCTCGCCTTCTAGGCGGGAGTGAATTCCATGGAGCACCGCCGGCCCGACCTTCGTCCAGCCGATGCGCTGCGCAGCCCGCGCTTTTCGGGGGTGAGGACGTTCATGCGCCTTCCGCTGGTGGAATCTCCACGCGGCGTCGACCTGGCCGTTGTGGGCGTGCCCTTCGACACGGGGGCCTCCTTTCGCGTGGGGGCCCGCTTTGGACCGGCGGCGGTCCGGGCCGCGTCCGTCCTGCTGAAGCCATATGCGTATGAACAAGGCGTTGACATCTTCGCGCGGTGCGGCGCCGCCGACTTGGGAGATCTAGCGGTCGTGCCAGGGTATGTGGAGGATTCCTACCCGCGCATCACCGAGGGGCTGCGCGCAATTCTCGAGGAAGGCACCGTCCCCTTCATGCTCGGCGGCGACCACTCAATCACCCTGCCTGAGCTCCGGGCGGTCGCCGGCCGTCACGGCCCTGTCGGGCTCCTGCAGTTTGACTCCCACACGGACACCTGGGATGAGTATTTCGGCCGGAAGTACAACCACGGCACGGTGATCCGGCGGGCGATCGAGGAGGGACTGATTCGGCCGGACCGCTCCATCCAGGTCGGCATCCGCGGCAGCCTGTACAGTCGCTCCGACGTCGACGACGCAAGGGCGTTAGGATTGGACGTGGTCCCAATGGCGGAAGTACGGCGTCTCGGCCTGCCCGCACTCGGCCGGCGGATCCGCGACCGGCTGGGCGCGGGTCCTACCTTCCTGTCGTTTGACATCGACTTCATCGATCCGGCCTATGCGCCGGGAACCGGCACGCCTCAGGTGGGCGGGCCCGCAACGTGGGAGGCGCTTGGACTGCTGCAGGAGTGCGCTGGCCTGTGGTTTGTCGCTTGCGACGTGGTCGAGGTCATCCCCGCTTACGATCCGGCGGAGATCACCGCACTGGCCGCCGCGCAAGTCGTCCACGAGTGCATGGCCCTGGTCGCCGGCCGCGGGCAGGAGACGACGGCGTAGTCGTCCTGAGCATGGACGCGGCCTACGAGATCGTCATCAAGGATGTGCGCCTCCGCGACCGGCGGGACGGGCCGGTGAACGTGGGTATCCGGGACGGGCGCGTTGCGGCCATCACCGATGACCGCATAACCGGCGACAGCGAGCTTGACGGAGATGGCAACCTCCTGACCGCGTCGTTCGTAGACGCGCATCTGCACCTCTGCAAGGTGGACACGCTGCCCATGGTTGGCGATGAGGCGGTCCGACAGTACGCCGGCGCCGCGATGGGTCAGGCGATGCGCGCGATCGAACTGGCCTCGGCCGTGAAGGAGAAGTACGCGGAAGGCTGGATCTATGACCACGCGCGGCGGGTCCTGCTGGCAGGCCTCAAGCACGGCGTCACGCATGTCCAGGCGTTCGCCGACACCGACACCCGTGCCCGGCTCGAGGCGGTCCGGGCCCTGCTGAGGCTGCGCGATGAGTTCCGGGGCATAGTCGACGTGCGGGTGGTAGCCTTCCCCCAGGATGGTATCCTGCGGGACTCGGGCGCCGAAGAATATGTGCGGGAAGCGCTCGCGTTGGGCGCCGATGTCGTGGGCGGCATCCCGTGGATTGAACACACGGACCGGGAGGCGGAAGAGCACGTCGTCCGGATGATGCGGCTGGCGAAGACCTTTGATCGTGACGTGGCCATGCTGGTCGATGATGCGGGAGATCCAGGCCTGCGGACGACGGAGATGCTGGCCGACGCGGCCGTTCGCGCGGGCTGGGTCGGCCGGGTTACCGCCTGCCACGCCCGGGCCATGAGCCTCTACCCCGAGCCGTACTTCCGCCGGCTGGTGGAGCTGGCCAGGCGGGCTGGGATGGCCTTCGTCACAGATCCGCACACCGGTTCCCTGCACCTGCGGGTGGAAGCACTCCTGGAAGCCGGGTTGGCGGTGGCCATCGGCCAGGACGACATCGCCGACGCCTACTATCCATACGGGCAGCACAACATGCTCGAGGTCGCGTTCCTGGCCTCCCACATCCTCGGCACGCCCACATTCGCGCAGATGGAGATGCTGTACGATATGGTCACGAGCCTTGGAGCCCGAGTGCTTCGGCTGTCGGATTACGGCGTCGCAGTGGGCAAGGCGGCCCACCTTGTTGTCCTGCGCGGTACAAACGTTCACGAAGTTCTACGAGAGCACCGTTCACCTCGCTACGTCATCAGCCATGGACGGCTGGTGGCGGAGAACAGCGAGGACACGCGGTTTCACGGCGTGACTGATCCTCGCAAGGAGGCGCGAGGCCCTCACTCTCGAACCCCTTAGTTGGGGGTGATGAGATGAAGCCGATCGCCGTCCTGGTCCTTGCGCTCCTGATTCTCCCGGGTTCACGCGTCGAGGCAGGGCCCGTCCTCACGGTGAGATATGTTGGAGACATCCACGGCGCCCGGGCCAACGCCGTCGTCACCTACGAGCGTCTCCCCGAGGTCGTCGCCATGGCCGGGCGCATCCAGAGCGGTT
>JBQTJG010000546.1:0-1727 GCA_052387355.1 Armatimonadota bacterium | reverse complement strand
GGGGGAAACACAGCTGGGGAAGACCACGGTAACGCTCGAACGTGGGGGCACGACCCTGGTCTTCAAGGGCGTTCCGGCTCAGGTCTGTCCCAATTGCGGAGAGGCCTACGTGGACGAAGAGATCACGAAAAGGCTTCTTCGAATTGCGGAGGAAGCTGCCCGCTCGGGTGTTCAGGTGGACATCCGCGAGTTCATCGCCGCCCCTGCCTGAACGGGCAAGTGCCCGATCGGCGAAAGCAAAGGCAATTCAGACCGCCCGCACAAGCATTTCGGCGCCATGGCACAGCCACCCTCGGACAGCGCAGATCTTTTCCAGACCTCTGGGGATGCCCACGGCCTGGTATCGCATCGCGGAAGCGTTTATGAGCGCCCGCCTGGATCTCTCCCAACGGCCCCGAAGCGCCACCGTTGGCAGGGTGTCCCGGAGGTCGCAGCTGCCGGCCGGCTGCGTGGCGCCGGCGCGAGCGAGGCGGACGTCCGCCTCTTCCTCTCCGTCACAGCGGCCAGGGACCGGGCGAGGGATGCTGACCGCCCCTGGTACACGTCCGAGCGGCTGTTCCTGGAACACCGGCGGCCCTTCCAGCCCGACGAGATTACCCCGTGCTCCCTCTCCGAGCTGGCGCATGCGCTCCGATCTTCCGGAGTTAGCCAGCGTCACAGCGCCGATACCGCCGCCTGGCGAACGATTGCCGAGTCCCTGACCGCGCTCCCCCAGCATCCAGTGCGAATGGCCATCGACGAAGGCCGGGGCGATGCCCGCGTCCTCCTGAAACCTCTACGGGACACCGATGCCGGGGGGCACGCCTCTTTCCGCTGCTGCGGGGGCCGAAGATCGACTGATCGAGGACGTCCGGCGGCACGGCGCGGAGGGACCTCCGCCCATTGCCAACACGGCGGCGGCGCGGGACCCTGCGTTATGGCGGTTGCCTGTCTGGGTTGCAGGAATATGCCACCTTGTCTCGGTTGTCTGGCAAGCCTTCAGGCCATTTGCGCTGCTGATGCTCCTGCTGCTGGTTCCCTGGGGCCTATGTATTGTCTACTTCAACGTGCTGTCCATGATTCGTGGACATGTCGACAATATGGATACGATCCGTCATTCTAGACTTTGCGGATTTTAGTCGAGGTTCAGGAAGTGTGTTGTCCACTATTGACATCTGTACACGGATCGTGGACAATTCTGCAAAATGGACAAACACCTCCTAGCCACAGATCGCACCTTGCTCGACGCCGCCCTTACCCGACTGGCCGCGTGGGGACTGGCGGCTGAAATCGTTACGCTCGAACCCACGCTCGGACGAGGACGCGCCGATGCACTAGTGCGAATCCGCCATGGGGGGCAAGAGGTGCTTTACGCCGCCGAGGTTAAGCGCGGTCTGCGCCCGGCCACGTTGGGCGGGGCGCTCTTGCAGCTTGAGCGCTTGGGTGACACCGCGCTGCTCGTGGCCGACTACATCACGCCGCCACTGGCCCAGGAACTCAAGACTCGCGGGGTCGCATTCATCGATACGGCGGGCAACGCCTTTCTCGACCGGCCACCGCTGCTCATCTGGGTTAAGGGTGAGAAGCCGTTGACGCGCTTGGAGGCGCCGCCAGAAACCGGTCGGGCATTCCGGGCCAGCGGCCTTCGCGTACTGTTTACGCTCCTGTGCGAGCCGGCACTCGCCGACCGGCCTTACCGAGAAATCGCGCGGCGTGCCGGGGTCGCGCATGGCACGGTCGGCTGGGTG
>JBQTJG010000545.1:0-3973 GCA_052387355.1 Armatimonadota bacterium | reverse complement strand
AGCGCTGCGGGGTCACGCCGGTCGGGCCGGGCCACCAGGACATGGGCTGTGTGCCGCGCAATCGAGACCACGTTGATCTCGGTGTCAGCGCGGTCCCGGCCCTCAAGGACTGAACGGAATGGGCAGGATCCCGCGGGCGAGATAAACACGACCTTGCCCTCGCGCCGCCAGCGAAACCGAGGATGCTCCCCGTCGCCGCCGAGGGTGGGCGCCAGTTCTACCTCGAGGCCTTCTTCGGCGAAGAACCCCCGGTCGAAGGCCACCCACAACGGGGAGAGATTCATCGGAAAGGCCGGCATGTAGATGACGACCGGGCCTCGCACCTTGTCCATGGATGCGGTATACATTCTAGTCGGGGGGTCTTTCCACCTGTGGGGGGCGCTTGGGCAGCGGTTCGAGCGATAGGAGACACGAAGCCGGATGAGCGACGCGGGCCGCGGACAGTACGTCGACGTGGATGGAATTCAGACTTTCTACATTCGCAATGGCGACGGCCCGGCGGTTATCCTTATTCATGGTGCCTCACCGGGCGCCTGCTCGGAGATCAACTGGAAGCTCAATATCGACCCGCTCGCCATTGCGGGTTTCACCGTCTATGCGTTTGACCAGCCGGGATTCGGACACACGGGCCATCCTGTTGATTATTCGGTTGAGTATCGAGTCGTTCATGCCCGGGCTTTCATCGATGCGCTAGCGCTGGAGCGCTTCCATCTGGTCGGGAACTCCATGGGCGCCTACATCGCGGCCCGGATCGCGCTGGAGGATGGGCGAGCCGGGCGGCTCGTGCTTGTGTCGAGCAGTACGCTCGCGCCCGGAGGATCGGAGTCTGCACGGATGCAGGCGCGCGAGCACTCCCAGGAACTCGGCGCGTTCACTCCCACGCTGGACAACGTGCGCGCGATGACGATGAAGACGCTGTACGATCGCTCGCTCGTGACAGAGACGCTCATCGGAGAGCGGCTGGCGATGAGCGCTGGAGCGCGGCACGAGGCCCACCTGAAGCGCCGCGCTACGGCGCCGCCGAGGCCGGTGGTCGATGAGCTAGAGACACTGAAGACGAAAACCTTGATCCTCTGGGGCCGCAACGACCGCGGCGCTGCGGTTGAGCGCGCGCTCGCACTCTTCCAGCTCATCCCCGATGCCGAACTGCACATCTTCGACCGGTGTGGCCACTGGGTCCAGTGGGATCAGGCGGCGGGCTTCAACCGGCTCGTCGCAAACTTCCTCGCGGACGGGTCATAAAGAATCCCCGAAGCGTTCCCGGCCAGGCAGGAGATTCGACACGAGCCGCGAAGGCACGCGGAGAAATCGTCCCTTCGACGAATTCGTCCCCTCGACGGCGCTTTTTCGTCACACCGACGGCTTACGCTATCGCGGCGGTCAGCTCGCTCGCGCATTCCCAGACCAGCGCCCAAGGGCATGGCCAGAAGGCAAGCCCATTGCAGAAATCGCTGAAAGTCGTCCTCATCCCTGACTACACGCCAACGAACCCTTACCAGCGAGAGCTGGCAGCGGCGTTGAAAAGCCACGGAGTCCAGGCGACCGCCAGCAACGGGGGCAGATGGCTGCCTACGCTCAGAGCGGCATGGATGAATGGAAGACCCGATGTGCTGCACATTCACTGGTCGGAGTTCCTCTGGCTCGCACCGAGCCGTCCACGGGCCGTGATTCGAGCCCTTCGTTTCGTCTCCGAGCTCACGGCCCTCAAACTCTCAGGCCCCAAAATCGTCTGGACCGTTCATAACCTGTTCGAACACGAGGGGCGACATCCTCGACTGGAAGCCCCCCTCACCAGATTTCTGGCCAGGCTCTGTGACCACATGATCGTTCATGACTCGCACGCCAGAGAAGTGCTCATTCGAGCCCTCCGTCTTCCAGACCGTCTCAGAAACAGAATCAGCCTGATTCCGCACGGACACTACATTCAAAGCTACCCCAACCAGATGGCCCGGGTTGACGCTCGCGCCGCGCTGGGGCTCGCCAGGGAAGAGTTCGTATTCCTCCACTTCGGCCAGATGCGACCCTACAAGGGAACAACTGAACTCATCAGCGCATTTCGAAAACTGGAGTGGCCCTACGCGCGATTGTTGGTCGTGGGCAAACCAGCGAATAAGCGGATCCACGCCGAGTTGACCGATGCATGCACGTCGGACTACCGTATGCGCGCGATTCTCGAGTTCATTCGAGATGAAGAGATCCAGGTGTATATGAATGCGGCAGATGTGGTGGTCCTGCCTTACAGAGACGTTCTCACGCCGGGCAGCGCGATACTGGCCATGTCTTTCGCAAAGCCACTCATCGTCCCCCGCAGAGGCTGCGTTAGCGAAGTGCTCGATGATCGGGGCGGGTTTGTCTACGATCCAGACGACGACCGGGCCCTTCCGAAGGCCATGGAGATGGCAGCCGACGCCGACTTGCCGGCGATGGGTCGATACAATTACGAGAGAGTCAGGAAATGGGATTGGAACGAGATTGGTCGCAGGACGAGTGAAGTCTACCAAGCCTGTGTCGGAGCCCGGATGGCGTTGCCGCGGCAGAGGCAATCAGCATTCGATAGACGCGAATCGTCGCGGAAGTGGCGGGCGATGACCCTGCGAGCCGAGGAAGAGTTCGTCAAACACCGTTTGTCGTTCGACTGGCGCGCTCTCCCGAGGAACGAGTCGCTAAGCTACACCCAGATTGACTGGGACAGGATCCTCTCGATCGCGGCGAGACAACGCGTAGTAGGCCTTCTCTATCAGGCGCTCAGCAGTCAGAGAACCACCGCGGTGCCGGACTCGGTACTTCAAACGCTGGAGGACGCTTCCTCCGAGATCGCCGCGCGAAATCGAGCGCACCGGCAGGCCTTGCAGGCCGTGTCGGGTGCGTTCCGGGCGGCCGGCCTGCCCTTCGTCCTGCTCAAAGGTGTCGCCCTCCTCGGTGCGATCCACACGGATGCCCCTGACCTCAGGTCGTGCAGGGACATGGATATTTTGGTTCGCAAGGACGACCTCGCACGGGTGCACGAGGTCCTTGTGACGCTGAGATACCATCCACTCACCACGCCATGGAAAGCCCGCGACAGGACATATCAGATGCCCGAGTATGGAAGGCCCAATGAGCCCGTGCGGATCGATGTCCACTATGATCTGATCGAACCCGACGTTCCGCTTCGGATCGATATCGATGAATTCTGGCAGCGTGCGAGATCCGTGACGCTCGACGGACAAGAGATGCTGGTCTTCTGCGCGGAAGACATGGTTCTCCATCGGGCCATCCACCTTTCATGTCACAAGGAGTTTGTGCTCGACACACTTCGGCAGGTGCGAGACCTCGGAGAGATCATCACCACCTTCTCAATCCGGTGGGACGCAGTCTGCGGGCTCGCTCATCGGTACCATGCGCACCGATCCCTGTACTACTCGCTTCGGCTCGCCAGGAACCTGCTTCAGGCTCCTGTCCCCGACGAGGTCCTTCTGTCGCTCACCTCCGGAATCGGCAGGTGGGAACTGCTGCTCTTTGAAGAGCTCGAGCAGGACGGGAATCTGCTGAGTCAGCGCGACCCTCTGCGTCTGTTCGTGCAAGCATTCTTCCTGCAGATTCCAGCGTATCAGGGATCAGAACGCATCCGGTTTCTCCGTCGAGCGCTGAGACATCCCATTCGGTCGAACCCGCGCCACATGCGGGATCTGCTTCCCTTGGAAGACTACGACGGTCACCTCCGACTCAGCGACGCGTGGCTGGGAGCAAGGCTTCTTGGGAAAGGCATTGGCGTGGGCGTCGGAGTGATCCGGCGGGCTATGAACCAGTAGCCCCATGAGCACCCGCCGGATTCTCCTCGTCGGCATCGACGCCGCCACGTTCGTTCTCATTCGCCCGTGGGTGGAACGGGGGGACTTGCCTGCGCTGGGCAGGCTGATGAAGTCTGGCGCCTCTGGTCGTCTCCAATCGGTGCCCAACATGATGACGCCGGCTGCCTGGACCTCGTTTGCGA
>JBQTJG010000544.1:0-2501 GCA_052387355.1 Armatimonadota bacterium | reverse complement strand
GACCAACGAAAAGCCGTGGGTTCTGCGATCGGTCCCAACGAACGCTCCAACCAGATCCCCTCGAGGATTGACGTTGAGTACCTGATTTGAAGCGGCACCGGCAACGTCAATCGTGACGAACTCGCTTCTTGCGAGCAGTGTGACCCCCATCACCAGCGTCACGGCGGGGGTGGCAAACATCAGCCAACTGCAACGGGTATCGCGCATGAGATTTCCTCCTCAACCCGCACGATTGACGAGGAGCCCGCACGCTTCAATAGACGGAATCTGTAGAGAATCTTTATCGCGTAACTGATTGACTCTCAGCAATTTGCGGACGGCTCGGCCGCCGGTGGTAGAATGCCGCGCTCTTCTCAATCGGTGCCAAGTGGCTTCTTCCAACCGATGCGTTCGCTTCGATGGGGGTCTCTTCGATCCGGACACCGGCGAAGTGATTCGACCAGGCATGCCGGTCGCGCGGCTCCAGGAGCAGCCGGCGCGTATCCTCGAGGCGTTGACGGCGCGCGCCGGTCAGCTTGTCACTCGCGCCGAGCTGCAGAAGCTCCTGTGGCCTGAAGACTCACTGGTGGATGCGGACAACGGGCTGAACATCGCCATCAACAAGATCCGCCTGGCGCTCGACGATTCGGTTTCCCAGCCGCGATACCTCCAGACCGTGCCGCGTCGGGGGTATCGATTCATCGGCGAGATTCAGCCGGTGCCGGTGGCGAGCGGCCCGGGGAAACATGCAGAGCCGGCGCCCGATACGGTTCATCCGCAGCGACCCGGCGACGGTGGCGTGCCCGGCTGGCCGTCACACCGGCTGTACGCGGCCGGCCTGACGGTGACCGGGCTGCTGACGCTTTCACTTCTGGTCGTCGCCGCGTGGATGGCTCCCAGCCAGTCGGCAACGATTCGTTCGGCCGCGGTTCTGCCGTTTGCCAACCTGGCCGGCGATCCTGAGCTCAACTACGCCGCCGAGGGATTGAGCGACACCATCGCGACGGAGCTCGCGGCACGAGGGCTGTCGCGCATGATCTCGACGCAAGCGACGGCACACTTCAGACATGCGAATCCGTCGCCGCGACAGATCGCCAATGCGCTCGGTGCTGAAGCCATCGTCCTCGGAAGCGTCGTCCGCGACGGTGCAAGCTTCGTCGTCAATGTGCGGCTGGTCGACGGACCCACCGAACGCCTGCTGTGGGCGAAACGCTTCGTCCGGGCAACGAGGACGGAGCTGACGTTCTCCGACGACATCGTGGCTGGTCTGGCCGCCGCGCTTTCACTCGAGCCACGGGCAACGCGGCCGGCAACCGCACGCGCTGAAGTTCCGGCGGCGCGCGACGAGTACTTGCGCGGTCGCTATTTCTGGAACTTGCGGACGGCGCAGGGTATGACGTCCTCCGTCCACCATTTCACTCGCGCCATCGAATTGGACCGGGGCTACGCCCTGGCGTGGGCGGGTCTCGCGGACGTCTACGCCGCCGGCGGCGACACGCCATCTGCCCTCTTCTCGCCGTGGCTGGGGCCGCTCGAGGCAGGGCTTCGTTCGGCTGAGGAAGCCCTCCGCATCGACCCGTCGCTTGGTGAAGCGCGCGCGGCGCTCGGCAGGTTCCGGATGGCCCAGTGGCGCTGGAGCGACGCCGAGCGCGAACTCAGCGAAGCCGTGCGACTGAGCCCGAACTACGCGACCGCACGGCAATGGTACGGCACGCTGCTCTCGCGGTTGCAAAAGTGTCCGGCCGCCGTCGAGCAAGCGGCCGTTGGCGGAACAATCGATCCCATTACCCCGATAATCAACGAGGCCGTCGGCACGACTCTCGCCGCCTGCGGTGAGCCGGCTCGCGCGATCCTCGCTTATCGGAAAGTCCTCGAAATGCACCCGCAGTTCGCGTCGACCCGTATGCGCCTGGCCGGCGCCCATCTCCGGCGCGGAGACCCCGCATCGGCGCTGCTGGAGTATCGCGAAGCGGCGCGACTCAGACCGAACAGCTGCGAGATCCAGGCTCGCATGACAGGCGCGTTGGGCGCCGTGGGGAACCTGGACGAGGCGCGTGCGATCGGGGCTCGAGTTCTGACCGAGGTTGCAGCCGGTCGGGGCTCTCGCTACTGCGCGGCGCTCGTGTACGCGAACCTGGGCGACGCCGACGGCGCGTTCGCCGCACTCGACGCGGAGGTCACCGCGCACGGCCAGGTAGACGGACTGCTGGCGGACTTTCACCTGCGCCCGTTGCACTCCGATTCGCGATGGCCCCGGTTGCTGGAGAGGATCGGACTGACAGTGTACGCGCGATCAGCGGCGGCGCGTTGACCGCTCGGCCGATCCCGGGCGCCGATCGTTCGCGAATGGCCTCCATTCAGACAGCACCCGGCCCTCGTGCTCACCGTCGAGCCGTACAGACGTCTGGACGCTGCCAGTCGGATCGGACGGCCAGGCACAGCCGCTCCGCGCCGAATCGTTGACGGAGCGCGACGCGCGGCTTTGCCCAGATGGTCGCTGGCTCGCGCACGCCCGACGAGAC
>JBQTJG010000543.1:0-2526 GCA_052387355.1 Armatimonadota bacterium | reverse complement strand
CGGGGCGTTTGACGCCGCCGCCAATCCCTCCAAGTTCCCGGCCGGGTTGTTCTCTATCTGCACCGGATCGTACGATTTCAAGTCAGCATTCGCCGAGGTGGATGGCGTCTACACCAATAAGCCGCCGGGAGGCATCGCGTATCGATGCTCGTTCCGCGTGACCGAGGCGTCGTACATGATCGAGCGGATGGCGGACATCGTGGCGCACGACCTCGGCATGGATCCCGCGGAGTTTCGGATGAAGAACTTCATACGGCCCGAGGCGTTTCCGTACAAATCCCCACTCGGCTGGACCTACGACAGCGGCAACTACCACGCGGCGCTGAAGAAGGCCATGGAGATGATCGGCTACGCGGAGTTGCGCACGGAGCAAGCCGAAAAGCGCACACGCGGTGAGCTGATGGGGATCGGGATCTCGAGCTTTACCGAGATCGTCGGCGCCGGTCCCTCACACAGCTTCGACATTCTGGGCCTCAAGATGTTCGATAGCGCCGAGATCCGCATCCATCCCACGGGCAAGGCCGTCGCCCGTTTCGGGACCAAGTCCCAGGGGCAAGGCCATGAGACGACGTACGCCCAGATCATCGCACACGAACTCGGTATCCCCGAGGACGACATCGCTGTTGAGGAAGGTGATACCGACACGGCGCCCTACGGCCTGGGCACATACGCCAGCCGCAGCACGCCTGTCGCCGGCGCCGCCGGGGCGATGGCGGCCCGCAAGATCCGAGACAAGGCCAGGAAGATCGCGGCCCATCTCCTGGAGGCTAGCGAGGCCGATTTAGAGTGGGAGCGCGGGAAGTTCTACGTCCGTGGATCGCCGGACCGGGCCAAGACGATCCAGGAGATCGCCTTCGCGGCCTACACCAACCATCCCCAGGGACTGGAGGCCGGGTTGGAGGCGGTTTCGTATTACGACCCACCCAACCTGACCTTCCCGTTTGGCAGCTACATCTGTGTTGTGGATATCGATAAGGGCACAGGCGAAGTGAAGGTCCGCCGATTCGTCGCCATCGACGACTGCGGCAACATCATCAATCCGATGATCGTGGAGGGACAGATTCACGGCGGGCTCACGATGGGTCTGGCGCCGGCCCTCTATGAGGAGATCACCTACGACGAAGATGGCAATATCCGCGGCGGCAGTTTCATGGATTACCTCCTGCCCACGGCGATGGAGACGCCCCGCTGGGAGACCGGCAATACGACGACGCCCTCGCCGCACCATCCCCTCGGGGCAAAAGGTGTGGGGGAGTCGGCGACCGTGGGCGCGCCCGCCGCGATCGCCAACGCGGTGATCGACGCGCTCTGGCACCTGGGGGTGCGTCACATCGACATCCCCATTACGCCTTGGAAGGTCTGGAAAGTGCTGCGAGAGAGGGGGATCACGGAATAGCCCGCGCAGGATGGACGACCTCCTGGAGCGCGCCCACGAGTTGAAAGCGCGGGGTGAGCCGTTCGCCCTGGCGACGGTGGTCAGGGTGGAGCGGCCCGCTTCCGCGAGGCCTGGGATGAAGGCGATCATCCTGGCCGACGGGACGCTGCAGGGGTGGGTCGGTGGAAGCTGCGCCCACCCCATTGTCGTTCGGGAGGCGCTCATCTTGTTGCGGGAGGGCGCACCCCGGTTGATAAGCTTGAGTCCGCATAGACGTGAGCGCGCTGAACAGGAGGGAGTGACCTACCACACAATGACCTGCCACAGCGGCGGCAGTCTGGAGATTTACATCGAGCCCGTCTTGCCCAGGCCGCAATTGTTCCTCGCTGGCGAGGCGCCGCTCGTGCGCGCTCTAGCCAACCTGGGACGGTTAGCGGGATTTACGGTTGCCGTGGCTGATGCCGGTGGGCAGGCAGAGGATCTTGAGGCCGACCTTCGCCTCTCCCTGATGCAACTGAGGAGCAAGGTTACCTCCGACACGTACGTCGTCGTGGCCACCATGGGCACCTTTGACGAAGAAGCTCTCGAGCAGATCGTGGGCGCCGGGGCTGGCTACGTCGGCCTGGTGGCCAGCCGGAAGCGGGCGGACGCCGTATTCGACCACCTCAGGAGCCGTGGGCACACGCCGGAGCATCTTCAGCGAGTCAAGGTGCCGGCCGGGCTCGATATCGGCGCCGTGACCCCCGAGGAGATCGCTGTGAGCATCATGGCCGAGATCATCCAGGTTCGCCGGAACCGGTCGTTTGCGGCCATCGACGCGTCGGGGATCGCAGAGGCTGTGATCGAGGCGATCGATCCCATCTGCGGGATGACTGTAGAGGTTGCGACAGCGAAGCACACGTTCCATCATCAGGGGGTGACGTTCTATTTTTGCAGCGCGCACTGCCGGCAGACGTTTGCACGTGAACCGGCACGATATGTCACGGCGGAAGCGTAACGATGGCGCTGCACTATCAAGGGACCCTGACGATCAGGGCGCCGAGAGAAACGGTGTGGGCCTTTCTGCTCGATCCTCATGCCGTGAGCAAATGCCTGCCCGATGTGCAGCGGCTGGAGGTTCTGGAGGAAGGGAAATTCAAGGCGGTGGTTCG
>JBQTJG010000542.1:0-6412 GCA_052387355.1 Armatimonadota bacterium | reverse complement strand
TTCATCGTGCACCACGCCGCGGCATCCGCCGAGGTGGTGTTGGAGATCGCGAATGAGCGCATGGTGGCCGGCCACGCCAACCATCCGAGCTTCACTGTCGAAGAGTCGATTCACTATGCGCGAGCGCTGCGCGATCGAGAAGCGCTGCTGGAGATCTCCGGCCTCAACCTGTTCACCCGGACGAATGGGACGAACGACGCCGACCCGTTCCTCGCCCTCGTCCGCGAGCGCCTGGTGGATTTCGTCGGGACTGACTACGCTGCCGGGCATTACGATCCGGTCTCTGTCCCGCTGTCCGCGATCGTCCGTCGTGGACTGATAACGGTTCCGCAGGCCGTGGCGCTGACGACCGGAAACGTCGCGCGGCTCCTGCCGCAGGTGACCGACGCGGGGCTGCTCGAGGCCGGCCGGCCCGCCGACATCGCCGTGTTCTCCCCAAGTCTCGACGCGGTCAGGGCCGTATACGTCGACGGCCGCCGGATCTTCGCGCAGACGTGATGGCACGATGATCACCCTGGTCCGCGGCGGCTGGGTGGTGGCGTATGATGGCGCGCGTCACCGGGTCATCCCCAGCGCCGAGGTCGTCTTTGAGCGGGACCGGATCCTCTACGCAGGTCCACGATGGGACGGGACGCCCGCGCGCGTAGTGGAGGCGCCGGGCATGCTCATCTCGCCAGGCTTCATCAATACCCACGCCCATATCGGCGTTGACTTGATGGCCCCGTTTGTTGATGTCCCTCTCTCAGGGGTCAGGCGGTCGCGCTACGGTCCGTCAGAAGCGTACGCGTCGCGCCGCGATCTTCCGCCCTCGCTGTCGCCCGAAGAGCAGCACGTGTCCGCAGAGTTCTCGTTAGTGCAGATGTTGAAGTGTGGGGCGACCACCATCGTGGATGCCGCAGGGTCGGGTCCCCTCTGGTGGCTTGGGAATCCCCCGGGCGACGAGGAGTCGCTGCTGGATATCACGGCCCGCGTCGGGGCCCGCGTCTATGCGTCCCTCTCCTATCGATCCGGCCGGGTGTACTACGATCGTGCGGGGAATGCGAACTGGTTCTGGGACGAAGAGTACGGCCTAGAGGGCCTGGGGAAGGCGGTGGACTTTGCGCGGCGACATCGCGGCACGCGCGGGGGACTGGGCGAGACGCTTCTCTGCCCCCACGCCGTGGACAACTGCAGCCCCGATCTCCTGCGCGCCACCAAGCGCGCGGCAGCCGAGCACGGGCTGCACGTGCAGATCCACTGCGCTCAGTACGAGTTCGAGGTGAGCCGTATCCAGGAGCAGTACGGCTGCACGCCGGTTGAGCACCTGGACCGACTGGCCTTTCTTGGCCCGGAGATCATCCTCGGCCACACGATTTACGTGCAGGGGCACGCCGCCGTCGGAGGCGATCCGGCGGGCGACCTCAGGCTGATCGCCGGGAGCGGCGCGTCGGTCGCGCATTCGCCGCTGCCATTTGCGAGGCGCGGCGAGACGCTGCAGTCGTTCGCCCGCTACCGGGCCGCCGGCGTGAACGTGGCTATCGGATGCGACATCTGGCCGGCGGACATCGTGGCGGAGATGCGACTGGCCTGGTTCTTGGCCAAGGCCGTGGACCGTTCGCCGGAGACGCCGACGACGCACGACGTCTTCGACGCCGCGACATTGGGCGGCGCCCGGGCGCTTGGTCGCGACGACCTGGGCCGGTTGGCGCCTGGCGCGACGGCAGACATCGTGCTCATCGATCTGGGACGATCCCATATCGGTCCCGTGCTCGATCCCATCCGCGCGCTCGTCACGTGCGCGACCGGTCAGGACGTGCACTCGGTCTGGGTCGCGGGGCGGAAGGTCGTTGAGGAGGGCCGCGCCCTGTACGCCGACGACGATCGGCTCAGGGCCGGCGCCGAACGCGTGTACCGGAGTCTGGTGCGCGCGGCCCGCGCCCGCGATCCCGTCGGCGCCGGTGCCGAAGAGATGCTTGGACTCGACTACATGCCGCCGCTGCTCGAAGGCGACCGATGAAGGTCGGGCTGATCGGGTTGGGCACGGCGGGGCTGCGCCATGCCGTTGCCTGCCGGAAGATGGACGAGGTGACGCTCGTGGCGGCGGCCGATCCCGCCCCTGCGGCTGCCGAGGCCGCGGCCGGGCTGGGGATCCCGTGCTATGCGGCGTATGAGGACATGCTCGACGCCGCGAAGCCGGACGCCGTGATAGTCAGCCTGCCGCATGCCATGCTGGCGGCGGCAGGCGTCCATTGCGCCCGACGCGGGATGCACGTGTTCCTCGAGAAGCCGATGGGCATCACCCTGGCGGACGCGAGTGCCGTCATCGAGGCGGCGCGCGCCACGGGCGTCAGCCTGATGGTGAACTTCGTGCACCGGTTCCGCGCCGAGTATCGTCAGGCCCGCGCGCTGATCGAATCCGGCGTTATCGGCCGTCTGGTGCTTGTCATTGACAGCATGAGTTCAGGTCGCAGCGCCATGCCCGGCTGGGTGTGGGATCGCGCGATCGCCGGCGGCGGGATGATGATGTACAATGGCGTGCACAGCGTGGATCGCCTCGCGTGGCTGGCCGGCTCCCCCATCGCCCGCGTGTGCGGGGCCGCAGGCACCTTCTGCTATCCCGTCGAAGTGGAGGATACGCTGGTCGGCGCTGTCGTGTTCACGTCCGGCTCGTTGGGCGCAGTGATCCAGCACAAGTCCGATGCCGCCGTGACCCTGGGAGGCTGGGACACGATGGTGTGGGGCACCCATGGCGCTATCAGGGTGTCCGGCGGCGCTCTGGAGATCGCCGCTGACAAGGAGCGTGTTCGCAGGGAGGTCCAACAGGACGACCGGTTCCTCGGGGCCCTGCGTGAGTTCACACACGCGGTGCGCGAAGGACGCGACCCCAGTCCAGGCGGTCACGACGGACGCCGCGCGCTGGCCTCAGTCCTGGCGCTTTACGAGGCCGCTGCTACCGGCCGCACAGTCGAGGTGGAAGCATGATCATGATGTGGAAGCACGAGGCAGACGCAGAGGAGGGGACGGTATGCTGAATCGTTACTCGCACATGGCACGGGTGGTGCTGGTCGTCTTGGTGGCGTGCGTCCTGGTGCTGGGGGCGTCGGGGCAGCCGGCCCAACCCGCGCCCGCCGCGGCTCCGGGGGCACCAACGCCCGGGGGCACGCTGACGATCGCGTTCGTGGCGCTGGCCACACACGTCGACGCCAATTCGGTGAACATCAGCACCGTGAACGAGATCAGCCATTACTTCTATGAAACGCTCTACGACCGCGACGGCGCCGGGAAGGTCAAAGGGCTGCTCGTCAAGGAGGACCAGGTCTCGTCCGATGGGATGACCTGGACCTGGAAGCTGCAGCCCAACGTGAAGTTCCACGACGGCACGCCCTTCAACGCGGCGGCGGTCAAATGGAATCTCGAGCGCAAGGTTACGAAGCGCCAGCCCCTGTGGGACCTGCTCCCTATGCGAAGCATCGACGCCGTGGACGATCTCACGGTGCGCGTGACGCTTACCCGGCCGGCGCCCAACCTTCGCTCGATCCTCGTCACGAAGACATTCTCGATGTACAGTCCTGCATTCGCGCAGCGCGTCGGCGACGACGGCCTGAAGCAGCAGGCGTCCGGCACCGGGGCGTTCATGGTGGCCGAGTGGCGGCCCAACGAGATCCTACGGCTCAAGAAGAACCCGAACTACTGGCAGCCGGGACTCCCATATCTCGACGAAGTGGTCTTCAGGATCATCCCTGATATCAACACGCGAGCCACGATGTTGGAGGCGGGCGATGCCGACATGGCGCTTGGGCTGTCCATGCCCGATCTGCAGCGCCTCAAGACCCGCCGCGGGCTCAAGGTGGTGGAAGGCCTCGGTTCTCAGCAGTACTACATCACCATCAACAACCGGCGGCCCCCGCTCAACGACGTGCGCGTACGCCAGGCGCTGAACCACGCCGTCGACAAGGACGGCATCATTCGAACGGCGTTCCTGGGCACGGCGAAGATCGCGACCGCGGTGTACATCAACAAGACCGTGGAAGGGTATGTCCATGCGGGCACCTATCCCTACGACCCCGAGAAGGCGAAGAAGCTGCTGGATGAGGCGGGGTTCACTGCGGGCCCGGGTGGTATCCGGGTCAGGGATGGCCAGCGTCTCAGCCTGGAGCTCATCACCCGCAAAGGCGGCAGCCCGGGCGACTTCGAGACGGCCGAACTGGTGCAGGGCATGCTGAAGGCCGTCGGTGTGGACGTACGGCTCACGGTCCTGGAGTCGGCGACCTTCATCCCCCGCGTGACCCAGCCGCCAGAGCGGGCGACGTATGATCTGGTGAATCTGGCTGTGGGCACGTTCACCGGCGACGCTGAGTACACGATGCTCACCTTCTACCATACGAACTCGGCCGCGCCGCGGTACTTCAACCGCGCCTACTACTCGAACCCGGTCGTGGACTCGCTGATCGAGCAGTCGATCAAGGCGACGTCGAGCCCGGGCCGCAATAAGATCTACTACTCGCAGGTGATCAAGCAGGTCTTCCGCGACGCGCCGATCATCATGCTGTTCGACGTGGTCCAGCAGGTGGCCGTGAAGGACACCGTCCACGGCATCTATCTGGAGTCAGCCAGCAACAACTGGCCCGCCAAGTACGCCTGGAAGGAGCGGAGGTAAGACGGCTCCTTGAACGCCGAACTGCAGCGCGTTCGCACATATCTCGAGCAGGGTCTGGACCGGCACATCACACGGCTCCAGACCCTGCTTCGTCAACCGAGCGTCTCGGTGACCGGTGAGGGGGTCGAAGCCTGCGCCCATGTGTTCGCCGACCTGGCGCGTGATGCGGGATTTCCCGAGGTCGACCTGATCGCGACGCCGGGCTACCCAGGGGTGTGGGCCGCGTACGACGCCGGCGCGCCGGTGACGGTCGTCATCTACGGCATGCTCGACGTGCGTCTGGCCGATCCCACAGGGTGGACGGTGCCGCCGTTCTCGGCCGAGGTCGTCGAGGTGACGCCGTTCGGCCGCGTGGTCATGGCGCGCGGCGCGCGCGCGGTCAAGGGCCCGCTCGGCGTGTTCCTCAACGCGGTCGAGGCGTGCAAGGCCGTGCTGGGAAAACCGCCGGTCAACGTGCTGATGATCTCTGAGGTCGATGAGATTCTGGGCAGCCCGCATTACCGCCACATGATCGACCGGTACCGCGATCGGGTCAAGGGCGCGCACGCGGCCTGGACGCCCGGCGCTTCCCAGGACGCGAAGGGCGTCGCGAACCTCACGCTCGGCTACAAGGGTCTCATCTACATGTTCCTGCGCGCCTCCGGGGCGAGGTGGGGACGCGGTCCGAAAACCGCTCCGATCCACGGGATGGCCAAGTCCGTCGTCGACAGCCCCGCATGGCGGCTGGTGCATGCGCTCGCCGCGCTCACCGGTCCTGACGGCAACACGGTCCTCGTCGACGGCTTCGACCGCGGGCCCGATGCACCGACTGCCGACGAGACGGCCGAGGTCGAGGTCTTGATGAAGCGATTCGCCGGTACGCCATGGCAGAACGTGCTGCCCGGCGTGCAGGGCGCCGAGGTGCCGGCAGTCGATGATGCGTCTGAGGCCGAGGTCTACCGGCGGTTCTTCTTCGGGCCGAGCATGAACCTGCAGGGTCTGCGCAGCGGCTACGTGGGAGGCATCTCGCCCACGTTCACACTGCCGCATGTGGCTGAGGCATCATTCGACATCCGCGTCCCCCGGTCGTGGAAGGTGCAGGAGGTCGTCCAGGGGATTCGCACGCGGCTCGATGCGCACGGGTTCGCCGACGTCGAGATGGATATCAAGGGCGCCTACGACGGTTCGAGCGTGCCGCGGTCGGCATCGGTCGTGCGCGCGGCGCTCGACCTGTTCAAGGCGCACGGCGTCGAGGTCGTGTCGTGGCCGATGACCGGCGGCGGCGGGCCCTGGTCGGTGTTCAGCACCGAGTTCGGCATCCCGCTGCTGCGCGACGTGGGCCTTGGGTACGGCCGGGCGTCGGCGACCGATGAGTTCCTGACGATCGACGGTGGATCGAAGGTCGGCGGCATGGTCGACATGGCGCTCTCGCACGTCGAGTTCATGATGCGGCTTGCCGGCCAGACCGGCGCCGCGAGACCCACGTAATTCGTCACACACCAGGAGGATCATCTTTCGTTGAGCGCTCCCACCGGCCCGCTCACCGTCTTGATCGCGTCGTTTCTCGAACCGGAGTACGTGGAGCAGATCGCGCGCGTCGACGGCATTCGTGTGATCTACGAACCCTTGCTGCTGCCCACCACACGCTACATGTGCGACCACGTGGGGATTCCGTTGACGCGGACGCCCGACGATGAGCAGCGCTGGCGGCAGTATCTCGCCCAGGCGGACGTGATGTTCGACTTCGATCATACGAACGCCGGGCTCCTAAAGACCTTGATCCCCCGCGTGCGATGG
>JBQTJG010000541.1:0-5894 GCA_052387355.1 Armatimonadota bacterium | reverse complement strand
GCCACCAGATCGCCAATGGCGACGCCGACGACTTCATGGTGCGCACCATGGAGGAAATGGCGAGCGTCCGCGTGCAGGCCACCGAAACGATGACGGCGCTGCTGGCCAGCATCGCCGGCGTATCGCTGCTGGTCGGCGGCATCGGCATCATGAACATCATGCTGGTGTCGGTCACCGAGCGGACGCGGGAAATCGGCATCCGCAAGGCCATCGGCGCGCGCCGGCAGGATATCCTACTCCAGTTTCTGGTCGAGTCGGTCGCCCTCAGCGTGACCGGCGGGGTGATCGGCGTCGGGCTCGGCATCGTCGGCTCACGGCTGATCAATCAGTTCGCCGGATGGGCGACGTTGCTGTCGATGCAGGCGATCGTGCTGGCGTTTGCGTTCGCCGTCGCCGTCGGGGTGTTCTTCGGACTCTATCCGGCGCAGCGGGCGGCAACGCTCGATCCGATCGAGGCGCTGCGCCACGAGTAGGGCCCGATCGACGACCACGGACACATCATGGTACTGAGGGAGACCGCATGAAGAGACGGTGGATATGGATCGGGGTCGCCGCGGCGCTGATTGTGCTCGTGGGCGGCGTATACTACACGCGCAGCAAGCCGGCCGCGCAGCCCCAGCGCGCGGTCGACCCCGGATTCCAGCTCATTCTCGCGATCCGCGCGCTGGAGCGAACGCCCGAGACGCAACTCACGAAGGAGCAAATCGCCAGGATTCTGCCGTTCGTGAAGGCTCTCAAAGATGTTCCCCCGGCGGATGCTGACGCCGCGGGCGCGATCGCACAGGCCGTTCGTGATGCCTTCACGCCCGAACAGCGGAGCGCGCTCGAAGAGGCCCGGAAGCGCTTCCAGGAGCGAATGCGCACCCAGGGTGCGCAGGCCGGGGGCGGGGGAGGATTCGGCGGCGGCGAAGGAGGCGGGTCCGGGGCGAGCGGCCCAGGCGCCGGCGCCCAGTTGAACGATGAGCGGCGCGCGCAATTCCGGACCCGCGCCTGTGAGAGGATGATCCGCGTTCTCGAACGACGAATGAAATAGAAGTTCCCCGCAGGGCGTTCAGGAGGCGTCGATGCGCACGATTGTGTTGCTGGCCGTCTGTCTGCTGGTGAGTCACCTGGCCCATCCTGCGCCGGGTCTGGCCCAGACACCCCGGCTGCTCGGGCTGGCCGAACTCATGGCGATCGCTGAAGAGCGTAACCCGACGATTGTCGCGGCGCGTCAGGCAGTCCTGGCGGCCGAGGCGCGCGTGGCATTGGCCCGATCCGGTCGCGGGCCGACCCTGACCGCGTCCGGAGGAGTGACGACGGCAGGGGGCGGCAGCACG
Organism: Armatimonadota bacterium; assembly: GCA_052387355.1. Lineage (GTDB taxonomy): Bacteria > Sysuimicrobiota > Sysuimicrobiia > Sysuimicrobiales > Humicultoraceae > JBQTJG01. Next base: position 4,575 of record JBQTJG010000541.1, on the reverse strand, counting down.
ACCACAACGCCAGGCTTCTCGACCTCCATCTCGCTCTCGTCGTCGTACGTCATCTACGACGGTGGGCAGATCGCCCATGCCGTCCGCCAGGCCGAGGCCAACGTGAAAGCCTCGCGGCAGGCGCTGGAGGCCGTGCGGCAGGACGTCGCGCAGAATGTTGGCCTGGCCTATGTCAATGTGCTGCGGGCCGAGCGGGCCGTCGTGCAGCGAGAACAGGTCGTGCGACAGAACCAAGAGCTGCTGCGGCTGGCTGAGGGGCAGTTCCGCGCCGGCGTGGTGCCCCGCGCCGACGTGGTGCGTGCACAGGCAGGGCTGGCGGCGGCCGAAGGTGAGTTGATCGCCGCCCGTAATGGGATCGACCAGTCCAAGGCGTCGCTCAACGTGACCGCTGGCCTGGTGCCCATGTCGCCGATCGCGGTCGCCCAACCCCAGCCGATCCCGCCCGTCACGGTTGCGGCGGCGGAATTGGCCGGGCTTGTCGAGCAGCGGCCTGAGATCCGCCGGGGACTTGCCGAGATCGAGGCCGCCGAAGCCGGCGTGGCACTGGCCCAGGCCGGCAACACTTTGCGGGTCACGCTTGACGGCAGGGCGACGCAGGCCGTCGCTCCAAGCACCAGCACCACTTATTCGCTCGGGCCCACGGTGAGCCTGCCGCTCGCCGACGCGGGCCGGGTCCAGGCCCAGGTGACCGAAGCCAACGCGAATCTGGCGGCAGCACGCGCCCGAATCGAGACGTCACGGCTAAACGCACAGCAGCAGGCTGTGGCGGCGTATCTCAGCATTCTGGACGCACGCGCGCGTATCGCGAGCGCGCGCGCTGGACTGGTGTTCGCTCAGGAGTCGCTGCGTCTGGCCCAGGGGCGCTTCGCGGCCGGGGCCGGCCCGCTGCTCGAAGTGATCGATGCGCAAACCGTCCTGGTGCAAGCCGAGGTGACGCTCGCCCGGGCTGAGTTCGATGAGGTCGCCGGCGTCATCGCGCTGCGCTATGCATTGGGACGGTCGGTCGCGGTCGGGGCGATCTAGCGCAAGGCGAATCTCGGGACCCTCGCCATGGTCCCGAAGATGGAAGGTGGGATCGTCAGGACTTGGAAGCGGCTTCGGCTGGGCAAAGGTGTAGCGAGGTATGCTCTTGGCCAGCAGGCGAACGATATGGCACGTGGAATCGTAACCACCAGGCAGAACAATCACGCAGGGGGTGCACGCATGCGTAGCCGGATGCTCCCAATGCTGGCCGCGGTGATCCTGACCATCGGTCTCCTCGCACCACCGGTCCTGGCCCAGCCCACCGACAGCGGAGTGGTCCTCTTCGTCGAGACCTACAGGGTCTTGCGCGACGAGGCGCTGGTTCAGCCCACGGCGGAAACGCTCCTCCAGGGTGCGAACGCCGGGTTGCAGAGGCTCCTTCGAGAAGAGGGGCCGTCCTCAACGCCGCTGGCGCCCCTGCAACTCACTAGCGATGAACGGGGCGACCTCGAGCAGTTCATCCACCGGATCGAGCAGGTGCAGTCGAGCGTTCGTGGCCGGCCGATCACCGTGGTCTACGCAGCCGTGTCTGGAATGGTCGCCGCGCTGCGAGACCCCAACAGCGCGTTTTACTCGCCGGACGCGTTCGCCCAGTTCGTCCGGCGAACCAGCGGTGATGACTTCGTTGGCGTCGGCATCATCATCGAGGATCGGGCCGGACAGGCCGTGATCACCGAGGTTCTGGAGGATTCCCCGGCCGCCGAGTCCGGGCTTCGAGGTGGGGACGTCATCCTATCGGTGGATGGAGTCTCCACGGGAGCGCTGCCTCTCGAGCAGGTCAGCCAGATGATCCGGGGCAGCGAGGGGACCAGCGTCGTGCTCCGGCTGCAGCGCCAGGGCCAGACCGAGCCGATCGTCGTCACCTTGACCCGGCGCCGGATCCAACAGCGTGTGGTGAGCACGCGGGTGCTGTCATCGGGAGTCGGGTATCTCCGGCTCACGCAGTTCACGCAGGCATCGTCCAACCTGGTCGCCTCAGGGCTGCGGACGCTCCTGGACCAGGGCGCCAAAGGATTGATCCTCGACATGCGCGGGAATCCCGGGGGCCTCCTCGAGGCGTCGGTGAACGTCGCCAGTCACTTCCTTGAGAGCGGCGTCGTCGTGACGTTGGAATCCGGCCGCGGAGCGCCGACCGCGTACACCGTCCGGCCGCGGGTCCCGAAATACACCGGACCACTCGTGGTCCTGGTGGATCGCGGCAGCGCGAGCGCTTCTGAAGTCGTCGCCGGCGCGCTGCAGGATGCCGGCGTCAAACTCATCGGCACGCGGACCTACGGCAAGGCGACCGTGCAGGCCGTGTATCGCTTTCGCGACGGCAGTGGCCTGAGAGTGACGATCTCACGATACCTGACCCCTGCAGGACGCAACATCGACGGTCATGGATTGTCGCCGGACGTTGAAGTCACGACGGGCGGGGTTCCGATTGGAAGTCCCGAGGATGCGCCGTTGAACCGGGCGGTCGCGATGCTGCAGCAGGCTGCGACGCTCCAGCCGCTCATCGCACAGCCGGTTGGTGTCGCGCCCCCGGCCGCTGCCGCGGCGCCGTTCGCCGCTCCGTAGGCACCCGGTCACACGACGTCTTCATCCACCTCTGAACGTACAGTCGGAGGGCAGCCGTGGAGGCTGCCCTCCGTGGAGTTCCTCGGTGTCGATGGTCGGAGTCATCCGCCGAAGCACCTACTTTGATTCGGTCGCTCTCATGCTCGCGCAGCGAGAGGCACGTGGGCTGCCCGGTGTCGAGGAAACCGGCGTGGTCATGGCGACCGAAGCCAACAAAACGCTGCTGCGGGAGGGCGGGCTCGACTTCCCTGCCCTGGAAAGCGCCGGGCCTGACGACCTGGCGATCGTCGCTCGCGCGGCCACCGAGTCGCAGGCGAAATCTGCAGTCGCGCTGGCGCAGGAAGCGCTGACGCGGCGCCGGACCGCGGACGCCGGTGAAGCGTACCGCCCGCGCACGATCGCCTCCGCGCTGCGCCAGCTACCCGATGCGACGCTGGCGGTTGTCTCGGTGCCCGGCCGATTCGCCCGGGGCGTGGTGATGGAAGCGCTGGACGCCGGGTTGCACGTGCTGCTGTTCTCGGACAACGTCCCCATCGAGCACGAAATCGAGCTGAAGGCCCGCAGCCGTGAGCGTGGCCTGCTGCTGATGGGCCCGGACTGCGGCACAGCCATCATCGGCGGGGTCGCGCTGGGGTTCGCGAATCGTGTCCGGGCCGGGCGCATCGGACTGGTCGGCGCGGCGGGCACCGGACTGCAGGAGGTCACCTCGCTGATCCATCGGTTCGGCGGGGGGATCACCCACGCGATCGGCGCCGGCGGCCGCGACGTCTCCGCGCCTGTGGGCGGCGTGACCATGCTGCAGGGTCTCAGAGCGCTCGCGCTCGACCCACAGACCGCCATCATCGTCATGATCAGCAAGCCGCCTTCGCCGGATGCGGCCGGTCGGATGCTGGCTGCGGCCGCCGCCTGTGAGAAACCGGTCGTCGTGACGTTCGTCGGCGCTTCGATCGAGCCGTCCCGCCAGGTGCAGGGCGCCTCCACGCTCGAAGATGCGGCGCGCCGCGCCGTGCGCCTGGGGTACGGCATCGAGTTCGATCAGCCGGCGATGCGCTCTCTGCCTGCCCAGGAGGCGGGTCGGTTGTCCTCGGGCCAGCGGTACCTTCGCGGCCTCTACAGCGGCGGCACGCTGTGCTACGAAGCGCTGGTGCTGCTGCATCCGCAGTTGGGCGCGATCTGGTCCAATACGCCCATGCATCCTTCCGAGTCGCTCGACCCGGTGACGCGCAGCCGCGAGCACACCGTCATCGACATGGGCGGCGATGAATTCACGCAGGGGCGCCTGCACCCGATGCTCGATCCGATGCTGCGCCTGCAGCGGATCCGTCAGGAGGCGGCCGATCCTGAAACGGCGATCCTCTTGCTGGATGTCGTGCTGGGATACGCCGCACATCCGAATCCAGCGGCCGCGCTGGCGCCGGTGATCCGTGAGATCCGCGATCAGGCGCGCGCGAGCGGGCGGCGCCTGTCCATCGTCGGATCGGTGTGCGGGACCGACGACGATCCGCAGGACGCCTCGGCGCAGCGCGACGGTCTGCTCGAGGCCGGCATGCTCATTGAGGACAGCAATGCGCGCGCGGTCAGGCTGGCGGGACTCATCGCCCAAGGGCGGGGAAGCCAGGGCGAGACCCGTCAGATGAAGGCGATCTCTGCGACGCCGGCGGCACCGTCGTGGCCTGAGGTTGGTCCCATTCTTGCACTGATTGGTCAGCGCCCCGCGGTCATTAATGTGGGGCTGGAGCTGTTCGCCGAGAGTCTCCAGGCCCAGGACGTCCCGGTGGTCTCTGTCGACTGGCGCCCTCCGGCGGGAGGCAAGGCGCATCTGCTCGATCTGCTTGACAAGCTGGAGGGGTAGATGAACATCAACACGGCCAATCAGGACGTGCTCGACCGCATCCTTGCCGGCCAGCCGGCGCTGGTGGGGGTCGGGCGGGCGCTCGACGTCATCCCTGGGATGCAGCCGAACCTCGTGCTGCACGCCGGCCCGCCGATCTC
>JBQTJG010000540.1:0-6316 GCA_052387355.1 Armatimonadota bacterium | reverse complement strand
CCACCGCGGTCATCGTCGCGTTCGTCATCGGGGCGGCCGCCGGCATCTACTCGGCCCTCCACCAGTATTCCGCGGCGGACTACACGGTGACCGTCGTGGCCTTCGCGGGTCACTCCCTGCCGGTTTTCTGGCAGGGCATCGTGTTCATCCTGTTGTTTGCTGTCTGGCTGCCGTGGTTTCCCGCCGGTGGTATGATGACCCCAGGCGTCGCGGCGGGCTGGCCGGCGTTGTGGGACCGGTTGTGGCACCTCGTGCTGCCGGTGTCGGTCCTGGCCACCAGCGGCGTGGCCGCCTGGGCGAGGTACACGCGCAGCAGCATGCTCGAGGTCGTGCGGCAGGACTACGTCCGCACCGCGCGCGCCAAGGGCAATCCGGAGAGGATCGTCATTAACCGCCACGCGCTGCGTAACGCCATGATACCGATCATCACCCTGGTGGCGTTGTCGATCCCGGGCGTCCTGAACGGCGCGGTGCTGACCGAGACGGTGTTCTCGTGGCCGGGCATGGGATTGCTGCTGTTCCAGGCGGTGCTCGGCCACGACTACAACGTGGCGATGGCCGTGCTGCTGTTCCTCGCCCTGATGACGGTGGTTTTCAACCTGCTGGCCGACGTCGCCTACGCGATGGCGGATCCACGGATTCGCTACGAATAGACCGGGCGAGGGATCATGGCTCGAGAACTGAGTGCGCGACAAATGGCCCGCGAGCTCGAGCGCCGGCGCAAGGAGGCCGCGGGCGTCGCCGTCGGCCAGTCCTACTGGCAGATCGCCTGGCGGCGGTTTCTCAAACACCGGCTGGCCATCATCGGTGGGACCACGGCGATCGCGTTGACCCTGATGGCCGCGCTGGCCCCATGGATCGCGCCGCATTCTTTCGACCGCATCGACCTCAATCACCGGTGGACTGCGCCCAGCGTGGTGAGCGGGAACGTGTTCGGCACCGATGAGCTGGGCCGCGATGTGCTCACCCGGATCATGTTCGCCGGCCGTATCTCCCTCGTCGTGGGCTACGTCACGGCTCTGGGCATCTCCATCGTGGGCGCCCTGGCCGGGGCCATCGCAGGGTTCTACGGCGGCTGGGTCGACAGCGTGATCATGCGGGTGGTCGACATGCTCATCTCGGTGCCGCTTCTGCCGCTGTATCTGATTCTGGCCGCGCTCATCCCGGGCGGCGGCGTGGGGCGCATCGTCCTGATCTTCACCGTCTTCGGCTGGACAACCGTCGCCCGGCTTGTCCGTGGGCAGATCCTGTCGTTGAAGAGTCAGGACTTCGTCGAGGCCGGACGGGCGATGGGCGGGTCGGAAACCCGCATCATTCTGCGGCACCTCATCCCAAACGCGCTGGCGCCGGTGATCGTGGCCGCGACCCTGACCGTGGGCAACGCCATCCTGGCCGAATCCGGGCTGTCCTTCCTGGGGCTGGGTATCCAGCCGCCGATACCATCCTGGGGCAACATGCTGTCTCGGGCGCAGGAATACCTCTTGAAGGCCTCCTGGCTGGCGATCTTCCCCGGCGTGTTCATTTTCCTGACGGTGCTCTCGTTCAATTTCCTGGGGGACGGTTTGCGTGACGCGCTGGATCCGCGCTTGAAGACGTAGAGGGGCGGCGCAGCACACGTGGACCCCTTCGAAGGGAGGCCCGGTATGAGGCAGATTCTGTTCCGCGGTCTGCTGCTCGCCATGGTCGCGGCGGTGGCCGCGGGGCTCATGCTGCCCGCGATGTCGCCGATGGCGCACGCGCAGCGGCGCGATATCGTGACGATCGGCATGGCCCAGGAGCCGGACATCCTGGGACCATTCTCGATCATGGCCGTAGCCGGCGTCATCCACAACGCCGTCTTTGGCTACATCGCACCGTTCACCGACAAGTGGGAGCGACGCCCGATCATGGCCGAGAAGCTCCCCACACTCAAGGACGGCGACTGGGTGGTCCTGCCTAATAAGAAGATGCGCGTGACCTGGAAGCTGAAGCGCGGCTTCACCTGGCACGATGGGAAGCCCGTCACCGCGCTCGACTGGCGGTTCACCTACGGGATGATGCGCAACCCGCGCACCCCGCAGATCAGCCGTTTCGTCCTCAACAAGGTCGACAACATCGTGGTCCCTAACCTGAACGATCCCTACACGATGGTCGTGCAGTGGAACGAGCTTTGGCCGTTCGCGGGCAGCGATCCGTTCGACCAGCCTTATCCGCTGCCACGGCACCTGCTGGAGCGGGCATACCTGAGCGATCCCGGCAAGCTCAAGGCTGACCCGTACTTCCGCAAGCCGGTGGGCAACGGGCCCTACCGAATTACCGAATGGGTCACCGGTAGCCACATCTCGCTGGAAGCGTACGACAAGTTCGCGGCCGGCGCGCCTGCAATCAAGAATCTCACGTTCCGGTTCATTCTGGACAGCACAGTGCTTCAGGCGAACACGATTGCCGGCGGGGTCGACGCCACCGAGATCAGCAACATGAACTGTCTGCAGATGGAGCAGATCGCCCAGCGCAACGCCCGGGTAAACGTCCACTACCGTGAGGCGATGGTCTGGGAGCGTATCGACTTCAACCTTGATGACGTCTGGTTGAAAGACAAGCGAGTCCGGCAGGCCATCGCGCACGCCCTCGACCGGAAAGCCCTGGCCGAGGTCTCGTGCTCGGGCGGACGTCAGCCCGTCGCCCACTCCTGGCTGGCGCCAGGGCATCCCGCCTCGCATCCCAACCTCAAGAAGTACGAGTTCGACCTGGCTCGGGCCCGCGCCCTGCTGACCGAAGCCGGCTTCACGATGGGCCCCGACGGCATCCTGCGCGACGCGACTGGCAAACGGGTTGAGATGACCATCATGACCACCGCCGGGAACTCGATCCGCGAGCAGATCGAGGTGATTATGAAGGATCAGCTAAGGCAGGTCGGCATCGACCTCCGGATCGACAACCGCCCCGCGTCAGTCTTTTTCGGCATCATTACACCTCGCCGGCAGTTTCCACACTTCGCCATGGCAGCTGGCCTCTTCACCCCAGAGTCGATCCCGTTGAGCCGCTTTCACAGCAGCCAGATCCCCTCGGCAGCCAACAGCTGGCAGGGCGACAACCGGGTTGGGTGGCGGCATGCCGAGAACGATCGTGTCCTGGAGCAACTCGCGTCCGAATTGGACCCCCAAAAGCGGACGGCGTTCCTCCGCAGACAGCAGGAGATCTTTGCCGAGGAACTGCCCCACCTCTCGTTGTACTTCCGGTTGGACTTGACCACGTTTCCCAAGGCAATGCGCGGCCCCCGGCCGACCGGTCTGAGCACCTACTACCTGCCCTGGAACATCTGGGAGTGGAAGTGGGGGGACCAGTAGGGGACCGGTAGGGGACCGGTAGAGGAGGGCCCAACCGCCGCCGCGGGAAGGTTGACGGAGGAATCGTCCGACGCACGGAGAACTTCACGGGAAATTGGCGAGGTGAGTCAGGTGGCAGAGCCGCTTCTGTCCGTACGAAACCTAAAGACCTACTTCTACACTGACGAGGGCATCGTCCGGGCCGTCGACGGCCTGTCGTACGACCTCCGGCAGGGCGAGACGCTCGGCATCGTCGGCGAGTCGGGCTGCGGCAAGAGCGTGCACGCCCTCTCGGTCATGCGGCTGATTCCGAGTCCCCCGGGCAAGATCGTCGACGGCGAGATCCTGTTCGAGGGAAAGAACCTCCTCAAGCTCAAGGATGAGGAGATGCGGCACATCCGCGGCAACCGCATCGCCATGATCTTCCAGGAGCCGATGACCTCGCTCAACCCGGTACTGACCATCGGCGAGCAGATCGCCGAGGCGGTGATCCTGCACCAGAGGGTCGACAAGAAGGCCGCCTGGGAGCGCGCGATTGAGATGCTCGAGCGCGTGAAGATCCCGCTCGCGCGGGAGCGGGTGAGGGACTACCCGCACCAGTTCAGCGGGGGCATGCGCCAGCGCGTGATGATCGCGATGGCGCTGTCGTGCAACCCATCGATCCTGATGGCCGACGAGCCGACCACGGCGCTGGATGTGACGATCCAGGCGCAGATTCTCGACCTCATGCAAGAACTCCAGAAAGAGTTCAATATGGCGGTCATCATGATTACTCACAACCTGGGCGTCGTGGCCGAGACGTGCGACAACGTGGTCGTCATGTACGCCGGCAAGCCGGTTGAGCACGCAGACGTGAATCGCGTCTTCCAGGATCCGAAGCACCCGTACACCTGGGGCCTGCTGCACTCCATCCCCAAGCTCTATGAGCGCAAGGAGCGCCTGATCCCGATCGAAGGACAGCCGCCCAGCCTGATCGACCTGCCGCCGGGCTGCTCGTTCGCGCCTCGCTGCCCGTTTGCGATGGAGATCTGCGTGCAGGAGTACCCGCCTGACTACCACGTGGGACCGAACCACACGGCCAAATGCTACCTCAACAGCGAACACGCGACCGCGGAGGACAAGAAGGCGGCGGTGGCGGCGGGACTGCTGGCGTCAACGCGAACGTAGGAGGGTGACCGTGGCGACAGGAACGACTGGGACCGGCGGCGAGACCATCCTGGAGGTCAAGACCCTCCGGAAATACTTCCCCATCACCAAGGGGTTCATCTTCCAGCGAGAGGTCGGCGCTGTGAAGGCGGTCGACGACGTCTCGTTCTTCATCCGCAAGGGCGAGACGTTGGGGCTCGTGGGTGAGTCCGGCTGCGGGAAGACCACCACAGGCCGCGTGATCCTGCGTCTGATGGAGCCCACGGCCGGCGAGGCGTACTTCGAGGGGCGCAACATCTTCACGCTCAAGAAGGAAGAGCTGCGCCTGATGCGACGCAACATGCAGATCATCTTCCAGGACCCGTACTCGTCCCTGAACCCTCGCATGACGGTCGGCGACATCATCGGCGAGCCGCTCGAGATCCACAAGCTGGCGCGCGGCAAGGAGAAGGTGCGCCGCGTCCAGGAGCTGCTCGAGGTCGTCGGGCTGTCACCCTATCACGCCAACCGGTACCCGCACGAATTCAGCGGCGGGCAGCGGCAGCGCATCGGCATCGCGCGCGCGCTCGCCGTCAACCCGAAGCTCATCATCTGCGACGAGCCGGTCTCCGCGCTTGACGTGTCGATCCAGGCCCAGGTGCTCAACCTCCTGGAGGAGCTGCAGAAGGAGTTCGGGCTGACCTACCTGTTCATCGCGCACGACCTCTCCGTGGTGAAGCACATCAGCGACCGCATCGCCGTCATGTACCTGGGACGGATCGTGGAAGTCGCGCCGACCGAAGAGCTGTTCTCCAACCCGCAGCATCCCTACACCGAGGCGCTGCTGTCCGCCGTGCCGATCCCGAATCCCGGGATGCGGCGCGAGCGGATCATCCTGCCTGGCGACGTGCCCAGCCCGATCAACCCTCCGAAGGGCTGCCGGTTCCACACCCGGTGCCTATACGCGCAGGAGAGCTGCCGGGTGAACGATCAGGAGCTGATCGACTACTGGGGGAACGGGCACTACGTGGCCTGTGAGGTCCTGCCGTTCAAGCATCAGCGCAGTAAGTCGGCGGTTATCCAGGCGGCGTCCTAGCCCCTACGCGGGGGAAGCCGATCTGGCGGCCGTCCCTCGCTGCAGAAGACTCGGCCCTCCATCAAAGCCTCAAGAGGTTGGCCCGACCGCCGCACCGGTCACCACGGGTGAGGGCTTGTCACACTCTTCATCGATCTGCTGCAGAAGGTGGGGCTGAATGGTGATTGATCGGGCGACGGTGGAGCGCGTGGCGCGGCTCGCGCGGCTGGCGCTCAGCGACGGAGAGCGGGAGCTCTTCGTGGGCCAGCTTGCGCGCATCCTCGGGCACTGCGCTGTGCTCGACCGCCAGCCCATCGAGGGCGTGCCGGCCACCTCGCACGTGCTCCCCATGACGAACGTGCTCCGCGACGATGCCGTCCGGCCATCCCTGTCCCGCGACGAGATTCTCGCCGGTGCGCCGGCGCACGAGCGGGGTTTCTTCAAGGTGCCACCGGTCTTTGAGGCGGAATGAGGGGCGACCGCTGATCGTCGACTCCGCGCAGGGTCTTCGAGCCGCCTATGCGTCCGGCGCGGCGCGTCCCTCAGAGGTGATCGACACCGCCCTCGGCGACATCGGGCAGCGCGACCCGGCGCTGCATGCTTTCCTGTACGTGGACGCCGACGGCGCGCGCCGCGAGGCCGCGGCGTGGGACCGCCGCTTCGCCGAGGCACCGGACGGCGCCGGGCTGCCGCCGCTGGCGGGTGTGCCGGTGGCGGTGAAGGACAACATGTGCACGCGAGGCATCCCGACCACGTGCGGCTCCCGGATCCTCGAGGGCTGGCGGCCGCCCTACGACGCCACAATCGTGAC
>JBQTJG010000539.1:0-1543 GCA_052387355.1 Armatimonadota bacterium | reverse complement strand
CCGTGGCCGTGGCGGGACCGCCGTTCCTGACGGTGAGCGTGTAGGTAAACCGCTGGCCGCTTGCCATTGGGTCGGCAACGGCTTCCGCGATGATAGCTAAATCGGCCGTGGCCGGATCCGATGGCTGGACGGTCGTCGTCTCGGTACTGCTGTTGTTCGCGGGGTCCGGATCGGTCTCGAACGCGGCCACCATCGCGGCATTGCTTAGATTTCCTGTCACCGTGGGAATCACGTTTATCGTCACGGTGGCCTGAGCACCCGGGGTAAGCGTCCCGAGCTCGCAGACCACCGTCACCGTACCGCTGCATGCGCCCTGACTGGAACTGGCAGGCCCGAACACGGTGGCCCCAGGCGGCACGGAGTCTACGACCTGGACGCCCGTGGCGGTCCCAGGGCCATTGTTCCTGACGGTGATCGTATAGGTGAGCTGCCCGTTGACCGTCAGGGGATCGGGGATATCCGTCAGACTAAGCGCGAGATCGGCTGATCCTGGCGGCGGTGGCGGCGATCCCACAGGGCCGTTCGTCGTCCCCGTGAAGTCGCGATCGTCGGCCGGTTGGACGGGGCACGGTCCGATGGCGCTCACGTCGCGCGAGAATCCGTCCGAGGCGACGTTCACCGTGCCGTTCACCGCCGGCGCTCCGGTGATCACTTTGAAGCCGAAGGCGTGCTTCGGGATGTCAAAGTTCCCGGTCCCCGGCCCCTGGTGCGTCCAGGTAACGACAGTCCCGCCGTTCGACACCTGTGGCATCCACAGGAGGTTGACGCTGTCCAAGGAAGCCGGGAAGTCGGTCGAAGTGGGCCGGGTCGCGGCGACGACGCCCGCGAGCCCGGAGAGCGTGATCGTGGCCACGTCACCGGGTGGAGGGCAGACCGCGTAGTTGTCGAGGGGATCGAAGGTCAACGTGTAGGTCCACTCGGTCGGGCCCGTCTGCGTTCCCGCGAAGGAGGCCGCTCCGGCCGGCGCGGGCACGAGAACGAGGAGCGCGAGAGTGAGCATCACAGGCAATGGGACGAGATTCTGGATTCGCCTCGAGAGCTTCAGATCGTCGGGCCGGGACTCGACCTCTACAGTGGCGGCCAACGCCTCGAAGACAACCTGCGCGCCGGCGTCGAACGAAGGGCTGAGGGATGGATACCGCATAGCTACAATCTCCTTCCTGGTGGTTCCATGGTCGGGGCGCCCACCACGAGCCCCCCGCTTGCTTTGGGCAAGATACTATCATTCTGATGCGCGCAAGACACACCGCCCCGCTCGCAATATGGGCGAGCACCTCGTCACCCTGGTGGCCTATACCCTGTCGGCCTGAGGCACAGCGCCCGCCCGCATAACCTTCGTAGTCGAGATCGAGAGCGCCGAGCAGCTCGATCGCGCTATCCGCCGCATCACCTCCGTCCCGGCCGTGCTGCGGGCCTCATGCAAGCGCTGAGCGCGTGGTACTCGGACTGCGCCGTTTTTCTTTGGCGCGTCCGGTGCGACGCAGTGTCAGGACTATACGTTCATTCCGAGCCACAGCCCCACACTGACCACCACCGTCGTAAG
>JBQTJG010000538.1:0-3146 GCA_052387355.1 Armatimonadota bacterium | reverse complement strand
GAAGATGTTGACCTTGTCCTTCGTCTGCTCCATCGCGAGCAGCACGGCGTCGACACAGTCCTGGACGTACAAGTAGGACTTGCGCTGACGGCCGTTGCCCAAGACGTACAACTCACGCGGATTCGCTCGGAGCTGCCTATAGAAATCGAACACATGCCCACGGCCGTATCGCTCGCCGAGAATGGAGACAAAACGAAAAATGCACGCATGGATGCCGAAGCCTTCGCAGTAGGCCTCCACGAGTCCCTCCCCTGCCAGCTTCGAGGCGCCATAGAGCGAGGTCTGGATAGGGAACGGGGCGGTCTCAGGGGTTGGGAAGATGTCTGGCTCGCCATAGATCGACCCCGTGGAGGCGAACGCGATCCGGCGCGCGCCCGTAGTCCGTATCGCCTCCAGGACGTTGAACGTCGCGATCGTGTTCTGCTCCAGATCGACGCGCGGATGTGTCGTGCCGAAGCGCACGTCGGCGTTCGCGGCAAAGTGGAAGACACTATGCGCGCCCTGCATCGCCTGGATCAGGTGGTCGAGATCAAGCGTATCCCCCCGCACAAGCCGGAACCGGGGAGACCGCCCGGCTTGCTCCAGAAAGCGTTCCTGCCCTGTGGAGAAGTTGTCGTACGCCACCACATCATGACCGGTGTGCAGCAGCCGATCGACCAAGTGACTGCCGACAAACCCTGCCCCGCCCGTCACAAAACACTGCACGAGACCCTACGATCCTGTTCCAGTCACCATGACCCAGACCGTGCGCACAAGAATCTTGATATCCAGCCACAATGACCAGTTCTCGATGTATTCGAGGTCCATCCGGACCCAGTCATCGAACGTCCTGATCCGGTTCCGGCCGCGAACCTGCCACAAGCAGGTGATCCCGGGGCGGATGCTGAGTTTCCGTTTGTGCCATACCTCATACCGCTCGAGTTCGTGAGGAAACGCCGGGCGCGGTCCGACCAGGCTCATGTCGCCTCTGAGCACGCTCCACAGCTGTGGGAGCTCGTTGAGACTGTACTTGCGCAGGAAGCGTCCAAGCGGCGTCACCCGCGGGTCATCCCTGATCTTGAAGACCGGCCCCGTCATCTCATTCTGCGCGAGCAGTTCGGCCTTGCGTTCATCGGCATCTGCCACCATTGTCGTAAACTTATACCCGATGAAGGGCACGCCTTGATAGCCGACGACACGCCAGCGGTAGAAGACCGGCAGGGAAGGGTACGTCAGCCTGATCGCAAGCGCAATCACACCCATCAGCGGAACGAAGAGAAGCAACAGCGTGGCGGAGATCACGATGTCGAGCACGCGCTTGAGGAACAGCGCCTCCGAATCCCAGTGCGGCGGGGCAAGGACGATCGTCGGCAGGCGGATCGGGTCCGGAGCGTGCAGGGCCTGCAGGTTCTGCAGATCCGCCGGAAAGAGGGCATCCGGCAGAATCCGTAGAGCGACGCCAAAGTAATCGCAGTCCTCAATCACCTGATGAAGCCACGGCCCCCCGGAGGCAGGATGCACGACAATGACCTCGTGGATGGGATGGTGCACAAGTAGCTCCCGAAGCGCTGCGACATGCCCCAGACGAGGGATCGAGTACGCAGCCGCGCCCTCCTGCGTCCCGTCATCAGGAGGCCCGGCGTCGAGATACCCAACCGGGCACACGTCGGCCGCAGGAACGTGCTGATCAAGGTACCGAACCATGGGCCCGACGGCAGCAGGGACGGCGATAAGCAGCAAGTTCTTTGCGTAGTACCCTCCGGCCCGCCGGAACGAAAAATACCGTCGCAGGCCCATCCGATATCCGGCCAGACCTATGCCACCCAGGAGCGTAAAGGAGAAGATGAAGAGGCGGCTCCAGTCCAGGCGCTTGAACGCGAAGAGCGCCAGCGTGACGATACTCAATCCCGCGAGAGGAGCCAGCAGGCTGCCGACCACGAGCCGCACCAGGGGTATAGCCAGAAGATCGCCGTAAGCGCCGACGGCTGAAAGGACCACGAGGGTGAGCGGAGCCATCGCGCCCAACACCCACACCATGTCCAAAAACGGCGGCAGATGACCACCCTGGAGGGCGGGCGACATCAGCGCTTCCAGCCAATCTGCCCGGAGCGCCCCTCCCGGAGCGAACAGGAAGTGAACGTGGGGCGTCAAGGAGAACGCTGCGAGGAATGCGGCCGCTAGAACGAGGAAGTCGAGCAGCCAGAAGAAGCGAATGGGGATCTTCGGCGACATTTGTCAGTTAACTTATCCTTCACATGCTCAACTTCCTACCGGCCAACTTCCTCCAGTATCCGCAGCGTCTCCGCGGCAGTTCGCTCCCAGGTATACTCCCTGGCACGTTCTTGGCCCCGCGCCGTCAGGCTCCGACGCAACACAGGGTCGCTTAGCACCCGCGCCATGCCATCCGCGATGGCGCCGACATCCAGAGGATCGATCAGCAGGGCCGCATCTCCCGCGAGTTCGGCCGTGCTGCCGCAATTGGCGGCCACCACAGGCGAGCCGCAGGCCATGGCCTCCAGCAAAGGGAACCCAAAGGTCTCATAGAGTGTAGGGATCACGGTCAGGTCGGCTCCGAGGTACGTCGCAACGACTCTCTCGTACGGGTCGAGCCGTCCCGCAAGGATCACCTCGTCGGCGACCCCGGCTCGAATCGCCGCCATCCTGAGTTCCGCAAACGGAACGGCCATCTCATCCCCCACCAGTAGCAGCACGTGAGGCACCTCTGTCCGTCGCTTCAGCAGACCAAACGCTTGAATCAACCGAAGGTGATTCTTGTAGCCGTACGTCGCGGATACATACAGGATATAGGGACGGCCGCCGGCCAGATCAACGCCGATCCGGCGCTGTGGCGCATCGGAGGGAAGGTTCGCGATGCCCCATAGGTCCTCTGACAGCCCGTGCGGCACCACGCACACCTTCTCCGCGGGCGCCCCAGTCCAACGGATCAAATCCTGCTTGGCGCTCGAGGTGAAGATGATCGCCTTTTCGGCCTTGCGCAGGGACAGCGGCACCATCGTTCTCAGGTAGGCCGTCCGGAGCGCTCCATACGTGTCGGGCCATTCGTAGAACTGGAGAAACTGCACCGCCAGCACCACCGGTGCGCGACAGAGGAGCGGCGCCACCGTGGCGGTCGCAAAGAAGACGTCGAGCGGATGGCGGATCAACGC
>JBQTJG010000537.1:0-2415 GCA_052387355.1 Armatimonadota bacterium | reverse complement strand
GGATCCCGAGTACCGCGACCACGGCCAGGCTCCGAAACCAGTTGGGGAGCTTGACGTAATAGATGAGAGACATTGACGCCAGGAACAGCAGGAAGACCACGAGCGACCGGGGGATGATCATGACGAGGTACGCCGTCCCCAGCATGTAGGCGGCGATGAGGAGCGGCTTAAAGCTTCTCACGCACGACCTCCCCCAGCAGTCCGCGCGGCCGGAACATCAGGATCAGGATCAGCACGCTGAAGGCGAAGATATCCTTGTATTCGGCGCCGAACGCGCCGCCGGTCAGCAGGGACATGTATGATGCGGCGAAGGACTCCAGCATTCCGAGGACGAGACCGCCCACCATGGCCCCGGGTACGTTGCCGATTCCTCCTAGCACCGCTGCCGTGAAGGCCTTGATGCCAGGGATGAAACCCGTGTAGGGGTTGATGGTCCCGAACTGCACGCCGAACAACGCCCCGGCTGCGCCACCCATGGCCCCGCCGATCAGGAAGGTCAGCGAAATCATCCGGCTCACGTTGATACCCATCAATCCCGCGGCCGGCTGATCCTCGGCGACGGCGCGGATTGCCTTGCCGAGCTTGGTACGGTTCACAAACAGCGTCAGCACGAGCAGCATTAGCAAAGCAGCCACCACGACCAGGATGGACTTCACCGAGATATCGATCTCACCGGCGATCGTCATCCGCGTGTCGAAGAACGCGATCGTGGGATAGGTCAGGAAGAAGGCGTTGCGCCAGAGGCTTTCAAAGAGTCGGATGGCATCCTGGAGGAAGAACGAGACGCCGATCGCGGAAATCAGCGGGATGAGCCGCGGCGCACCCCGCAGCGGCCGGTAGGCGATCCGCTCGACGGCGACGGCGAGGACGCCGCTGACCAGCATCGCCGCCACGACGATGATGGCGAGCAGCATCAATGGGTGGAACGCGCCTAGCATCCCGCTCGACTGCAACAGGAGCAGAATCTCCGCCCCGACGAACGCGCCCACGACGAAGATTTCGCTGTGGGCGAAGTTGATCATTTGCAGGACGCCGTAGACCATGGTGTAGCCCAGGGCGATCATCGCGTAGACGAAGCCGAGCACCAGGCCGTCGACGACGACAGAGGGAAAGATGTTGAGGAGAATGTCCCACTCCACAGCAACACCCCGCCTTAGCGGCGACTAGTTCACCGTGCTTCCGCCCAAGCCCTCTGCTCCCGTGCCGACGCACCTGGTACGAAAGGAGGGGCCACCGGTGGCGGCCCCTCCTATGCTGCGGCCCCGAGAACCCGGAGCTACATGGCGCCCGTGGGCGGCTTGATGTCGAGCTTCTTCACCAGCTTGTTGTCATTCCACTTCGCGGGATCACCGGAGAGGATCCGGATAACGAAGTATGTCGCAGGGACGACGTCGCCCTTCGCGTCGAACGTGAAGGTGCCGGTCAGTCCCTTGAAGGCCTTGGTCTTGCGGACCTCGGCGGTCACTTGCTCGCGGGTCGGCTTCTTGCCGCCGGCGGCCTTGGCAGCGCGCTCGATGGCCCGGATGCCGATGACCGCGGCGTCGTACGCCTGCGCCGCAAACGGCTCGGGGTCCTTGCCGAACTTCGCCTTGTAGTCCTTGGCGAACTTCGCCGCAGCCGGGTACACCGACACCGGTCCGGCGACCGTGGTGTAGTGCATCGCGACGATCGCGTCGCCGGCGATCTTCGCCAGATCGGTGGAGTCCATACCGTCGGGACCCAGGAATTTGGACGTCAGTCCCTTAGCGCGCGCCTGCTTGAAGAAGACGCCGGCCTGGTCGTAGATGCCGCCGAAGTACACCAGGTCGGGTTTTCGCGCCCTGATCGGGTTGATGATCGGGTCGAAGTTGGCCTTCTCCTCCGTGCCCTCGAACCCCACGACCTTCATTCCGACTTTGGGCGCGTGCTGCCGGAAGAACTCGGCGACGCCCTGCCCGTAGGCGGTCTTGTCGTGCAGGATGTAGACGCTCTTGATCCTCATATCCTTTGACGCGAACTCAGCTCCCACCACCCCCTGCACATCGTCGCGTCCCACCACGCGGAAGACGTTCTTGAGCTTGCGCTCGGTGACCACCGGGTTGGTGTTCGCCGGGGAAACCATCGCCAGCATGCTATCCTTGTAGACCTCGGAGGACGGGATGGCGACCCCCGAGTTCAGGTGCCCGACCACCAGCAGAATGTCTGGATCGGTCACCAGGTTCTTGGCGTTAGCCACGCCCACATCGGGCTTGGCCTGGTCATCAAACGGCACCAGCTCGAGCCTGAAGCCCATGGTGCCGGCCATGCCGGAGTGCTGCTCGATGGCAAGCTGGGTGCCGTTCTTGATGCCCAGGCCAAGCCCGATGTGGGCGTGGCTAACGCCAAGAACCTGGTGACCGATCCAGACATTCTGCTGGTGGTCGGGCACCTGAACTC
>JBQTJG010000536.1:0-5271 GCA_052387355.1 Armatimonadota bacterium | reverse complement strand
CCCGCGAGACCATTGCGGTATATTCCCAAGAGGAGGATGCGCTGTGATCCAGTCATCGACCGTCCACCGCAACCGGCGCCGGCGCTCGCTGTGGGTGGTCATTGTCATCGCCGCAATCATCGTGGCGCCACTCGCCTGGTATCTCGGCTCACCGCTGTTTGCAAGTCCGCCGTCATCCACTGCCAGCGGTTCCACGTCGTGTTTAGCAGCGCCTCGCTCGCGGCGCAGGCGCAGTAAGGAGTCCCGGGGATGCCGGCGCCTCAGAGCTTCATGAGGGAAGAGCCCACTAATTCGCATGCCGAGCAGCGCCGGCTGGACGAGGTCCGACGGGACCGGGTGCCGTGGTACCGCTGGGGTCCGTATCTGTCGGAGCGCCAGTGGGGGACGGTGCGTGAAGACTACTCGCCGTCCGGGACAGCGTGGGATTCTTTTCCGCACGATCATGCGCGCTCCCGCGCGTACCGGTGGGGCGAGGATGGCATCCTGGGCATCTGCGACAATCGCGCCCTCCTGTGTTTCGCCCTGGCCCTATGGAATGAAGCCGATCCGATCCTCAAGGAGCGGCTCTTCGGCCTGACCGGTCCTGAGGGCAATCACGGCGAGGACGTGAAAGAGTACTACTTCTTCCTTGACAGTACGCCCACCCATTCGTACATGAAAGGACTCTACAAGTACCCGCAGCGCGCGTTCCCCTACGGCGATCTCGTGCGTGAGAACCGCCGCCGCGGGAAGAGCGATCCTGAGTACGAGCTCATCGACACCGGGATCTTTGGGGACAACCGTTACTTTGATGTCACCGTTGAGTACGCCAAGGCCGATCCGACGGACATCTTGATTCGCATCGCCGCGACGAATCGTGGCCCGGACCCCGCGCCTCTGCACCTGCTTCCCACCCTGTGGTTCCGGAACACCTGGTCATGGGTGCGCGACGGCCGCCGCCCCGAACTGCGGGAGGTCCCGGGCGCTCCCCTCGACGAGTCGAGAACCGGCGGGTCCGGCGTCCGCCTGGTGCGCGCCGTTCATCACGAGCTGGGCGAGTACTGGTTGGCCTGCGCGGGGGCGTTTGAGCTCCTCTTCACCCAAAATGAAAGCAACGCGCAGCGCCTGTGGGGTGTCCCGAACCTGACGCCGTTCGTCAAGGACGGGATCAACGACGCCGTGGTCCGCGGCGCCAGAGGGGTTGTGAACCCGGCCGGCGCCGGCACGAAGGTTGCGGCGCACGACGTCCGGTCGATCGCCCCTGGCGCCATGAGCACGATGCTTCTCCGTCTCTCGTCCCGCCGGCACGCGGCGCCGTTTGACGATGCCGCGGAGGTGTTTGCGCACCGGCAGGCGGAGGCCGACGCATTCTACGCCCGGTTCGCCGAGGGCCTGGCCTCCGATGACGCGCGAGCTGTCCAGCGGCAGGCGTTCGCCGGCGTGCTCTGGAGCAAGCAGCTTTACTACTACGACATCGGGACATGGCTTGACGGCGATCCGGCCGGGCCGCCGCCGCCGGAGTCGCGCAAGAACGGGCGCAACGCCGACTGGATGCACCTCAGCAACCGCGACGTCATCTCCATGCCCGACACGTGGGAGTATCCCTGGTACGCGGCGTGGGACCTGGCGTTCCACTGCGTGCCGTTGGCCTTGGTGGACCCGGATTTTGCCAAGCGCCAGCTCATCCTGCTGCTGCGCGAGTGGTACATGCATCCCAATGGCCAGTTGCCGGCGTATGAGTGGGCCTTCGGCGACGTGAACCCGCCGGTGCACGCCTGGGCGGCGTGGCGAGTGTATAAGATCGAGAAGCGTGTCACCGGGAGGGCCGACCGGGTGTTCCTAGAGCGGGTGTTCCACAAGCTCTTGCTCAACTTCACCTGGTGGGTCAACCGCAAGGATCTCGAGGGACACAATGTCTTCCAGGGAGGGTTCCTGGGGCTGGACAACATCGGGGTCTTCGATCGCAGCGCTCCGCTGCCGACGGGCGGGCATCTCGAGCAATCGGACGGCACCGCCTGGATGGGGATGTACTGCCTCAACATGCTGGCGATCGCGCTCGAGCTGGCCAGCGAGAACCCTGTCTACGAAGATGTCGCCACCAAGTTCTTCGAGCACTTCATGTACATCGCCGCGGCGCTCAACGACATCGGCGGCGCGCATGTGTCGTTGTGGGACGATGAAGACGAGTTCTTCTACGACGTCCTGCACCTGCCGGACGATCGATCGCAGCGGCTCAAGGTCCGATCCCTGGTCGGATTGATTCCGCTGCTCGCGGTCGAGACGATCGAACCGGCGCTGCTTGACTCCCTGCAGGGTTTCAAGCGCCGCATGGAGTGGTTTCTCACCAACCGGCCGGACCTGGCCGGCCTGGTCTCGCGCTGGAACGAGCCCGGGATGGGCGAGCGGCGGCTATTGGCGCTCGCGCGCGGCCATCGGATGAAGCGCGTGCTCAAACGCATGCTGGACCCGCAGGAATTTCTCAGCGATTATGGGATCCGCTCGGTGAGTCGATATCATGCCGACCAGCCCTACTCCGTGAGCGTCGATAGTATGGTGCACATGGTCGGGTACGAGCCCGCCGAGTCGCGCAGCGGGCTATTCGGCGGCAACTCAAACTGGCGCGGCCCGATCTGGTTCCCGATCAACTTTCTGCTCATCGAAGCTCTCCAGAAGTTCCACCATTACTATGGCGACGATTTTCTCGTGGAGTGTCCGACCGGCTCAGGCAGGAAGATCACACTCTGGCAGATCGCCGAAGAGCTCTCAAGGCGGCTCTGCCGCATCTTCCTGCGCGGCCCAGATGGCCGGCGCGCCGTCTTCGGGGCGAACCAGACGTTTCAGACCGATCCCCAGTGGCGCGACTATGTGCCGTTCCACGAGTACTTTCATGGCGACACCGGCGTCGGTCTCGGCGCCAGCCACCAGACGGGCTGGACGGCGCTGGTCGCAAAACTGCTCGACCAGACGGCGGGCAGGTGACCGGGTCTCCACTGGTCCGCTTCGGCCGCGAAGTGTGCGGCGATCTTCGCGCGGCGCTGCGCAGGGAATGGCTCGTCACCAACGGCCTCGGCGGGTATGCGTCCGGTACGCTCGCCGGAATCAATACCCGACGATATCACGGGTTGCTGGTTGCAGCCCTGGCCCCGCCCGTGGAGCGGACCGTGCTGGTTGGAGGTCTTGTCGAGTGGGTCTCGTACGACGGCCGCCGCTACCCGCTCTCGACGCATCAGTATGGCGACGGGACAATCGACGCTCATGGGCACCAACACATGCAGGCGTTCGCACTGGACGGCCTGCTGCCCACCTGGACCTTCGCGCTCGGTGACGCGCTTCTGGAGCGTCGGGTGTGGATGGAGTACAGGGCCAACACGACCTACGTCATGTATCACATGGTCCGCGGCTCGCGCGCGGCCGAGCTTGAGATCACGCCGCTTGTGACCTATCGAGACTTCCACGCGCTCTCCTCGGGGCATGGCTGGAAGCCCCGCGTCGAGATGCAACCGCGCGGGGCGCTGGTGCGCGCGTTCGAAGGCGCACGGCCGTTTTCGGTCGCGTCTTCCGACGGCGAGTTTGTCGAGCGCGGCCACTGGTACTGGAACTTCCTGCACCGGGAGGAGACGGCGCGCGGGCTGGACGACCGATCAGATCTCTATGCTCCTGGGGCGTTCACGTGCGCGCTGGATCCTGGAGACAGCCTGACACTGACGCTGACCTGCGGAGCAGACGCCGACCCGGATGGTGCCCGTGCGCTCATCAGAGCGCAGGACCGTCAACGGCAGCTTGTTAAGCAGGCGGCCGCCGACGAAGCGGATCCGATCGTGCGGCAACTCGTGCTCGCGGCCGATCAATTCATCGTGAGCCGCCAGACAGGAGACGCTCAGAGCGGCGTGGGCGGCACGGGCAAGACGGTGATTGCCGGCTACCACTGGTTCAACGACTGGGGCCGGGACACCATGATCGCGCTGCCCGGGTTGACCCTCGCGACCGGCCGCGCGCAAGATGCGGCCGACATCATTCGAGCGTTTGTGCCGTATGTGGTAGAGGGTCTCCTTCCGAACAACTTTCCCGACAGGCCCAACGCCGATCCAGGTTACAATACGGTGGACGCCTCACTCTGGTACGTGCTCGCGGTGCGTGCGTACGACGAGGCCACGCATGACGAACAGCTCGTCGCCGACGTGCTCCCGGTCCTGCGCGAGATCGCCGACCGGCATATCCGCGGCACGCGCTACGGCATCGGCGTCGATCCGGCGGACGGCTTGCTGCGCGCCGGAGAACCGGGGCTGCAGCTCACGTGGATGGATGCTAAGGTCGGGAATTGGGTCGTGACCCCCCGCATCGGCAAGCCGGTGGAGATCAACGCCCTGTGGTTTAATTCGCTGCGAACAATCGCCGGGTTGCTCTCGGCGCGCCGCGACGACGAGGCGCAGCGGTATCACGCTCTGGCCGACGGCGTGCGCACGGCCTTCCGATCCCGGTTTGTGCGTCCTGGCCTGTCACATCTGGCAGATGTCGTGGATGGTCCTGACGGCGATGATCTGTCCATGCGCCCAAACCAGATTCTGGCTGTGTCTCTCCCGTTTCCGTTACTCGATGAGTCTGAAGCCGCCTCAGTGGTGGAATCTGTGGGGCGCTGCATGCTCACGACCCACGGGCTGCGCTCGCTGGATCACAACGATCCCGCCTACCAGGGCTCCTACGGCGGAGACCAGAGTCACCGCGACGAAGCCTACCATCAGGGCACGGTTTGGGCGTGGCTGCTCGGGCCCTTTGTCGAGGCCTACTACCGGACGCATAGCGACGCCGCAGCCGCGCTGCAACTGCTCGCTCCCATTGTGGACCATCTGCATAATGCCGGGCTCGGGTCCATCTCTGAGATCTTTGAAGGTGACGCTCCACACGCCCCCCGCGGCTGCATCGCGCAGGCCTGGAGCGTGGCCGAGATCCTGCGAGTCTGGCGGCGCCTGGCCCCCTCCTGACTCTCTTCCTAGCGTAGAGAACGCCCAGCCGATCAGTGAGCTGACACCATGCGAAGGAGCGCGGTTTCCTGTGGGCGAAAGTCCTTAACGCTATGGGATCCTTCTGGGGGGTGCGTGCCATGTGTGAAGTGTGCACGGTCGACAGACGGACATTCCTGAAGACCATGGCCGGCTCGGCGGCATCGATTGCCGTCGGCGAATTCTGGTTCCGCGGCAGCGCCAGTGCCCAGGCTCAACCGATCAAGATTGGCGCCCCGCTTCCGCTCACTGGCCCTTCGGCGCCGCTCGGACAGCACTCGCTGTGGGGCACGCA
>JBQTJG010000535.1:0-3338 GCA_052387355.1 Armatimonadota bacterium | reverse complement strand
TTGAGAGCCGATGGCCTCTTATCGGATTGAGTGGAAACAATCCGCCGAAAAGGAACTGCGGCAGCTCTCGAAAGACATCCTCGCTCGCGTTCTCCAGGCCGTTGGGGCGCTGACAGATAACCCCACGCCCCTTGGCTCCCGCAAACTCAGCGGAGCCAAGCTTTAGCGCCGTAGGGTCGGTGAATACCGCGTCTATTTCATTCATGCCTCTGTGCTCGCCGCGACGTATATCGCAAGCTCCCGTAACGCCAAGGGCCGATCGGCCGCGAGGCCGACTCGTTACCTGCCCCCTCGCTCAAAGAGATAAGCTGCGCTTTGTCGGCTTGGTGGGTTACGGGCTGTCGCCCTAATCCACCCTACGTTTACTGATCGGTCTTCACGCAAAAACGATGACCTGCATTAGTCGAAACGAAACGGGATGTAGATCGAGCCATAGTGTGCCCCTCCTCGAGTACATCTATCTTTCCTAAAGCGGGGCAGAAACATCTTGCCTCGCAGATGTTTATTACATGGATGATTTCTAATAGCATCCATAACGTCTTGAATATCACCACGTGTTGGGTCGCGCGATTCTCCACGGGTTGCAAAAACTAGTACGAGAACGCGCCTTGAAAGACTCCACAGGTTGTCGCCATACGTCGGGGTGTACCAACGATGATGAAATCGATTCGGAGGACTAAACAGTCCCCTGGTGGGAGGTGGATCTGGACAACTACAGGTATGGCTCTCCTCATATCCAGCATCAAATTCTTGCTCCAGATCGTCCAGGACTTCGTCTACAAATCGTTCGTACATGTTCATGTTCCATAATCCTCCTGCGCACGGTGCGCCTCTGTAGGCTGGTCGACGGAAGAATTAAACTGCGAAATGGGTTAGTAAGGTCGTGCCGGGAGGCGGCGGCGTTGGGTCGAACGCATCGAACTCATCGACTGCTTCTTCCGCCAGTTCATCGAAAACTTCATCTACAAATCGGTCATACATTAGAGGCTTCCTTCAAGTACTTCTTGGTTGATGGAGCGAAGAGAAATCCACCACACGAAATCAGCGCCACTCAGCCGCCCCATTACCTGCGCAAGCTCCGGTGACAAGCAGCACTTGTCGGGTTAATGCATACATGCCTGTATTGGCCGGCGACGTCCTGTCGCTCCGACGCTCCGCGTTGACGGTTAGGGGCTACCGTTTTCCACTAGTATCAAAAGTCGAACCGTCGGGTTGAACGCCGGCGCATCGGAACCGCGCGACCGATGGGCCGAGTCCGCCGCACCCTATCCATGCGGCGCGCGCGCCGTCGTGCGGCCTTACGCACCTGGCGCGCCTGGCCCGCCGCGACGCGTCCAGCGGCTTCCGGGCTCTCCAGTACGCCTGTGCGGACGGCTTGCTCGGGCGTGAGCGGGCGAGGGAAATGTACGTCTGCATCCCTCATCGGCACCACCACTGTCTGGCGCCCGTCAGGCCTGGTATACGTTTCATAATTAACGTGCCGCACTTGTTGTATGCGTCCGTCGCGCGCGGTGGTAAAGACACTTCCGACATCTATCGAGCCGGGGACGTTGCCGCGCACGCCAGATTGGACGGATCGAAGATGGTCAGTTGCATGCGTCTGGATCTGCCCAGGATAGTCGACCTCAAGATTGCGTCGCCTGCCATCTCGGCCAATGAAATGCGTATCAACTATGCTGCTGGGTTGCTGCCGGGGAGGCGGTCTCTCGGCTTGAACCCCCGCTTGGCCAACAGCGAAGGCTGTGCGGAATCGCGCGTCCCGTGCAGCAGATCTCGCCAGCTCACCGAAGATAAGCGCGGCCACCTGATCGGTCCCGATCCCCGGCCTTTCCCCTTGGGCGTATTCGGCGTCTTCCGGTGCCTCGAAGGTATCGGCGTCGAGCTCATCGAACACCTCCTGATCGAAATCGAGCCAATCGGTGTCATCGAATCGGCTAACACCGCGAGTAGCTGCATGGCAGCGTGGGCAGAGTCTCACCTGAAACCTCCTCGCGCTAAGCCGCCGCCTGCGTTGCCGAACGCGCTCCCAACACACTGCGCAGTGCCGGCGTCACCCCAGTAAACCCGCGTCCCTCCGGCGTCATCCGATAGGCCGCGATCCAAGCCTCGGAATGCGGGCCCATCGGCCGTACCTCGGACTGGAACAGGATCGGGTCGACGGCCGTTTTGAAGTCGTTGTCGGCAACGAATTGCAGGATGCGACGTCCGCTCTCCGCCATCTTGGCGCGTTGCGAAGGCTCGGCGATGCCGTTGAGGTAACGGTTCGATACGGCCTCAATCACGTCCCACTTAGTATTGGCGTCGAAGGACTTCTTGATGTCCGGGGCATCGAGCAACTGCAGTATGGTCTTGAGATAATGACCCGTCTCCACCGTGAGTGCGAAGATATTACCGTAGGTCGAGCGATCGAGCGCATAACGCAGATCGAGCCCCAAACGCTGCACGGTGCCAATCGAACCGAAGGGCCGCTGCTCGATGAGCGGGCCGCCACGGATCACCTCACCGATCAAGAGATCACGGAAGTACTGCGCCAGCGACACCATGAAGCCCGTCAATTGGCGGTGGAAGTTCGAGTTCACGATCGCCCCCGCCGGCGCCGGCGCCGTGCCGTAGTTAAAGGCGCGGCGGTAGGCGATCATGCGGTCGCGTATCGTGTAACGCAGCGGCATCCACTTCTCGAGTGTGTACAGCGCACGTGCCCCCGGTCCGCGCTGGATGCGCATCCTGCCCTGCTGGAAGAGCCTGCGCAGCACTTGGATGACTTGGAATATCTTCATGCGCTCGTGCTGATAAATGTAGTAAAGCTCCGCCGCGGCATGGAGTTGGCTTGGGACGACCGAGTCGTCGAAGTCGGGCGTGATGTGCGGATAGGGAAGATTCTCGAACTCGATCGGCCCCTTGCCGCCGAAGCCAATCAGGTCGAGAAATCCTTCCGCGCCGCCGTTGGCCGCGTTCTTGAGCAGCTCGTTGAAACGGTCCTCGAACTGCTGCTCGAACTGCTGGCGCTGCTCCGGCGGCAGTGCGGCCAACTGCTCGCGCAGGA
The DNA here is from genome assembly GCA_052387355.1 of Armatimonadota bacterium. Taxonomy (GTDB): domain Bacteria; phylum Sysuimicrobiota; class Sysuimicrobiia; order Sysuimicrobiales; family Humicultoraceae; genus JBQTJG01. The sequence continues at coordinate 295 of JBQTJG010000535.1, read as the reverse complement.
AGGTCTGCATCAAGCGTTGTAAGGTTTCAGTGGTATTAAAACTCATGGCCGATATCCTCTAATCAACGCGTTTAACTAATCGGACGCTATTTCACAGGTTCCTCTGAGCACTGCCGAATCACGTCAAGACGAAGCTGCAAAATCTGCGAAGCACGTTGTGCACGTTGCGCAATCAGTTCCGTCCGCGTAAAAGGGTTGAACGCTGCCTCAAAGCGGTCCCGAAGGTTGCCTGGTAAGGAACTCAAAGCTTCTTTATACAGGGTTTCCTTCGTTCGCCGTTCTATCGATTTGTTGT
>JBQTJG010000534.1:0-7482 GCA_052387355.1 Armatimonadota bacterium | reverse complement strand
GCTTTGTTGAAGACGAGCTTGCCGCTCTGGGCGTCGAAGTCCCTCCCGCCGAACGACCGGTACCACTGTATGAAATCGACGCCGTTCACCGGCCGGTGGTAGTAGCCCTTGCCAGCCTCGATGACGTTCTTCTGCCGGGCCTCCCTGGCCACCGTCATCACGTCGTCCCAGGTGAAATCGCCACTGACGATCCTCTTGGGGAGATCGGCGATCTGCTGGTCGCTCCACCCCATTTTCTTGAGCAGGACCTTATTGAAGTACAGGGGGCGGGCTTCCGTGTCTTGCGGAATGCCCCACGTCTTGCCCTTGAGCCTCATCGCGTTCCAGAGTGAGGGGACCACATCGCTAAACTGCGGATGCCTTGGGATCATGTCGTCCAACGGTGTGATGAAGCCCGCTGCGGCCCACGTCGGGATCAAAAAGGACTGGACCTGGACGATGTCGGGCGCGTCCGCGCCTTGGAACGCCAATAGCGCGCGGCGGAGGTACGGATCCCACGCTGTGGTATCGAAGAAGCCCTCGACCTTGATCTGGTAGTTAGCGCCTTCACGCCGGAGTTCGGAGTTCAGGCGTTCGGCGGCCGTCAGCAGGTTGTTGAAGCGCGTAACGGACGGGTTGTCGGGGCCGATAGTCCAGGCCTTGATCACGATCGTCCGCTGCTGCGCCTGTACCGGCGGCAAAGCAAGTGCCAGCACAGCGATCACCATCGCGGCGATCAACAACTTGTACCTCATCGCTTTCCACCTCCCTGTGATTCCCCTCTCGTGGGGGTGAACGTCGCTATGTCCCGCGCGCCTCCTACGGAAACCTCCTCTATCCTACATGAAATCTTCCTGAAGAGGAGGGTACAGAGGGTTTCCAGCCTGCGGGAGTAACTATCACGAGATGGCGTGGAAGCATCCGGCGTTCCTCTGGGTCTTGCCTGCGCTGGGCGTTGCGGTCCTCCTATACCTCCGAGCGTTCAGACGCGCGCCCGCACAGGGCGTGGTCTCTTTTCCCCTCTGGCTGGTCGCCGAGGCGGCCGCGCGAGGCAGCCGCGTGCGCCGGCACCTACCCGCCGGTATGTTTCTGCTCGCCGTGGCGGCCATCGCCGTCGGCGCCGCCGGGCCGATCATCCCCTGGTCAACGCCGACCGGCTGGCCAGTAGTGCTCATCATCGATGTCAGCCGCAGCATGGAAGAAACCGACATCCCGCCGACCCGCATCGAGGCTGCAAAGACGGCCGCGCTGGACTTCGTCGGAGGTCTGCCGCGATCCGCGCGGGTCGCGCTGGTGAGCTTTGGAAACTACGCGACCGTTGTGGTTCCGCTCACCTCGGATCGGGGCAGGCTACGGGACGGGATTCGCGGCCTCTCGACTCAACTGCGCACCCAGCTCGGCACGGGCCTGGTCGAAGGCGTCCACGCAGTGACGGGCGAGCAAGGCACAGCCTCTCAACCGGATCGCCCCACGGCCGTTGCCGTGCTGCTGTCCGACGGGCGCGCGAGCGACGGGATCCCGCCGCTCGAAGCTGCCCAGGAAGCCCGGCGCCGCGGCGTACGCGTCTACACGGTTGGCATGGGCACGACCACAGATCCGTCGAAGCTGCGCAGCGGTTATTGGGGCGTGCTGGATGAGCCGACACTACGTGCCATTGCCGCCGAGACGGGTGGCGAGTACTTCCACGCGGCGGCGACCGAGAGGCTCAGGATAGTGTATCGCGATCTCGCCCGGACGATCGGCTGGGAGAAGCGCCCCCAGGAGATCACAGCGATAGTCGCAGTGATCGCGATGACGCTTCTCGTGGCGTCGGTGCTGCTGCGACACGCGATATTCCCGATCCATTGACTCCTCACCGCAACCTTGGCCGGACGAGTCTGACCCTGTCGAGACGCCGGTTTCCACCAGGGGCCCGATGCCCTCGACATCCCACACCCCTGCCCTATACTCGTAACTAATCGGCGGGGGTGCCATGGGCCGCTCTCTCAAGGTCACACGCTGGAATCCCTCCCTCTGGGCCAGCCGAAAACCTTTCGGCATCGGCGAGAGCCGCCCCAACAACTACCTCGAATTGTGGAAAGCCCTTTGGGAGAACAAAGACCAGCTTCCCTATGCCTGGCGTATCCTCGCGCAGGGCTGCTGCGACGGCTGCGCACTAGGGACCACCGGGATGCGCGACTGGACGTTGGACGGCGTCCACCTCTGCAACGTCCGGCTGCGGCTCCTGCGTCTGAACACCATGCCGGCGCTGAATGTGCGGTCGTTGGAAGATGTGTCGGCGCTCAAGGGCAAGCGGAGCGAGCAACTGCGCAATCTGGGCCGGCTGCCCTACCCGATGGCTCGGCGCAGAGGCGAGCCGGGTTTCCACCGCGTCACCTGGGACGAGGCGCTGGACCGCATCGCCGCCCGCGTTCGCGACGCAGGTCCTGACCGCATCGGCTTCTACCTCACCAGCCGCGGCATGCCCAATGAAGCCTATTACGCCGCACAGAAGGCCGTGCGCGCGATCGGCACCAACTCGATCGACAACGCCGCGCGCGTCTGCCACGCGCCGAGCACGTTCGGCCTGAAGCACGCGCTGGGTGTCGCCGCGACCACGTGCTCGTACACCGACTGGGTCGGCAGCGACCTGATCGTCTTCATCGGGTCCAACGTCGCCAATAACCAGCCGGTGGCGATGAAGTACCTCCACTATGCCAAGAAGGCCGGCACGAAGATCGCGGTGGTCAACTCCTACCGCGAGCCCGGCATGGAGCGGTACTGGGTGCCCTCGGTGCCTGAGAGCGCGCTGTTTGGGACGAGGATCGCAGACCGTTTCTTCCTCATTAATGTAGGCGGCGATATCGCGTTCCTGAATGGAACCCTAAGATGGATGATCGAGCAGGGCTGGATCGACGGCGCGTTCATCGACCGGCACACGGCCGGTTTCGAAGGGCTGCGCACAGCGCTGGACGCCCAGTCCTGGGAGGATCTCGAACGGCTCAGCGGCACAACCCGCGACGAGATGCTCGAGTTCGCGCGCATGGTGGGCGAGGCGAAGACGGCGGTCCTGGTCTGGTCGATGGGGATCACACAGCACGACATCGGCGAGGATAACGTCCGCGCCATCGTCAACCTCGGGTTGAGCCGGGGCTTCGTGGGACGCGAGCGGTGCGGGTTGATGCCGATTCGCGGGCACTCCGGCGTGCAGGGCGGCGCGGAGATGGGAGCGTACGCTACGGCGTTCCCAGGCGGGCTGCCGGTGACACCGGAGAACGCACGGCAGTTCTCTGAGTTGTGGGGCTTCCCGGTTCCCGAGAAGGGCGGCCTGACCGCACCCGAGATGATCGATGCTGCCCATGAGGGCCGGCTCGATGTCCTCTTCTCGGTGGGCGGGAACTTCCTTGAGGTGCTGCCCGATCCCGCCTACGTGCGCGAGGCAATGCGGCGCATCCCGATGCGGATCCACATGGACATCGTGTTGTCGTCGCAGATGCTCCTCGATCCGGCAGACACGGTGGTGCTGCTCCCAGCGGCCACGCGCTACGAGACGCCCGGCGGGGTGACCCAGACGAGCACCGAACGCCGAGTAATTTTCAGTCCCGAGATCCCCGGCCGGCGCGTCGGCGAGGCGCGGTCCGAGTGGAACGTCTTCATGGACCTGGCGCGCCGGGTGCGGCCGGAATGGGCCGATCGGCTGCGCTTCGAAAGCACCGCGGCGATCCGCGGCGAGATCGCGCGCTCGGTGCCGTTCTACGACGGCATCCAGTACCTCGCAAACGCAGGGGATCAGGTCCAGTACGGCGGGCCGCACCTGTGCGCTGGCTGGAAGTTTCCCACACCGGATGGCAAGGCGCACTTCTCGGTCGTACCATTACCGCGTGTGGACGTTCCCGAGGGCATGTTCCTGCTAGCCACGCGGCGCGGGAAGCAATTCAACAGCATGGTGCACGAGAAGCGCGACGCGCTGACCGGTGCGGTGCGCGACGCGGTGCTCATCAGCCGCGATGATGCCGACCGTCTCGGCCTACGCGACGGCAATCCGGTGGTCCTGCGCAGCGACACCGGCGAATTTCGCGGCCGCGCCTGCATCGGACCCGTGAAGCCAGGCACACTGCAGGTGCACTGGCCGGAGGGCAACGCGCTCATCGACCGGCGCAAGCGGTCACCGCAGGCGGGCATTCCGGATTACAACGCAATGGTGCGGATCGAGGTGCCCGGGCCGGTGGTGACGGGCGCGCTGGCGGCGGTGCTCGACTCGGCGGCGATAGCGAGCCCCGCGGGCGCCCAGCCGGGGCCTGTGGCGGGAGCCTGAACGTGCTGCGTCCAGCCAACAAGATGCGCGCGCAGGTCCGCGTGGTCGACGGGAGCCGCGTCGAAGAGCGCTCCGACGATCTCGCCACTGAGGAACCGCTTGAGCTCCGCGTGCTGGCCGGCGGCGCGCAGAAGACCGTCGCGGTCACGATGCGCACGCCTGGCAACGACTTCGAACTGTCCGCCGGTTTCCTCTTCAGCGAGGGTGTTGTGCACTCCCGCGAGGAGATCCGCCGGATCACCTACTGTGTGGACCCAGCGATTGACGCGGAACAGCAGTACAATATCGTGAACGTTGATCTCGCGAGGACCACGCTGCCAGACCTCGCGTCCCTGGAACGTTCGTTTTTCACCTCCAGCGCTTGCGGCGTGTGCGGCAAGGCCAGCCTTGAAGCGCTGCGACTGCGTGGATTCGCGACGACGCCTCCAGGCCCCACGATCCGCGCTGATCTGCTCTCCCGCCTCCCCGAGAAACTGCGGTCTGCCCAGGGGTTGTTTGAGGCGACGGGCGGCCTGCATGCCGCTGCTCTCTTCGATGTCCGCGGCACCCTCATCTCCGTGCGCGAGGACGTCGGCCGGCACAACGCGTTGGACAAGCTCATCGGCTGGGCGCTGCTGGAGGCCCGGATCCCGTTGCGCGATCACATCGTGATGGTGAGCGGGCGGGCGAGCTTCGAGCTGGTGCAGAAAAGCCTGGTCGCCGGGATCCCGATCTTCTGCGCGGTGTCGGCTCCCAGCAGTCTGGCGGTCGAGCTGGCCCGCGACTTCGGGATGACGATGGTTGGGTTTCTTCGCGGGGACCGGTTCAACATCTACACGGGGTTCGAACGCGTTCAGGCCTGACTCAACCTCATCCACGCTTCGGCCGTCCCTCTCTTGGGAACAGCGCTTGACAAGGAGTCATGCATGAAACGGATTCCAGGAGCCGTCCTTGCCCTGCTGGTCTCGCTGGTCCTTGGGGCAACCGCTTCCGGCCTACGCCGGGGCCTCGCAGGTCCCGCGGCCGCGGACCGTCCCAACATCCTCTTCATCCTGACTGACGATCAGGACGTCAAGTCGATCGTCCACATGCCCCGGCTGAAGTCGCTGCTTGCCGATCGCGGCACGACGTTCGCCAACTTCTTCGTGACCTATTCGCTGTGCTGCCCATCACGTGCGTCGATCCTGCGCGGTCAATATCCGCACAATCATCAAATCCTGTCGAACCGACCGCCCCTCGGAGGCTTCGAGAAGTTCCACGCGCTGGGGCATGAGCATTCGACAGTGGCCACATGGCTGCGAGGCGCCGGCTACCGGACCATGTTCCTCGGGAAATACCTCAACGGATACCCTGATAACGCCGATTCGACGTTCGTCCCTCCGGGGTGGGACGAGTGGCACAGCCCGGCCGCGGGAGGCTACGCCAATTTCAACTACCGGATGAACGAGAACGGCAAGGTCGTCGCTTACGGCAACCGGTCCGAGGACTACATGACTGATGTGCTCGGCCGCAAGGCCGCCGACTTCATCCGGCGCGGCGCCCAGGATCGCCGGCCGTTCTTTATCCATCTGGCGACCTATGCTCCGCACGCGCCCGCCACGCCCGCGCCGCGGCATCAAGGCGCGTTCGCCGGCGCGACGGCCCCGCGGTTGCCGTCGTACAACGAGGTGGATGTCACCGACAAGCCTGAATGGGTACGCGACCGCGAGACGCTGACGCCGCGGGCCAGCGAGTTGATCGACGAGCACTATCGCACACGGCTGCGGTCGCTGCTGGCCATTGACGAGATGATCGCAAGTCTCCTCGACGTGCTCCAGGCTACGGGGGAGGCGCGGCGGACATACGTTCTCTTCACCGCAGACAACGGTTTCCATTTCGGCGAGCATCGTATTCAGTCGGGCAAGAACACGCCGTACGAAGAGTCCATTCGTGCGCCGCTGATCGTGCGCGGTCCAGGCGTGCCCGAAGGCCAGACGCTGCCGCACCTGGCGATCAACACCGATTTCGCGCCGACCTTCGCGCAGATTGCCGGCGCCGCGGCGCCGGGGTTCGTCGATGGCCGTTCGCTGCTGCCGCTGCTCGGACCGAATCCTGTCGATCCTGCCCGGTGGCGTCAGGCGTTTCTCGTGGAGCACTACGGGGGTGCGGCGGAGCGGCCGGCTCGTGCTCAACCTGCCCGTCGAGTCAGGGCCGGAGGCATCCCGGACTATCTCGCCATGCGTACGCGGGATTTCCTGTATGTCGAATATGCGACCGGAGAGCGCGAGTTCTACGATGTGGTGAGTGATCCGTATGAATTGCAGAACGTGTATGCAACTCGCGATGGGGTGCTGGTGCGACAGTCCGCCGCGCACCTTGCGGCGCTGCGGCGGTGTGCGGGGTCAGGATGCCAAACTGCAGAGGATGCGGCCGCGCCCTCTCTCGGAGGCCGGTGATACGCCATTGACAATCGTACACTTAACCGTACACTTGGGATTGTAGAGTAGCGAGGGAGGCGTAGGGGTGGATAAAGTTGTGGGCGTCGTGGCGGTTCGCAACAGGCTGCGAGAGATCGTTGAGGGCGCGTCCAAGGGCTCTCGATATATCATTACCTCCCGTTCACAACCCAAGGCGGTGCTCCTCAGCGTAGAGGAACTTGAGACACTTGAGATCATGGCTGACCCAGCGCTTCTTGATGAGATCAGACGGGCTAAAGAGGATATCAAAGCTGGACGGTACGTTCCCTACGAACACTTCATCGCCAAGAGGTAATGGCGCGCGCCTTTGTTACGCGGCGCTTCCAGCAGAGCTTCGACGCGCTCGACCCACCTATTCAAAAACGAGTGAGCGCCGCCCTTGAAGCTATCCGGGACCATCCCCGCGTCGGAAAGGCCTTGACAGGGCCGCTCGTTGGGGAGTTCTCCTATCGGGTGGGTGCATACCGAATCATCTATACATATGCGCCGGACGAGGACGTCGTCTGGCTGGAGACGGTTCGTCATCGCCGGGAGGTCTACCGGACCAGAAAGTCCCGTTGAGCCGTCGCCGTCCGGTGCCATTCATCTCGTCTCGGAGGTCTCGTCTTCCATCCTGCCTAGCGTCTCGTATAGATCCGCCACCCGCGTCTCGGCCTCTTCGTACTGCCGCCTCGTCGCCTTGACCCGCTCAGGGTCGCGGTAGAGTTCCGGGTCGCCGAGCCATGCGGCGGCGTCCCGGAGCTCGCGCTCCGTCGCCGTGATCTGGGCGGCGAT
>JBQTJG010000533.1:0-1575 GCA_052387355.1 Armatimonadota bacterium | reverse complement strand
TTGTTGCTGCCAACGTTTGCCACCGCTAGGTCGGGCCGCCCGTCCCGGTTCACATCGCCAATGGCGACCGATCTGGGGGAATCGCCCACGGCAAAGCTCACGGCCGACTGGAAACTCCCATCGCCGTTGCCGAGCAGCACGCTCACCCCGTCGCTGCCGAAGCTCGTGAACGCGAAGTGCGCCAACGCGAGGTCGGGCCGCCCGTCGCGGTTTAGATCGCCGATCGCGACAGAGGCGCCGGCAGCACCCGCGGCGACGTGCACCGCTGGCTGGAAGGTCCCATCGCCCTTGCCGAGCAGCACGCGCACGTTGCCGCGAAATATCGTTACCGCGAGGTCAGGCCAGCCGTCCCGGTTCACATCGCCGATGGCGACGGAGAAGGGGGAACCGTCCGCCGCAAAATTCACGGCCGGCTGGAAGCTGCCGTTTCCGTTGCCGAGCAGCACGCTCACGTTGCCGCTATTAATGTTCGCCACCGCGAGGTCGGGCCGCCCGTCCCCGCTCACATCGCCGATGGCGACGGAGCTGGGGAAATCGCCCGCCGCGAAGTTCACGGCCGCCCGGAAGCTGCCATCCCCGTTGCCGAGCAGCATGCTCACGTTGTTGCTGTTACTGTTCGCCACCGCGAGATCGGCCCTCCCGTCTCCGTTCACATCCCCCAGCGCGACGGAATTGGGAATGTTGCCCGCGGCGAAGGGCGAGCCCGCGGCCGGCTTAAAGATGACGGGGCCCGAGCCCGCCGAGAGCGTGGTCGTGAGCAGAGCCAGGCCCGCCCACGCGATCCCGTAACCGAGCCGGGCCGCTCCGCGGCGCTTCGTCCCACTAGCCCACGCGTGCTCCAGGCACGCCCATCGTTCCATAGTTTTCATCGACTCCCTCCTTCCAGTTCGAGAATTAAACCTGCATTGAATTGCCCGAAGCAACGGCGGTGAACCGTGGGTGCGTCGACACCTTCCGGCCGCTGGTGCTAAACGGGTCCTCGACCTCAGACCGTGACCTTAGCATCATGACCAGCCTGCCGGGTATGACTCACGTGCTCGATCATTAGGACTATGGTGCGGATCACTAGGACCCGTGTGTGCACCCCGTTTCTAAACCGCCGGTGGCATGGTCTACGCTGGGCACCGCTGGGGTTGCCGGGGACTCAAGGGCGGAGCCGCGCGAGGTCATGGTGCCACCGGATCCCGAGAAGCCGCGCCGCAACTACCGGAGTTTAGTGCCAGGCGCTTCTTCGGGACGAGGTGCCGAGTGCGTGGCCTGGTAATCGCGAGGGGTCATCCCGTAACAACGCCGAAAGACGCGGTCGAAGTAGGAGCAATCGTTAAACCCGGCGGCGAAGGCCGCCTGCTTGACGGGTATCTCGGCCATCGCCAAAAACTCGCAGGCGCATTCAAGACGGTATCGCAGGAGATAGCGCCTGAACGAGGTGCCATGCTCTTTCTTGAAGGTGCGGCTGAAATGGGACGCGCTCATGTGACAGGCTATCGCCGCATGCCCGAGGCGCAGATCTTCGGCGAAGCCCTGTTCGACGCGGGTCAGCGCCGCAGCGGTTCGCGGCGCGGTTCGGCGCGGTCC
>JBQTJG010000532.1:0-18043 GCA_052387355.1 Armatimonadota bacterium | reverse complement strand
GATCACCCCGGGCTGCTGCAGCAGCGCTCCTACCCACGGCCGCCGGGCGGCCTCGCCGGCGACCGCGAACGTTCCGAGAACGGTTGTCTCCGCATAGAGCTGAAGCGTCACCTGAAACACCGTCGCGTCAAGCATCGCCCATGCCGGCTCACCCGACCGCCATATTTCCGTCGCGTGCGTAGGATAGCGAAGCAGCACCGTGACCGGTTTGCGCAGCGTCACCGGCTGTCCTGACCCGCCGTACACCGCGTCGATCCGGTAGGCGTTTCCGGTCACACGCCGCCGCAGCCTGGCGGACACCACCGCGTCGGGATCCAGCGGCGTGATGGTGACCTTGATCGACGTCTCGCCGTTCTCGGGGGCGACCGCCCCCTGGGGGAAGATGACGGCAGCCTGGCCATCGCCGGTGACGATCGAGCCGGGGTCCGACCCCTCCGGGGCCAGCGCGAGCATATTGGTTCCGGCTTCGGGCGTCTTGTTCTCAGACCGGAACTCGAGCGGAGGGCGCACCCAACGGTAGGGACTGGGGGGCGCCAGCCCATCGTAGAGGGGTCGAATCGGGATGAGACCTGCGCGATGCGAGGCGGCCACGGCGATCAGATAGAGGAATGCCGCCGCGATCCCCCATGCATACTGTCGGACTTCCTCGGAATGCCATCGCTGGGTCAAGAATCGGCGTCGCATGGATCATCGCATCGCCAGGAGATTCGCCGCCACATGCGAGACCGCCGGGGCAGACCATCCGCCGGTCGCCCAGCGCTGCCACCCGAGCAAGATGCCCGCGGCCAGATCGATCGGAAGGACGCCCGTGCCGTATGCGGGGAGGTGAACGGCCGCGAACGCTGCGGCCGATCCTAGAATGGCCACGCCCGGTCCAAATCTGAGGAGTTCCCCATAGAGCAGCCGCCGGAAAAATGCCTCTTCGGCGATCGCGGCGAGGACGCTCGCCACCAGCGCCGGCATCCAGATCGGACTGGTCGCCGATAGGCTGAACGCGCGGACGACGGCGAATGCCCCGACGCCGACGGCGACAACCCCGAGCCAGCGCGCCACTGAAGGTGAACGCTCGCGCGGGGCCCGAAGCGGCACGAGCACACCGAGCACGCCGGCAGCGCCGGTCAGTCCGAGCGCGCCAAACGTGGCGACCGGGCGCCAGAGGAGCGCGGCGCATCCGCCCGCGACCGCGGCGATCGCAAGCAGCGACCTGGTGCGATCACTGGTCATCGGACGACAAAGGTGACGGTGGCGATAATCCGCGGATCGAACGGTAGGTGATCGAGGGCGACGAATTCGGCCTGCAGCAACTGCGGGCCCTTTCCCACGGCGATGTCCTGATCGAGCCCGAAGGTCATCGAGGACACGGTGCCGTTCAGGGTGAGATGGATATGGCCCTCATCCGGAGTCAGGGTTGAGCTCGTCTGGACTACCACGCGCCCACCGTCCAGCTTGAGTCGAACGCGGACCTTCGTCGCCGAGGTCACCGTCCCCGGCGACGGCTCGATGATCGCAAGCGCGGCTGTGGAGCGCGGTCGGGCCTGTCCTGACCGTGACCCGCAGGCGGCGCCCACCATCAGGACCGCCGCCAGGGCCGTACCGAGAAAAACACGCTGCAACATCAGATTCGGACGCATGGATGTCACTTCGGAGGGGCCACCCGAAGCCCTCCGTTGAGATCGGTCAGGTGTAGGGTCATGAAGTGTGCAGGCGCCACCATCAAGAGCTTGTGGAGATGCTTGGTCTCTTTGCCGATCCATCCTGCGAAGGCTGCCGGCCGGCCGGGAGTTTCCCACAGGACGACCTGGCAGGTCTCATCGTCACACGCCGTCTGGCGGCCAAGCGTCACGCCTTGTTCCGCGATCGCGGTCAGGTATGGAAAATCGGCGGTGAAGGGTCTCTTCAGCGTTGAGCGTTCCCAGGGCCCCGACCCGCTGCGTTGATACTGAGTATCGCCGATGACCACGGTCTCCGTGCCGTCCGATGCCCTGGCGCGGACCCGGTCCGGACGCACCATCTCATAGGTCACGAACACCATACCCGCTACGCCATCGGTGATCTGTTCCGATTGTCTCCACGACCTGACTTGTGCAATCGTCTGCGCGGCGTCCTTCAGGAGACGAACCGCCACAGGATCCGAGGGACGGAGGTCCGCACTCCCCAACCGAAGCGGAAAGCTGGTGGAGACGTCCAGGCGCCCGCGCCGCCGCACGATCACCTCGACCTCCCACCATCCTGACACGCTGAGCTCGCCTCCCTCGGCCACGGCGCGCCCGGGGCCCGCGGCGGTGAGTGCCATCGTTGTGATGGCGAGGTCCTCGTCGAGTTTGATCAGCCGCAGGAGAAGACGTGCATCGGCGCCGATCGGTTGGCCGGCCTGGCCGGTCGCCATCAGCTCAAGCCGATTCCACCCGGGCAGGGCAGGCGTGATGGACAGGCGGACTTGAACGTCCTGCGCCACGCCGGCGAAGATCAGCGGTTTGGGCGGAGCGGCCGGCATGGTCACGCTGGCCGGCGGGGTGAGCGTGAGCACCGCAACGACAAGCAGCACCAGCACGCCCAGCCCGACCTCTCCTGTCAGGGTGTAGAGCAATCGTTGAAGCACACCCGGCCGGGACGCGATGGCCGCGGTGAGCCTGGGACGCAGCACAAATCGGTTGATCGCTCCCAGAGCCACCAGCGGCAGAATGATCACGAGCTTCAAGAGCAGCGCTCGCCCGTAGTTCGTCCTGATCAGCGCCACCAACCCGGGAATGTGGATCCAGCTACTGTATAGTCCGGTCACGACCACGATGCCGAGGCAGATGCCGGCCACCGTCGAGAATCGCGGCACGAGCGCCCTGGAAACGCTCAAACGATCCGCAGGAGAGCCCGCCACCAGAAGCAGCAGGCAGGCCAGGCCGCCGATCCAGAGCGCGACAGCCGCGAGGTGCACCATGTCCACCACCACCGCCAGCGGACCGCTCCCCCAGGCATGCGAGGTCAACGTCTGCGCGGCCAGCGCGCCGAAGGCGGCGATGGGCGACACCCACTGCATCTCCGGCAGTCGGAAATCCGGGATGTGCGGCAGGATGACCGTGAGCAAGAAACTGATGAGTCCATAGACGGCCGCCACGAGAACGACAAGGACGATGTGGGTGCTGCCTGCGAGAATCGCGGGACCCCCGAGCCCCGCGGCCACACCCCCGATGATGAGAAACCAGATCAGACCCGCCGCCTGCAGGATGCGACCCCTCGGCGAGCGCGGCAGCAGCAGGAGCAGCGCCATCCAGGAGCGCACGAATGCGCTCCAACCCGGCTTCGTCCCCCATAAGAATATCCAGAGCTGACCGCTGGAGATGACCTGGCTGAGCGACGCGTCGATCAGCGTCATGGCTCGCAGCACGACCTCGAGACCGGCGGATACAAGCAGCGCCAGCGACGAGATGATCGCGAGCCTGCGGAAACGGATCCCGGCGAACGCGTCGAGGCGAAAGGCGTCGGGCGGATCCATCCGCTGCAGACCCGGCCTCAGTACGGCCAGCGGGAACCATATGGAGCCCGCCAGCAGGACGGCGGCTAGAAACCCGATCCACCGGATGATCACGAGCCACGGGTCGGGAGCCTCGGGTGCGCCGGCCGTCGCGGTCGGCCCGCCCGGAACACCAATCGAGAAGACAAACGCGCCGCTCGTGGTGTGGCCGTCCACTGTCGAGAGTACGCGCCACCTGACGGTGTAGACGCCCTTCGAGAGATCGCCGAGCGGTATGATCATCCGACGGCCGTCGGGAGCAATGGTCGCGCGGCGGGACATCCGGCTCCCCGAGGGACCGAGCACCTGGGCGGAGCTGAACACCTCGTCGATCGCTTCGTTGAACCAGAGATCAACCTGTTTGGGAGGGCGCTCGAGGACGGTGTTGGCCGGCGGTACGGAGCGCTCGACAACGCTGTGTGCGATGGCCGGGACGGCGAATGCCAGGCACGTCCAGACGATGAGCAAGAGGATGGGCGCGCGGCGAATGATCGACATCCTACTCAGGCCATACGCTGGATGATTCTCCAGAGTTTGGCCGGCGTGAATGGGACGTCCAGGTGCCGAATCCCGAGCGGCGCGAGAGCGTCGACCACGGCGTTGGCCACGGCGGCCGGCGTGGCGATGCTGCCGGACTCACCGATCCCTTTCGCTCCGAGAGGATTCAGAGGCGACAGCGTCTCCACGAACTCGCTGACGACGGGCGGGACCTGAGCAGCGCGCAGCAGACCATAGTCCGCAAACGATCCGGTTTGGAGCTGGCCGTCGGCGTCGTACAGGACCTCCTCGACCAGCGCCTGGCCGAGCCCCTGGACGGTCGACCCGAGAACCTGCCCTTCGGCCAGCAGCGGGTTGATGATGCGGCCGGCATCATCGACGGCGACGAACTTGAGGATGTGGACCTGACCGGTGTCTCGTTCGACTTCCACGACAGCGATGTACACACCGGATGGAAACACCGGTCCGGGGAGGCTGAAGTAGCCGAACGCGCTCAACCCGGGTTCCAGATCTCGTGGCAGTCGCGCAGGATCGTAGGCCGCTGCCGCCACGTTCTGCAGCACAATCGCCCGTGCGGGCAACCCACGAACGTGGAGCCGGTCGCCGTTCCACTCGATGTCGCCCTCCGCCGCTTCGAGCAGGCGCGCGGCGATCGTTGTGGCCTTCGCCCTGATCTTGTCCAGGGCCACGACCAGGGCCGAGCCGCCGATCGTCGTCGATCGGCTGCCAAATGTCCCGACGCCTCTAGGGACCAGAGCTGAATCGCCGCGTACGAGCACGACCGAGTGGGGGTCGAGCCCCAGCAGATCCGCAGTGATCTGGGCGAACGTCGTCTCATGCCCTTGTCCATGCGTCGTCGAGCCCGTGCGAACAATGACGCGGCCGCTCGGTTCGACTGAGACCGCTGCGCTCTCCCACAGACCGCTGCCGGCGCGTTCCACATATACCGCCAGGCCGATGCCCAGCAGCCTTCCCTCCGCCCTGGCCTGCTGTTGCTTCGCGCGCCACCGGTCGTACTCGGCGAGCGCGAGCGCCTTGTCCATGGCCCGGAGATAGTTCCCCGAGTCGTAGGTGAAGCCGAGTGGTGTTTGGTAGGGAAACCCATCGGACGGAATGAGATTGCGACGGCGTACCTCGACGGGATCCAGGTCGAGCTCGCGCGCCACCAGATCGATCATCCGCTCGACGATCAACGCGGCCTCAGGCCTGCCGGCGCCGCGATATGGCCCGGTGGGGACCTTGTTCGTCGCCACACCCATCATCTCGACCGCGGCAGATGGAATCGCGTACGCGCCGGTAAGCAGCATGGCGGTCGTGACCGGGACGGTCCCTGTGATGGGATACAAGTACGCGCCCAGGTCGGCGACCAGTTTGGCTCTCAGACCGAGGAGATGCCCCTCCCGATCGACGGCTATTTCCACCTCGGCATCCAACCCGCGGCCCTGGTACCCGGCCTGAAAGTTCTCGCGCCGATCCTCGATCCACCTGATAGGCCGGCCGAACTCGATGGCCAGCAGCGCTGCGACCACCACCTCGGGAGGCAGGTGGCCCTTACTGCCGAACGCGCCGCCGACATCGGGCACCACGACGCGGATCCGATCGTCAGGGCGGTTGAGGACCCGGCTCAACTGGGCGCGGGGCCTGTGGGGGTCCTGTGCCGACAGCCACACCGTGAGCAGGTCGGCGCCGCGATCGTACTCGACCACGGCGCCGCGGGGTTCGATCGGCGCTGGCGCCAGCCTGGGGATGTGGAACGTTCCCCTGACCACACGGTGCGCTTGCGCAAACGCGCCCTCGACGTCTCCACCGGTGCGGCTCCATCGAGAGAAGACGTTGTCCTGCAGCGACTCGTGAAGCCGCACCGTGCCCTTGAGCGATTCTTGTGGATCCACGATCGCAGGCAGCGGATCGTATTCGACCTCCAAGAGATCCAGGGCGTCAACAGCGGCCGCGTGGCTCTCCGCGAGGATGACCGCCACCGGCTCCCCCACGTAGCGCACTGTGTCAGTGGCCAGCAGCGGATGAGGAACCTGGGCGACCTGGGCGCCTTCGGTTGAGGCGACCGGCATCGGGCGGACCTTGCCGGTCACGTCGCTGCTGGTCACGACCGTGACGACGCCTCGCACGCGAAGGGCCTGACCGGCGTTGATCTCCTTGACGCGCGCATGGGCGAAGGGACTGCGGCCTACCATCATGTGGAGCATGTTCGGCAGAACGATGTCACCGACATACCTCGCCTGTCCGCGCAGGAAGCGCTCGTCCTCAAGGCGCCGCAGCGGAGCGCCGATCCAGCGTGACGGGCGGGACGGATTCGCCGGCGACATCACTACCCCGGGCTCATTGAGGCTTGGGTCTGTGTTGCAGGTGTTCCGGCGGTCGGACAAGGTCGGGCCCGATCAAGTCCAATCGCCACTCGATCGGGATGATCTCTGGAGCCCAGCAAGCCCGGACGTCACAGGCCTGCAGCGTCACTGTACCCGTGCCGGGGTTTGGGCCGTGCGGCATGATTATCTGGAGGTTTCAGGCCTAGAGACTACGGTCCTGCTGGAAGAAGTGCGGGTCCCCGTCGCCACGATGACGGCGGGGACCCAGTTTATTCGACTCTATTCAGTTGTAGCGAGCACTGTGTACACCGTATGCTATACAACCTGCTGGTATAGACTCGGGATGTCGATGTCCGACACGCTTGCTACCTGCTGGTATAGACTCGGGATCTCGATGTCCGACACGCTTGCTACCTGCTGGTACAGCCACGGGTGCTCGAAATCTGCCGCGCTCGCAACGGTTGCATGGCCTCCCGGAAGTACCACTGTCGGAAGCAAGAACGCAACCACAGCCGCAAGAACCAATCGCTTGATCACTTCATCCGCCTCCTATCGCGTTCCGCCTTAGAGCGGTAGATCCTCCGGCCCCAAAGATATATTACCCACACAGTCCTGGCCACAAACCATGAATTCGATGCAATCTGGTTTTGTAGGCACCCGTTGGGATTTGTGCTCACACTCTGGCAATCACTCAAAAGTCGAAGGAGGGGATGGCGCACGGGCCGATCCCCTCCACCCTTGCTTACTTATCCTACGCGATCGGCTCGTACAGCCGTGGGTGCTCGAACTCCGACACGCTCGCCACCGGTCCGTACAGCCACGGGAACTCGAAGTCCGACACGCTTGCGATCGGCTCGTACAGCCGTGGGTGCTCGAACTCCGACACACTCGCCACCGGTCCGTACAGCCACGGGAACTCGAAGTCCGTCACGTTGGCGACGGTCGGCTGGCCTACCTGGAACAGGACCACCTGGAACAGGACCGCAACTGCAGCGACAAGAACGACTCGCTTGAACATCTCCATCATCTCCTCCTACGTAATCGGCTCGGTCTTCCGAGTCGTCACCCAAAGGATATGCGATCGACCAACCATGGGCCACGGACCCGGGTACTCAATGTGGCCCTCCGAGTACCGGTACCACGGTACTGGACGCGACTACTGCTTGGGCGACCTCATGGAGCGGATGACCTCGAGACGGTTTCTCAGGTTGAGCTTCTGCAGCACCTGGTGGACGTAGTTCTTCACCGTCTGAGGTTGGAGATAGAGTCGTTGCGCGATCTCTTTGTTGCTCAAGCCCTTGGCCAGGAGCTGGAGGATTTGTTCTTCCCGGGCCGTGAGGGACGACGGCGGCGGGCTGTCTTCGCCGGCCCTAAGTCTCGACACATAGCTGAACAGCGTCGTCACCACACGCGGAGACACGGGTGGTGTCCCCTCGTCAAGCGATCGGACCGCCGCCACCAGATCCTCGGCGGATGCATCCAGCAGGATGCACCCGCCTGTGCCTGCCTGTACACACTCAATGATCGCCTGGTCATCATCGGCGACGCCGAACATCAATATCCTCGCGTTGGGAAGGCGCCGGCGCATCTCTGCCAGGAGCTCAGGACCATCCTGCCGGCACGTCCCGTGATCGTAGAGCAGGATAGGATCTCCCGCGAGGCCCCGATCCATCGCTGCCCGCGCGCCCTCGAACGTCCCGATAATCCGCACACCCGGCTGCCGACCGAGCAGGCCTGCGACACCGTCACGGATGAGCGGACTCCCGTGAATGATTCCAACGGTTTTCACTTCGTTCATCCTTCCAAGTCCCTCCACATCGATCTCCTCTCATGACAATTGCTTCAACGACCAGGCGCCCCTTGGTTATGCCGTCTCGGTCATCTGGGCAATAGCGAGGCAGCGGCGGTGTCAGCCCACCAGACCAGGGCCCCATGCATCGGATGCACCCCGGCAGCCGGGCAGAGTCGCGGCGGGGGCGCGTCCACCAGCGCCAGGTGCAAGGCCTCGGCTTTCTCCAGACCGGCGACCAGGAAGGCGACGTGCGCCGCATGGTTGATGACCGCCAGGGTGAGCGTGAGCCGCAGCGCGGGTTCTGCAGGCGCTCGGATGGCCATCACCCAGCGGTTCTGCTCTTCGATGGCAGGAGAGCCGGGGAACAGCGATGCGGTATGGCCGTCTGCTCCGAGGCCCAACAAGACCAGGTCGAGGCGCGATCGGGGCGCAGGAAGGTTCTCACGGAGCGTCCGGTCATAGATCAACGCAGCGTCGTCAGGGTTGGGCAGGTCGGTGGGCATGGGATGAACATTCCCCGGCGGGATCGGGATCTGGTCCAACAGGCTCTCGCGGGCCAGACGGTAGTTGCTCTGGGAGTCATCCGGCGGGACGTAGCGCTCATCCCCCCAAAACACATGGACCTGGGCCCAGGGAATGCGGGCTTGATGCTCGGTGGCCAGCAGTCGGTACAGGGTGCGCGGTGTATCGCCGCCGGCGAGCGCGAGCCCGCAGCGGCCCCGGCTGCTGATCGCCTCCCTGATTCTCAGGACAACGCTCTCGGCCATGGCCCGGCTGAGCGTCTCCAGATCCGGGTAGACGCGCACATCGGGCGTCAGGCTGGGAACCACCGCGCTCCTTCGCCCTTCAGCAACCTATCCGCCTCCACCGGTCCCCAGGTGCCGGCCGGATACACACTCACCCGTGGCCGGCGCTCAAGCACAGGCGCGTAGAGCTGCCAGGCCGCCTCCACCTCGTCGGCGCGCACAAACAAGGTCTGATCCCCTGTGAGCACGTCGAGGAGCAGCGTCTCATAGGCCTCGGGAAGCGGCGCGAACGCTTCAGCGTAGCGGAACTGCAGGCGCTCCGTCTGGAGCGTGATCGCTTGCCCCGGTGCTTTCACTTCGAACGCAAGATCGAATCCCTCGTCAGGCTGGATCGTAATCACCAGCACGTTCGCATCGATCCCATCGGAGTCTTCAAGCGCAGGAAAAAGCGCAACCGGTGGCCGGCGGAAGGTCACCACGATCTGCGTAAGCCGGCGCGCCAGGCGCTTGCCGGCGCGGAGGTAGAACGGCACACCGTGCCAGCGCCAGTTCGCAACCTCGAGGCGCATGGCCGCGAACGTATCGACCTGTGAGTCCGGCGCGACCCCGGGCTCCTGCCGGTAGCCTGGCACACCTTGCCCGTCGATCTGCCCCGGGGCGTACTGGCCGAAGACCACGTCGCGCTCCAACACCCGCGGTATCGCGCGCAAGACCTTGACCTTCTCGTTACGGATCAGGTCGGCCTCGAAGGCGCCGGGGACTTCCATGGCGATCAGCGTCAGCAGTTGCGTCAGGTGGTTTTGGACGATGTCTCGCAGCGCGCCCGCGGTTTCATAGTACCCGGCGCGGCCTTCGACGCCGATTTCTTCGGCCACAGTGATCTGTACGCTCTCGACGCGGTCGCGATTCCAGAGGGTCTCAAAGATCGGGTTCGCAAACCGGAAGACCAGCAGGTTCTGCACTGTCTCCTTGCCGAGATAGTGATCGATGCGATAGACTTGTGATTCGTCGAAATGCTGGTGCACCGTGTTGTTGAGTCTTCTGGACGACTCCAGATCGCGTCCGAACGGCTTCTCGATCACCAGACGCGTCCATCCAGCGCTCCGGCTCAACCCGGCGGCTCCCAACGCATCGATCGTCGCAGGAAACGCCTGCGGAGGCAGCGAGAGATAGAAGACTCGATTGGCCGGCCGGTTCTGTTCCTTCTCGAGGGCTTCGAGACGATGCGCGAGCCCCTGGTAGTCCTCGATCGTCCCGCTTCCAATAGAGTGGTAGTGCAGCCCTTCCTCGAACCCTCCGGCGGAGCGTCCCTGTGAGGACAGCCCGGCTTCCGCCAGCGCCTTAGACGCCCAGGTCCTGAAACCCTGGTCGTCAAAGTCCTTGCCGCGAGCGGCGCCGACGATGTGTGTGTCTTCGTGCATCTCGCCCCGCTCGGCAAGCTGGTACAACGCGGGAAGGAGTTTGCGCAGCATCAGGTCGCCGGTGCCGCCCAGCACGACCACCGTCGCCGGCTCCGTCCTATCGTGCGCGTGCGCCATCGTTCAGAATTCCTTTCCGCTCAGGCCGTGGGCTTGATCGCGTGCCCGCCGAACTGCTGACGCAGCGCGGCCAGCAGCCGGTCGGCAAATGGCTCGGACTCGCGCGAGCGGAACCGGCGCTGCAGCGCGAGCGTGATCACCGGAATCGCGCACTCCAGCTCCAGTGACTCCATGACGGTCCAGCGGCCCTCGCCGCTGTCGGTCACGTAGGCCGCGATCCCTTCAAGGGAAGGATTCCCATCGAGCGCTCTGGCCGTCAGGTCGAGCAGCCAGGAGCGCACGACGCTGCCGTAGCGCCAGATCTCCGCGATCTGCGTGAGGTCAAGACCGAACGCTTCTTTCCGACGCATCAGCGCAAATCCTTCGGCGAACGCCTGCATCATGCCGTACTCGATGCCGTTATGGACCATCTTCACGAAGTGACCGGCGCCGACGGGTCCCACGTGCCCCCAGCCACGGTCCGGCGCCGGGGCAAGCGTCTTGAAGACGGGAGAGAGCCGCTCGACCACCGCACGGTTCCCACCGACCATCAGGCTGTATCCCTCAGTCAATCCCCAGATGCCGCCGCTCGTGCCCACGTCGACGAAGTGCAGTCCTCGCTCGGCGATGCGCGCGGCCCGTCGCATGGAGTCTTTGTAGTATGAGTTGCCGCCGTCGACGATCACATCATCGCGGGCAAGCAAAGGAAGCAGCCCTTCGATGGTTTCGTCGACCGGATGGCCGGCCGGGACCATCAGCCACACAGCGCGTGGCGGGGCCAGTTGCTCCGTGAGGCCGGCCAGTGAAGACGCGCCCCGGCCTCCGACGTCGACCACCTTCTGCACGCTCTCGGCCGAACGGGCGTATCCGGTGACCCGATGGCCACCGCGCAGCAGCCGCTCGGACATGTTGCCGCCCATCCGCCCGAGACCGATCATCCCCAGTTCCATTGCGTCACCCTCCAGCGACGGCCTCTTTCCAACTCTGTTCCACCGGTTACCCTACCGCTCGCACCGCCCAACCAGCCCGAGGTGTTCATGGGCCGCACCGCAGGCACGACGGCTCGCACGGTTCCACGTGAATCGTCACGTCCAGACCGGGGAAGAGATCCTTGAGATGTCCTTCAAGGTGATCGGTGAGCGTGTGGGCGTCGCCTACGGTGAGGGAGCGATGCAGCACCAGATGGAGGTCGATGAACCGATCAACGCCGGCCTGTCGCGTCCGCATCGCGTGGTATTCTACGATCTCGTCGCGATGCGCGTCGAGCACCGCGCGGATCTTCTCTTCTTCGTCCGGCGGCAGGCGCACGTCCAAGAGTCCGCTGACCGATTGCCGGTAGAGTCCCACGCCCATCCACACGATGTTGCCGCCCACCAGCGCGGCGGCGATGGGATCAAGAGGCGCCCATCCGGTGATGATCACGAGTCCTACACCGACAAACACGCCGACTGTCGTCAGGACATCCGACAAGAGATGCCGGGCCGATGTCTCCAGGGCGATGGAACGCTGGGCGCGCGAGACCCGCAGCAGGAACAGGGCAACAGCCAGATTGGCGAGGCCGGCCGCCACCAGCAGCGCCAGCCCTAGTGGCAGGCGGTTCAACGGCTGGGGGTTGATCAGCCGGTTGACGGCCGTCAGCACGATCACCAGGCCGGCGACAACGATCATCGCAGCTTCGGTGGTGCTGCTCACGTACTCGGCCTTCGCGTGACCGTACTGGTGGCGCTCGTCGGGCGGCTGCACGGCCACCAGCAGACTGATGAGCGTGATATTGGCCGCGACGACGTTGACGATCGTCTCAGCGGCGTCGGACAGCAACGCGATCGAGCCCGTGATCGTGTAGGCGGCCACCTTGAGCACCAGGATGGCCACACTGGCGGCCAGGGAGACAACCGCGGCGCGCACTTTGGGCGGCGCGGCTATCGTGGGGGAGGTCAGAATCTGCCCCATCTCAGACACCTGGTCCTATCTTACGGCACCCAGCGGCAACCGGATGGGACGGCCTTCCTCTGCCGAACGATCAATGGCAAAGCAGACCTCATGTGTGCGGGCGGCGTCTGCAATGTGCGCCCGAGGCTCACCACCCTCGAGGATACACCTGACGAAGTCGTCCACCTCGGCCTGGAAGGGATGGTGCGCAACCTCGCCGCTGTCGGGCAGTCTGGTGGGAATCGTCGTGTACCCTGTCTGTCCATCCAGCGCCCGGGCGTAGAGCTCGTTGTTTCGCAGGCTGCCGCGCGTCCCGAAGAGTTCAAGGTTGAACACGTAAGGCGAGTGGGCCTCGAAGGTGACGCACACCGTCCCCACTGTCCCACTCGCAAAACGCATGGTCGCGGCGATGGTCGGTGGATAGTCAAACTCATGCCGCCCGACCTGCGCGGCGCATGCAGCGACCTCAACCACTTCGCCGGCGCAGTACCGTAAGGTGTCGACCGCGTGGCATCCCGCGAACAGCATGGCGCCGCCGCTGCCCTCACGGCGTCGCTTCCAGTCCCATCCCGGCTTCGCTGGATCGATGTGGTGGACATAGTCGGCCTTCACCAGCGCGAGAGCGCCTAGGGTCCCATCGGCGGCCAGGCGGCGGGCCAGTTGCACCATGGGGTTCCATCGAAGGACGAAGCCAACGGTCGATTTCACGCCTGCTCTGCGGACGGACTCCACCAGTTCGTCGAGCTCGCGCACCGACAGCGCGATCGGCTTCTCGACGACGAGGTGCTTTCCCGCGTGTGACGCCTGTACAGCCTCGCCGGCGTGGAGGTAACTGGGCGTGCAGATCACGGCAACATCCACGTCGTCTCGGCGCAGGAGTCCCCCGAGATCATCGCCGACATCGCAGTCCAGCTCGAATGCGGCGGCCCGCCGCCGCGCTGATTCGACCGTCCGGCTCGTGATCATCCGGATCTCGGTATGGGGGTTGCGCATGAAAGCCCGAATGTATTCGGCGCTGACATTGCCTGCGCCGTGAATGCCTACGCCCAGGCGGCGCTGCTCGTTCATCCAGCCACCGTGTCAGAACTTCAAGGCGCCTTCCATGAGGCCCTTGCTGAACCACTTCTGCAGGGTCACGTAGATTGCAATGGCCGGCACGAACATGAACAGCGCCGCGGCCGCGGCGACGTTGAGCGTATATTGCCCGGACGCGGGGCTCGGTTCAAAGAACCGGATGGCGACTGACATTGGCATGATGTCTTTGGTTTGAGCGAACGTGAAGGCGAAGATGTACTCGCCCCAGATCGGCACGAAGCTGAAGATGGCCACCACGACCAGACCCCCACTCACCAGTGGGAGCATGACCTGCCAGAAGATTCGGAAGTTCGAGGCGCCATCGATCCGCGCGGCCTCCTCCATCTCCTTGGGAACCTGCTGGAAGGCGCCGCGCATGATGAACGTGCTCATCCCCAGGTGCCAGCCGATGTACACGAGAACCAGGCCGATGCGCGTGTTCAGGAGGTGCAGGCGATCGAGCAGCTCGTAGAGCGCGGGCACCACCGTGAGCGGCGGGATGAACATGCTGAGCACGACCATCCAGAACAGGGCATCACGGCCGTGAGCCCGCATCCGCGCGAAGAAGAACCCTGCCAGGCAGGAGATCGCGACCACGCCCGCTACCGCGGCGCCCGTGATCACGAAACTGTTGCGATAGTAACTGACCATCAGGGGCACGTACCGGAAGACGTCCCGGAAGTGCTGTAGGGTCAGGCTGCGCGGGATGATCGGCATGGGGATGACGTACGTCTCCGTCAGCGGACGTATGGCGATGGAAACAAACCAGAGAAACGGGAACAGGCTCCCGGCCACGAGGACCAGCAGCCCCGCGTTGAAGGTGATCGCCGACGGCTGCATGCGCGCGCGGATCATCTCACGCGTCCTCCAGTCGGCTGCGCATCAGCCGCCAGGTCATCACGGCGAGCACCGTCGAGAGCAGCCCCAGCACGACGAACCAGGTGCTGCCGTAGCCCATGTCCCAGTTGCCATCGCGCAGGGAGATGAAATAGGCTTGCAGGCCGTAGGTCATCGTCGCGCGGATCGGACCGCCCTCGGTCATGACAAGCGGCTCGATGGCCAGACCCAGCACCTGAAGGCGCAGCACCAGGATGAGGAAGAAAATCGGCACCAGCAGCGGCAACTGGATGCGGGTCAGCAACTTCCACTCGCTGGCGCCGTCCAGGCGGGCCGCCTCCAGCAGGTCGTTGGGAATGTTGGCCAGTCCCACCAGGAAGAGCATCATCGTGGTGCCCATGAGGCGCCAGATGCTCATCAGCGCGATGGCGGGCAGCGCCATCGTGACGTCCACGAGCCATCCGGTCCAGGGCCAGGGAATGTGCAGGGCCTGGAAGACTTGATTGAACAACCCCAGCGTCGGATCGTACATCCACTTCCACATGTGAAACACGATCGCCGCGGGCAGCACGACCGGGAAGTACAGGATCGTCCGGTAGAGCCCGCTCAGGCGCCGGTTGGCGATGCGATCGAGCAGCAGCGCGGCGGCGAGTGCCACCAGCGTACTGGCCGGCACATAGAGCAGAATGAACTTGACGGTGATCCACATCGTCTCGGGCACCCGTGGGTCCTGGATCCACTTGCGCAGGTTGCCGAGGCCGACGAAGACGGGCGGGATGATCGTAATGTACTCGTAGCGGTAGAAGACCAGCTGCATGGTCCGCAGCAGCGGGTAGAGCACGAAGGGCACAAAGATGATCAGAAGGGGAAGGACAAAGAGATAGCCCCCCCACCCCCTGACCGCATCGCGGACCGCCGTGCGGACGAGGCTGCCGCGCCCTATGACCTGGGTTCCGGTCAGCACCCGGCTCATGCGGCGCTACTTCTTGCCCAGTTCCCGCAGCTTCTCCTTGATCCGGTTTCCGATGTTCGTGCGCGTCGTCTGCAGCGGCTGGCCCTGCAGGAGCATCCGCTCGATCTCCTCCTTAAAGACGGGCTGCTCCACGCCAAGCCAGTATGGATTCATGGGGATCGGCTGCGCCGACGACAGCGTGCCCAGCAGCGGCGGTGCCCACCCCGGGACCTTGTCTCCCATCTTGGCAATAATCGAATGGTATGGGACGATCTTGTAATTGTCGAAGGTCTTCTGGACGGTGAAGGGATCGAGCAAGCCTTCGACCATGAAGCGGGCCG
Source organism: Armatimonadota bacterium (assembly GCA_052387355.1). Lineage (GTDB taxonomy): Bacteria > Sysuimicrobiota > Sysuimicrobiia > Sysuimicrobiales > Humicultoraceae > JBQTJG01. The sequence continues at coordinate 2,528 of JBQTJG010000532.1, read as the reverse complement.
CCTCTTCCTTATTGGCAGAGAACTTCGGGATGACCGCCCCGGCGGTCCAGAAGATCGTGCCGGCGTGGCGGCCGCGCGGGTTGGGCGCCATGACGATATCGCTGGCCGGCTGCCCGGCCTGAATCGCCCGAAGCATCTGCGTCTGCCAGTAGGTCTGCATGGCCAGGCCTCCGGCTTGGAAGACCCTGCTACTGCCCAGGTCCTGCTGCGAGGCGGCGGGCATGAAAGCATAGAGCTTCTGAATCATCGCGAGGGCCTCAGTGAAGGCGTCACTCTCCATCTTCCAGACGCCGTCTCTGTCGTATGGCTCTCGGGTGAGTGTCACATAGATGGGCAGGAACAGGCGGTGTGATGCACTCCAGTCGGCCCCATAGGCCCAGACGCGCGTCCCGTACCTGGCCTTGATCTTCTCTGCGTACGACAGCACCTGCTCCCAGGTCTCGGGCGGCCTGTCGGTCCCGGCGCCTTCCTGAAGGTGCGACCGCCTGTAGATGAGACCCGTGACATCACTCCACCATGGCAGCACGTAGAGTTTTCCGTCGCCGGCGAAGGTCGCCTCCCGCAGGACGCTCCTGTAGAGATCGTTGACGATCCGCTTGGGCAGCAACGTCTCCAGCGGCTCGATGGCCTGGGCCTGAGCCAGCGGGGCAGGCTCGATCCACGGCGTCGGACCGATCAGGATGTCGACCGACGACTGGCGCTGCCGCGCCTCGAGCGTGAGCTTGCGGACCGTGGCCGGCCAGTCGGCCACCACCGCCCCGGGCAGCGGATCGACAGCCAGGCTGATATCCGGGTGCGTCTGCTGGTAGTTCTTGACTACTTGATCGAACGGGATGCCCTGGGTCATGTACGCATAGATGCCGACCCGCAGCGTCTTGGCAGGCGCAGCCTTCACACGCCACGCCAGCAGGTTCGACCCCAAGCGCGACCCGGCAGCCAGCGCTACGCCCGATCCGGCGGCCACCATGAACTCACGCCGTGTCAATGGCTCCGTGTCTTTAGCCTTCCCCTTCACGCTCACGTTACCGTCACCCCCCGCGAAGTATCATGCACGGGCTGGTACGAGCTGTGCACGAGCTGTGATGGTTCGGAGCCTTCGGCGCTGAGTACACCGATCTCCTCTGCCTATTTAGCTTCATGCTACAATCATCCCAGCGATGCTTGGGCGCGACATCTTCGACCAGGAACGTCTCCCCGCCGTTCTGACCGAGTTCATCGCCTCAACCAACCCCTGGTGGGAAGGGAAACCGGGCCGCGTCCTCCCGGCGTTCAAGCGCTGGGCGTTCAGCACTACCCGGGCCCGGCTGGACGCCGGTCTGGCGCCTATCGTTGTGCTCCGGGGGCCGCGGCAGGTCGGCAAAACCACGATACAGGAACAGCTAATTCAGGACTACGTGAAACAGGGGGTTGATCCTCGCCGCATCTTGCGGCTCCAGTTCGATGAGCTGCCACCGTTGCGAGAGCTCGAGACGCCGATCCTCTCCATCTGCCGTTGGTTCGAGAATAGGGTGCTCGGCAAGACCTTCAACGAGGCCGCCCACGAAGGGAAGTCGGCCTACGTCTTCCTGGACGAGGTCCAGAACCTGGACGCCTGGGCGCCCCAGTTGAAGTCGCTGGTCGACCACAACACTGTGCACGTCCTGGTGACCGGCAGTTCGGCCCTGAGAATCGAAGCCGGGCGTGACAGCCTAGCCGGGCGGATCACCGAACTCGACCTGGGCCCGCTGTTGCTGCGCGAGATCGCGGAGATGCGGGGACACGGCGCCCTGAACCCAGCACTACCTGATAACGGGCTTGCGGCCCTCCTGGAGTTTGCCTGGTGGCAGCGCCTGGCAGCGTACGGCCAGGAGTCGCACGCCATCCGAGATGCCGCCATGGGCGACTACTCCGACCGCGGAGGATACCCGATCGCCCAGGAGCGGGCCGACCGTCCCTGGCCGGAGGTCGCCGACCAGTTGAACGACACCGTCGTGCGCCGTGTCATCCAGCATGATCTGCGGCTGGGCGAGCGCGGCCGCAAACGAGATCCCGACCTGCTCGAAGAGGTCTTCCGCCTGGCCTGTCGCTATGCGGGTCAGGCACCGGGGCCCGCGATCTTCGTCAACGAGGTGCGCTCGACGCTCCACGCCAACGTCGGCTGGCAGCGGATTCTTACTTACCTGAAGTTCCTGGACGGAAGCCTGCTGCTGCGTCTCATCAACCCGCTCGAAATTCGCCTGAAGAAGAAAAAGGGGAACAACAAGCTCTGTCTATGCGACCCTGGCCTGCGGGCCTCCTGGCTCCAGGAGGTCATCCCGCTTGATCCGGACGGCTTGCGCCGCTCCCCGCACCTGAGCACTCTAGCCGGGCACCTAGCTGAGAGCGCCGCCGGTTACTTCCTGGCCAGCGTGCCCGGGCTCGATGTGGCGCACTTCCCCGAACGGGGCACTGAGCCCGAGGTGGACTTCATCCTGACAGTGGGAGAGGTTCGAATCCCCCTGGAGGTGAAGTATCGCCAGGTCATCGACCCCCAGCGGGACACGCTCGGC
>JBQTJG010000531.1:0-4975 GCA_052387355.1 Armatimonadota bacterium | reverse complement strand
GTCCAGGTCGTGCTGCAAGCCCCCGACGGCAGCACCATCACGCCCACCAACATCAAGGTGCCGAAAGGGCTGCTTCCCGGCGAGTCGCAGACCATTCGCCTGCATCTGGACACCTCCACCGACGATGGGGCGCTGCAGCGCGCGCACGCGCCAGGCGATCAAACGCTGGGACCGCTGACCGCCACGGTGACGGAGGGGGTGGATGGCTTTCCGCAGTTGCAGGCGGGCGGCAACGTGGTGGAGATCGTCGACTTCAGCGACGTGAAGAGTCTGCGGGACGCTGATGGAACCTTCAATCCCTCCTTCTCGCCCTTGGAGAAGAACCAGTTTCTGACCGTGCCGCGGCGGAACTTCGGGTTCAGCGACATTCTCGACACCCGCGATGTTTTTCGAGCGGATGAGCTGCCCACGGCCCAGCCCGGCATCTTCTCGTTTCTCGATATCGGCGATCTCGAGGCCGGGCTGCTCAACTTCGCCTCCATCCTGTTCGGCTACGGGGAGCACGGCGCTACCCTCGACCCGAGCTGCAAGGCGGGCGGCTCCGAGGAGGGCTCGTGCGGCGGATCGCCCTACCGGCCCTTCGCCGAGTTCTATGCCGTCGACGGCGGCAAGCTGGTCCGCCAGGAGGTGACCGGCAGCTACTCCGGCGGCACCACCGACGGTATCACGGCGCCGGCGATCACCGCCTCCATCGACACCGCCGCCGGGCTGTCGGCGAAGACCGAAGATCCCTTCGAGATCCCCGGCGGCCGGAGTCCCGGTACGGCGCTGGGCGCGTCGGCCACGGCCGAGTTCAGCGCCTTCGAGACCATTACGGACAACCCGAACACCGTGGACAACGAGGGCGGCGCCGCGGGGGGCAATAAGTTCCGCTTCGACGTGACGATCACCAACACCTCCCTCGCCGAGTCGGGCATCTATGTCACCAGCCTCAACTTCCAGACCAAGAGCCGCGGCCTCCTCGACATCAACGACAATCTGGACGGCAATTCGATCGACCTGCGCCAGGACCTGCGGGGGCCGGACGCGCAGGGAGACATTCCCGACTGCACCAGCGAGGATCAGCTGCGCTGCTTCGAGCCCCTGCTTGGCATCGGGCGCTTCCCCAATGCCATCGGGAACTCGCTCCTTTCGGCGAAGGCGCTCTCGGGACTCGACAACCAGCGGCTGCGCTCGATCAAAAAGAACGGGCCCTTCCAGCCGATCGCCAAGGGCAACGCCAACTTCATCTGCCTCAAGAGCGGCCAGCAGCTAGACGATCAAGGCGCCGAGGATCAAGACGTGGTAGAGACCTGTGCCGGCGTCCCCGAAACCAGCAGCGGCGAGCGCCTGGGATTGGCGCCGGGCGACTCGCAGACGGTGCAACTGGAATTGGACTACGGGGATTTCCGGGGCCTCATCGTAAGCATTGCGCCAGGGACGCTAGTCCCCCAGGGATCACCCTTTGGACTGGTCGCTAATCAGGGCGACTTCGACTGCCGCGACCAGCGCCGGCTTCCCTACTGCCATCCCGACCTGGTCGCTACCGATTGGTTCACCGACCCGCCCAACATCGAGGACGTGAACTATCTCACCGTGCACCAACCCGGCGACGCCCCCACCGTGATGAGCTTCGCGCAGAACTTCGGGGCGATCCTGGCTATGGCCGGATTCAAGCCCTCCGCCGAGTTCTACGGCCCGGACACGGGCGAGGGTCTGGTTCAGGAGCAAGTGCTGGGCGAGTACGGGACGCCTGCGGGCGGCGGCCAGGCCCCCCCCGATGCCTCCTTCACGTTCGCCTGCACCGGCCTCGAGTGCACCTTCAGCGATACCAGCACCGATTCGGACGGCACGGTCGTCGGCTGGTCGTGGGCCTTCGGCGACGGCGGCAGCTCCACCCTCCAAAACCCCACGCATACCTACGCCGCGGGCGGCACCTACACGGTCACTCTGACGGTCACCGACGACGATGGGGCGACCGACACCGCAGAACAGAGCATTACGGCGACGGACACCGGCAACGCGGAACCGACGGCCTCATTCACCTTCGCCTGCCAGGGCCTCGCGTGTGAGTTCAACGGCTCGGGATCATCGGATTCCGACGGCCAGATCGAACAATACGACTGGGAGTTCGGCGATGGGACCTCCGGCTCGGGCGCCGTGGTGAGTCATACCTATGCGTCGCCCGGCACCTATACGGTCACCCTGACCGTCACCGACGATAAGGGCGCGACCGGCACCTCCAGTCAGTCCGTCACCGTGGAGGAGCCGGCTCCAGAGGAGAACGCTGCGCCCGAAGCCTCGTTCACCTTCGCCTGCACCGGGCGGAAGTGCGCCTTCACTGACACCAGCACCGACTCGGACGGCACGGTCGTCGCTTGGTTGTGGGACTTTGGCGATGGGCAGACATCGACCCAGCAGCATCCGATCCATACCTACAGCTCGGCGGGCAATAAGACGGTGACCTTGACCGTCACCGACGACGACAGCGCCAGCGATACGGCCGTTCAGCGTGTGAGGGTCACCGGGCCGCCACGGAGATAGACCCACAGGAGCATTCGTCGAGTGGAGTTGGCTGTGCCGGAAACAACGCAGGAAAACTTACGCAGGAGCAACCAGAGCAACGGCCTGCGCTGACCGAGCGTAGGCCGTTGTGAACCAAAGTGCAAGAATCTTTGCCCGCGAGGCAGAAAGGAGCGAAAGATGGAAAAGATGAAACTGAACAACAGGCGCCGGGCGCCTCTCTCGGTGGTCGCGTTAACGGGGGCGGTGCTGTGCCTATCGGGCGCCGCGGCCTCAGCGGACCCCGTCGTCGCGGAGCTTGATGGCTGTAACGAGCAGCCGGTCGGCGAGGGCGGGCTAACCATTTTATGGACCTCGGCCTTCAAGGACGGCAGTTACGGCTTCAACGCGGTCAGCAAAAGCGGCAACATCGTCTCGGGCGAGGGGGATGTGCTCGAGGTAACCGTGCAGTGGTCGATCGCCGACGACGGCGGCTTTTCGACCGGCACCCCGACCTCTTTCACCGGGATCGGGCCCCGCGGGCCGGGGTTTAGCCCGGAGGGGGTCAGCGGGATGTTCGTCGGCGATCCCGCGGTCTCCGGGGTGCCCACCGCGATTCCCGATCCGTCGGAGTGCGGCATCGACCCAGGGAGTCTCTCCTACGGAATCCACACCTTTTACTTCACCTTCACCGATCTGCACCAGCCGGGCCGGCGCGGTGGCGGGGTGGCCAAAGGGAACGCCGAATTCAACCTCTTCGTAGATGTGGATGAGGGTGAGATCGGTACCGCCACCTTGGGTACCAACCTGCATGTGGCGACCGGGGCCGAGCCGCCGGACTAGGGGGACTAGGGCGTGTATCAAGCGAAACATTCCCGGCCGCACGCCGACCAAAGCCACGACGGAGGCGAGGAGTGTCGGCGTGGTGAACGGGAAGGACCAGAGGAGCGTCGCCGCTCCTCGAGCGACAGAACGGCGACGCATCGGAAAATACTACCACAGCCTCAGAAAGGAGCAGGAGATGAACCAGAATAAACCACGGCCACATATGAAATTTGCCATCGCGCTATTCGCTGCAGCGCCCTTGATGCCTAGCGCCGCGCTCGCGGTGCACACCGCTGTGGCGGATGTTGTCGATTGTGACCAGCAGACCGTCGGCATGGGCCCTAACGTGCAGATCCGCTGGACCTCGGACTTCAAGAAGACCGAATACGTCTTTACCGCTCCGATCACGGACGGTGACACCGTTTCGGGCACGGGCGAGGTCGTCGAGGTGACGACGCAGTGGGTCATCTACGACAAGAAAAAGGGGGCGGCCACCAACGTCCCGACTAAGCTGGTGGGGGTCGGCCTACCCACCTTCGAGGTCGAGGGAATGTTCGTGCCCGTGCCGCCCGATCACGTGCCCTCCCCTGGGGACGCGTCGGAGTGCGGCATCGATCCGAACGCCCGGTCCTACCGCACGCACACGGCCTTCGTCAGCTTCACCAAGCTCAAACAGCCGGGCAGCCGACCTTTCGCCAGCGGGAAGGCTCAGTGGGACCTTTTTGTTAAACGGGGAGGGTTCGACCTCGTGCTGGACATCACCCTCGATGTGGAGACTCCAGGCCGTGACGATGGCCCAGACGACGAGGAAGAAGAATAGGCGCTCCTTCCAGGCAACGCGTTCCGGTCAGTGTCTGGAAAGCTCGCTAGCTCCTCATTGGCCATCGAAACGCAACGCGATTTGCAGATTCAGTAGGTGGTCGAGGACGTCCGCGCGCGGCTCGAAACGCAGCTTGTGCCCAAGACGTGCTGACGGCCCAAGGCTATTAGCTTACGAAGCACCTGAGCAACACCTTGGCGTATCGGCCTTAATCCGCGACTAATGGGTCTGCCGGCGGCTCCAGCAGCGGCATCAAGATCTCCATGACCCGCTCCACGGCGCCGCGGTTCTCGGCCACCACCGCTTGAGCGCGGCGCCCGGCGGTTGCGCGCAAGTCGGAGTCGGCGAGCAAGATGAGGAGCCGGGACAGAAGCTCGTCCGCGTTATTGACGACCCAAGCGGCATGGGCGGCGGTTAAGAAACCATACACCTCGGTGAAATTAAAGATATGCGGGCCGGTCAGTACGGGGATCCCAAGGGCGGCGGGCTCGAGAGGATTGTGGCCACCCACGGCCACGAGGCTGCCGCCCACGAAGGCCACCTCCGAAAGTGCGTAGAATAACGGCAGTTCTCCCATCGTGTCCGCGAGAAACACATCCGCCCGCTCGCTCGAAGGGACGGTGCGCCTTGCCGTCGCGAAGCCCCGCGCGCGGCAGAGATCAAAGACCTTTCCAAAACGCTCGGGGTGACGCGGCGTCAGCACCAGCAGCAGCCCCGGATCGCGCTGGCGCAGGACCGCGAACGCCGACAACACCGCCGCTTCTTCACCTTCGTGGGTGCTGGCGGCCATCCAAACCCGCCGCCCAGGAGCGATCTCTTGCTTCAACCGCAAGGCGCGATCTTGGAGAT
>JBQTJG010000530.1:0-3899 GCA_052387355.1 Armatimonadota bacterium | reverse complement strand
CGGCAGCAGGGAGTCGAGCGAGCCCTCGTAATTGCCGATCAGGGCCATGTAGCCGTTCAGCCCCCGGTCAAAATCGGCGACATAGAGGAGACGGGGGAGAGGGTCAAATCGGCTGAGCGCGGCGTCTACGGACACGAATTCACGCGGCATCTGCGGACACTTGTTCACGCGGCATTGGAGCAAGCGTTTCGTGCCATGATGCCGGAAAACCTTTCCGCACAGGCGATACCACTTCTGCGGCGAACAGTATGAGCGGAAGCAAGCACGTGGGAGAAGGAGGCAGTGTATGAGGTCTACTCATGGACGCACGCTTCGGGTGGCCGCGTGGATCGCCATCGTGTTGGTGGCGGGCAGTCTGGCTCAGGCCGGGCCGGCGACTCAGCCCGGCACGTTGACGGTCTCATATCCTCAGCGGGTGGTGTCTCTCGACCCCCACGGCGCCGCCGCCGCCGAACGCATCTCCATCATCCTCGGCCGGCATCTGTTCGACACCCTGGTCATCTGGGACCCCGGGGCGAAGAAGTTCCAGCCCGCGCTGGCCGAGCGGTGGAGAAGCACCGATCCGACGACGTGGGAGTTTCAGTTGCGCCGCGGCGTAAAGTTCCACGACGGGCAGGACCTGACGTCCGAGGCCGTCAAGACGACGATCGAGCGCGCGAAGACCGTCCGCGGTCCGCTCAATCCCCTGTTTACACCCATTACCTCGGTTGAGACGCCCGATCCGTCCCGGGTGGTCCTCAAGACCGGGACGCCGCTGGGAACCCTGCTCTCCAACCTGACGATGCTCGGGATCGTCCCTGCGGGGACCCCGATGACGCCCGCCTTCGGCGATCGCCCCATCGGGACGGGCCCATTCAAGTTTGTCGAGTTCGTGCGCGATACGCGTGTGGTGCTCGAAGCCAACACGAACTACTGGCGCCCGGGGATCCCGAAGCTGCGGCGCCTGGTCTTCGTCGATATCCCCGAACTGTCGGCGCGCGTGACCGCCCTGGAGACCGGTGAAATCGACATGACCTTTCAGTTGACGCCGGAGGAGATCAAGCGTCTGCGCGGGAGCAGCACCGTCAAGATCGAGATCGGTCCCACGTTCTACACACGCTTCCTCTGGATCAACGCCGGCCGGAAGCCGTTCGACGACGTGAAGGTGCGCCGCGCCGTGGCGCGGGCACTGAACATCAGCGCCATCACCAGTTCGCTGGTCGCCGGCATTGCGAAGCCTGCTTCGGCCCCAATCGGGAGCAATGTGCTCTGCTATGCCGAGCAGTCGCCATACGGATACAGCGGCGCCGAGGCGCGCAAGCTGCTTGCCGAGGCAGGCTTCCCACGAGGCTTCGACACGGAGATGAAGTGGAACGATGCGCTCCCGAAGGAACGGGAGGTCGCCGACGCGATCGTCGGGCAGCTCGCCCTGATCGGCATCAGGGTGAGGAGCACCCTGCAGCCGAGGGCCATCTGGGTCGACGATCTGGTCAAACTGAACTGGGACCTCAACCTGCTCGGCACCGGCGCGGTGACCGGCGACGCCGACTACTCGCTGGGCCGGCTGTACCACTCGCGGGCGCGGCGGACCGGCTACACGAACCCGGAGCTGGACAACCTCCTCGACCAGGCCGCCGGCACCGTGAATACCCAGCGCCGCTGCACGCTGTACCGCCGCGTGCAGGAGATCCTCTGGCAGGAGGTTCCGGGCGTGTTCCTGTTCGAGTCGCTCGAGGTCTACGCGTACCGTACGCGGCTCCAGGGATTCACCGTGCCGCCCAGTGAGATCTTCACGCTGAACGAGGTGTCGGTCTCGCCATAGGCCGGTATCTGCTGCGCCGGGCGCTGGCCGCCCTGCTCGTCATCTGGGGCGTGCTCACGATTATCTTTCTCATCGTGCGCGTGATCCCGGGCGACCCGGCGGCGGTGCTGCTCGGCACGAACACCACCGCGGAACTGGTGGCCGAGCAGCGGAGTAAGATGGGCCTCAACCGGCCGCTCGCGGCCCAGTACGCGTTGTTCCTGCGGCAGGTTCTGGCGGGGGACTGGGGACGCTCGTACCACGAGGGCCGGCCCGCCTTCGGCATCGTCCTGGAGCGGCTGCCCGCGACCCTGGAGCTTGCGCTCGCCGGCATCGGTTTGACGATGCTGCTGAGCGTCACATTGGGGTCGCTGGCGGCGCGCTGGGCGCAGTCCCCGGCCGATCGGGCGATCGGCATCGTCTCGCTGCTCGGCCAGGCCATCCCGAATTTCTGGCTGGGTCTGGTGTTGATCCTCGTGTTCGCCCGCGGGCTGCACTGGTTCCCCTCGTTCGGCCGCGGCACGGTGTGGCATCTGGTGCTGCCCACGGTCACCCTATCGGTGCAGTTGATCGGGGTCATGACGCGGCTCATCCGCGCCGGGATCCTCGAGACGACCGGCCAGGACTTCGTGCGCACCGCGCGGGCGAAAGGGGTGGGGGAGACCGCGGTATTGGTCCGGCACGTGTACCGGAACATGATGATCCCTGTGGTCACGATGCTGGGCCTGCAACTGGGGACCCTCGTCGCCGGCGTCGTTGTGATCGAGACGGTGTTCGCGTGGCCGGGCCTGGGGCGTCTGATCGTCTCGGCCATCAACAACCGCGACTATCCTGTCGTGCAAGCAGCCGTCACGTTTGTGGCGGCGGTGTTCGTGTTCCTCAACCTGGCCGTAGACCTCACCTACGCATACCTCGATCCCCGCATCCGGTACACGTGAGGGACGGCCGGCTTGCGCCATCTCCGGCGGGCGCACCTGACGTCCAGGGCGTGGCCGTACGCGCTGGCCGTCGGCCGCTGTCGGCGACGCGAAAGGGCCGTCGCGTCATTGTGACCGGGGTCGCCCTCATCCTGACCACGCTCGTCGGGCTGGCAGGCCCTGCGGTCGTCCCCTACGATCCTGTGGGGCTGCGCCTCGAGGAACGGCTGAAGCCGCCCGGAGCCCGGCTCGCCAGTGGCGAGATCGCCTGGCTGGGCACCGACCAGCTCGGACGCGACCTGCTGGCGCAGGTCACCCACGGCGCGCGGGTCTCGATGCTGGTGGCCGGGAGCACCGTCGTCATTGCCGGGGTGTCAGGTACCGCGCTCGGCCTGGTGGCCGGGTACTACAGCGGGATGACCGACACGGTCCTGATGGGTCTGGTGGACCTGCAACTCGCGTTTCCTCCGCTCTTGCTGGCGATCCTGATCGCGGCCATGATCGGTCAGTCGCTGGTCAACGTGGTGCTCACGCTGTCGGTCATCCGATGGGCCGTGTATGCTCGGCTCGCGCGCGGATTGGTGCTGTCGCTCCGCGAGAAGGAGTTCGTGGAAGCGGCCCGGGCGCTGGGCAGCAGCCAGGTCCGCGTGATGCTGGCGCACTTGCTCCCGAACATGCTCACACCGCTGGTGATCCTGGCGACCCTGCAGATCGCGCTGCAGATGCTCGCCGAGGCCGCGTTGAGCTTCCTCGGCCTGGGGATTCCCCACCCGCTGCCGTCGTGGGGCGTGACCATCAGCCAGGGACGCGACTATCTCCAGAGCGCGTGGTGGATCGCCACGGTCCCCGGCGCGGTGATGACGCTCGTCGTCTTGAGCGTCGGGTTGTTCGGGGACGCGGTCAGGGACTACCTGGACCCGCGGTTTCAGCAGTAGGTTACCAGGTGACGCGATAGCGCTCGATGACGTCGGGGTTGAGGCTGTGCCCGCTGAACGACCGGAGATCGCGGAACATCCGCAACCAGAGGCGCTCGGTATCAAACGGATCGGCGCCCACGACGAGCGGCGCCAGCAGATCGTCGACGATGGCCGCCCAGATGCGGGGTGAGTAGCGGGCCAGACACTCACCGTACCCGACGACGCCGGTGTCGGTCCGGACCTCGACCAGCGTCGTCGCCAGTTTCGTGAACGTGGCCACGCCGG
>JBQTJG010000529.1:0-8499 GCA_052387355.1 Armatimonadota bacterium | reverse complement strand
GGCGCCTTCTCCGTCGGGCGGCGGAGGGCGACGATCATCGACGAGACGGTCCGTTCGCCTCCCCTGGGCAGCGCGCTGACGACGCGACCGCCGACGACCAGGGTCGCGGAGCCCCCACCGTCGAGATTCATCGCATCGCGCGCGCCAAGACCGCGCATCAAGATCGCCAGCTCAGATAGGTTCACCCCAGTGCTGTGCCGGCTGCGCCCATCCACGGTGACGAAAAGCACTTTGCCGGCGGGTGTGAGGCCGAGCGCCGATCGAGCCGTACGGATGTTGTAGAATCCTCGTCTGAAGCCTTCCCAGGCATACGGGATGAAGATCTCCCCGTTCCGGACCAGTTGCGGCCCGCCCTGGATGGCGTGATGCATTCCGGAGGGTGACAGCGCAAGATCGAGGCGGAGCAATTGCCCCGGCACAAGATTTCGCAGGAGATCCTGCTGCGATCCGGCGGCTGCGAGTACGTAGCCGTCCTGTGGGATGACCGGGCGTCCGCTGCTCAAGCCCACGACGCGGTCTTCTTGCACAATGGCGACCAGCGCCTGCGGAAATGTGAGCGGTCCGAACTCCGGCGTGTAGAGCGCGATCCCCCCCCATCGTGGCGGGCGATTGACCGCGGAGACGGGAATCATGACGCCCGTGTCGGTGAACAGGCGTCCGTTGAACTCGGTCGGGCCGATCGAGGGACGGCCGCGCTCGTCGACCGCGAAGACCACCCGCCGTGGATGCGGCGCGGAGAGCAGGCGACCTTCGATCATAAGCAATCCGATCGGCAGACCGGCCCGCGTGTAGAAACTGCCATTGATCGCCGCCACGGCTTCGAGTCGCGACGCCGCCCTGCTGGTGGTTTCGGTCGCAGCCACGACGGCGCCACCCATGGCAGGCCGGATCGTGAGCGCCTGCGCCCGTGGATCGAGCGTGACGACGTGCACGCGTGCGCGCCCGGCCCGCGTCGGAAGCGTCAGCGTCCGGTACGCGACACTCTGCGGCACCGGCACCGCGCTCAACCACTCCGGGAACACCATCACCGTGAGCAGATCATCGCGTGTAAACACTTTGAATCGGGCCGGCTCTCGGATGCTGATGCCCAGACGCGCCACATCGGGCGTCATCCGCCGGAGGGTGATCTGCGAGGCAACGCCATGTTCGATGGATATCGCACGGTCGGCGTCACCGTTGAGGGTCCACAGATCCACCGTGACGCTGCTCCGCGTGGCGGCGGTCCGGTATCGAACGGGCGCGGACAGCCGGATGGTGACCGCGGTTGCCTCACCCTGCAGGCGCCAACGAAGATCCAGGAGACTGGCGGGAGAAGTGAAGGCGGTCGTGGGGAGTCCCCACGCGAGCAGGACGAGACAGGCCAGATGGGCCAGGAGGACGCGGTATCGCTGGGTAGGATGCTTTGACACGTCCCGCACGCGACGTCGTGGTGAAGTGCGAACCGCTCGCCTGGCTCTTACGCCTTGCACAGCCCAAATCCTGCTCGATGAAATCGAGTTCCAAGGATTTCCCTGGTCACCGGCCCACATGCCCCGCGCCTCCGATCGCTCCCCAGATACTTAGTGCTCAATTTCAGCGTTTCACAGTCCCATCCGGGTCGGAGAGAAAAAGAAAAGCGCCCCGGCCCACGAGCCAGGACGCTGACCGCGCGAACGTCACGCGATCGTTACTGCAACATCCTCCACTGGTGGGCCGGGGTCATCTGACTCATTGTCGGCCTCACCTCCTTTCCCTGTGGCCACCTTGAAAGGTGGTCGACGACGGCAGCATAACACGCGAGGCGCCTACCTGGCAAGCCCGCGCCGCAGGAGCACGCTGACATCCTGCGCCGCCTCCCGCTCCTCTACCATGATGACGTAGAACTCCCGGCGCCGGCGGTCGGCCAAGAACCGGTTGTAGACACGCCCTGTGCTCTTCGGCGATTCACTCTCGAAGGTTGATGTCCATCCGGTGATCCTGGCTTTCGCGTAGAAGTCTCGAACCGCGTCGTACCGCGCCGACGACCGCAATTCGACCTGTTCCCACGCCGACCGAGGAAACCCGAATGCCTCGCCCACGAAGGATGTCTGCCCGACGACCGTCGACCCGGGAAAGAACTTCAGGTCGCCCAACGCACTGCCCCGGCCGCACGCCGCGATCATCACGGCCGCGAGCAGGGGCCACGCGCGGCTCACGGTGCGAATCGGAACTCGAGCTGGTCGCCGTCCTTGGGAACGTAGGAGGCAAAATCGTCGCGCGGCTGACCGTTCACGAGAACCGAGATGGTACCCGGCCGGCCATCCGGACACTTGTCTCCGTTCTTGTACACCTTCCCGCTCACGTCAAGCGCGGTCTGTGTCACCTTCAACGGCGCCCCGGCCAGGAACGCGGAGATCGACGCGTTCCGTCCAGCGGTGTCCGGTCGCGACGGATGACTGTGGATCACGTCGTCGCCGTGCGAATGGATGTCGCCCGCACTCGGGGGGAGCGGCCCGACCCGTTCGCCGCAGACGACGACTTTGAACGGCGCGTGCCAGTGGTCGCCGACCTTGGGGGCACTGGTGTCGGCGCCAACGGTCGACACGACTGCCTGGTAGATGAGAAACACGATGAGCCCGACGACGAGCGCCCCGGCGCCGACGGCGAGGATGATCGGCCCCGCCGAGCGTTTTGGAGCAGCCCTTCCCCTCGCACGGCGCTGCTGTCTGCGCATGAGACTAGGATCCCCTCGCGACCTGGGTTCCGCGCGACATCACGGCCCGCACAAGGGTCGGCAGCTCGACGGAGACAGACGAGTTGCTGACGACCCGGTCGCAGCCGGCGGCGATGGCGGCCTCCCGCCTGCCTGTCTCCCGATGCCCGCAGAACCCTAGTATGGGGATTGGCGCGAGGTCCGGCGCGGCTTTCAACTCCCGGACGAAGAGCGTTGCGTCGGCCGACACCGCAGCCAGGTTGACCACGATCGTATCGGGCCGGTGCTGTCGCGCTCGCGTGAGCGCCTCGGGGCCGAGACCAACCGCGGTGGCCTTCCACCCCGCGGCCCGGAGCTGGCTCAGCAGCCGCGTGCGGAACAGCAGGTTGTCGTCGACGACCAGGACGAACATCCTAGACGGGGATGCCCATCATCTGGAGGTGCAGCTTTCCGTCGGGCGTGACCTTCTCGGTCGTCCACGGCGGCGACCAGACAAACGACACGGAGACCGTGTTCGCGCCGATCGCCTGCAGCTTGTTCTCGATTTCTCCGGCGATCTGCGGCCCGACCGGACACCCGGGCGCCGTCAGCGTCATCTTGATCCCGACGTCCTCGCCGGTGAGTTGAAGATCGTAGATCAGTCCCAGGTCCCAGACGTTCACGGGAATCTCGGGATCGAAGACCGTCTTCAGAACGTCGATCGTTTGCTGGCGGGTGATCGTATCGTCCATCGAGAACTCCCTCCTCAGCGGCAGGTGCTTGTAACCGGACGAGCGCGGCGCGATTATTCTATCGCCAGGGCCACGGCCAGTCAAACCGGACGGGAGAGGAACGATGACACGATGAGACGCCTGCAACTCCTCCTGTGGGTCGCCGTCGCCCTGCTCTTCGTGGTAGGGCCGACCGCCGCTCGATGGTACACCGACTGGCTTTGGTTCGCCGAGGTCGGGTACCTACCCGTCTTCTGGGTGCCGTTCCTCTCTCGCATGGGGGTGACCGCGGCGGTCGCCACCGCGCTCTGGCTCCTGCTGTTTGTCAACCTGCGGCCGGTGCTCCGGGCTGCCCGGTCCGGCGTCATCGACATGTCGCGCCGGGGCGGCGTCTACACGCAGGCCCGCCCGCGATTGGATTTCCTCGCCGCGGGATGGTGGGGGTGGGCGCTTGCCGGGCTGGCCTTCATCGTCGGACTCGCGGCATCGCGGCAGTGGGTGGTGCTCCAGCAATTTCTCCACGCGGCGCCGTTCGGCCTGACCGATCCGTTGTTCGGCCGCGACGTGGGCTTCTATGTGTTCCGCCTGCCGGTCTACCGGTTCGTGGCCGATGGGCTCTTCCGATGGCTGCTTCTCGTCACCGTCGGGGTCACGCTCGGGTACGGCGTGGCGTATGGCCGGTTGCTGTTTCGGGGCGTCTGGCTCGGACCACCCGGCGTCCGCGCACACCTCTCGCTGCTGATTGGCGCGGTCGTGCTCATCCGGGCCTGGGGGTTCTGGCTGGATGGGTTCGACCTGCTGTACTCATCGCGCGGTCCTGCGTTCGGCGCATCGTTCACCGACGTGCACGCCCTCCTGCCGGCGCAGCGAGTGCTGATGATCCTGTTCATCGTCTGCGGGATCTTGCTCATCGGCAATGCCCGGTGGAGGACCCTGCGGGTGGCTATCGCGACCATGGCGCTTATCGTGCTGGCCTGGGTCGGCGGGCTCGTGGTCTACCCGGGGCTCGTGCAGGCGCTGCGCGTGCGGCCGAACGAGTTGACCGCCGAGACACCGTTCATCCAGCGGGCGATTGCAGGGACCCGCAGCGGCTTCGGGCTTGACCGCGTCCGCGAGCGCGAGTTCCCGACCGCGCCGCTGGATGCCGCGGCCATCAAGCGTAATCGCGCGACCGTCGATAACGTCCGGTTGTGGGACTATCGCCCGTTGCTCAGGGCGCTCGGGCAGTTGCAGACCCTGCGGCCATACTACACGTTCTCGGACGTCGACATCGACCGGTACCCCATCCGCGGGACGCCACGGCAGGTCATGCTCGCCGCGCGTGAGCTGACGGTGAGCCGGCTCCCGGCGCAGGCGCGCACCTGGGTCAACGAGCATCTGGTCTATACCCATGGCCATGGTCTGGTGATGACGCCGGTCAACCGAGTCTCCGAAGAAGGGATGCCTGAGTTCTTCATCAAGAACATCCCTCCGGAGTCCATCCCCGGCCTGCCGATCACGCGGCCAGAGATCTACTATGGCGAGCTGACCACCAACTACGTGATTGTCAACACGACTGTCCCTGAGCTTGATTACCCCCGCGGCGACGACAACGTCTATACGCGCTACGCCGGGCCGGGCGGCATCCAACTCGGATACCTGTCCCGCCTGGCGCTCGCCTACCGGTTCGGGGACTCGAGGCTGCTCCTCTCGCGCGACATCCGGCGAGACAGCCGGCTGCTCTTCGGCCGGCAGATCACCACCCGTATCACGCGGATCGCGCCGTTCCTCAGGTACGATCGCGACCCGTATCTGGTCCTGGCGGACGGACGGTTGTTCTGGGTCGTCGATGCCTACACCGTGACCGACCGGTACCCGTACGCAACGCGGTTCGGCGACATCAACTACATGCGCAACAGCATCAAGGTTGTCGTGGACGCCTATGAGGGGACCGCCACCTTCTACCTGATGACCCCCGAGGAACCGATCGCCAGGACCCTGGCGTCGATCTTTCCCGCGCTCTTCCGGCCTGTGACCCAGATGCCGGCGTCACTCGCCGCGCACCTGCGCTATCCCGTCGATCTGTTCGAGGTGCAGACGCAGGTCTACGCCACGTTCCATATGCGCGACCCCCAGGTGTTCTACAACCGCGAGGACACGTGGGCGATCCCGCGCGAGATCTTCGGGAACGAGACGGTGCGGGTGGAGCCGTACTACGTGACGATGCGGCTGGCCGAAGGGTCGGCGCCCGAATTCGTGCTGATGCTGCCGCTTACGCCGGCCGGCCGTGACAATATGATCGCCTGGATGGCCGCGCGCAACGATCCGCCCCACTATGGCGAGCTGGTCGTCTATCGCTTCCCCAAGGATCGCATCGTCTTCGGCCCGCTCCAGGTTGAGGCACGTATCGACCAGGATCCCGTGATCTCCCAGCAGTTGACGTTGTGGAACCAGCAGGGCTCGCAGGTGATCCGGGGCAACCTCCTGGTGATCCCGATTGAGGATGGGCTGCTCTACGTCGAGCCGATCTTTCTGCAGGCGGAGCGCAGTCAGTTGCCGGAACTGAAGCGGGTGATTGCCGTAAGCGGCGCACGGATTGTCATGGCGTCCACACTCGATGAGGCGCTGGCGGAACTGTTTGGCAGCCGGCCCGCGCAGCCAGGCGAGCCTGTGTCGCCCGCTTCCCCGGGCGCGGCTCGGGTGCCGGGTGCGACCACAGGGCCTCCCGGGACACCGGGCACCGAGGTTCGGGCCCTCACCGAGCGTGCGATCGAGTCCTACCGGCGCGCGCAGGAACGGCTCCGTGCCGGCGACCTGCCAGGTTACAGCCAGGAGATCGAGCGTCTGGGGCAGATCCTGGAGCAACTGCGTGCGGCCGCGCAGCCAAAGTAGGGACGTGTTTGTTATGATCGACAGGGTGACGACAAGTGGAAGGTGCGATGAGGATGCCTGATTCGGCTTCAGGGCTCGCATCGGTTCGGCGGCGCATCCTGGTGGTCGCCGGCGGCGCGCTCCTTCTGTGGCTGGAGACCGCGGTCACCTCGGGACAGGGGATCGCGGTGATCGTGCCCGGCGAGGGCATCGGCCCGATCAAGATCGGCATGAGCACGGCGCAGGTCAGGAGCCTCGCCGAACGGCTTCCCTGCGAGATCGCCGTGGCGTATGCTGAAGGCCGCGCCAGCCGCCTCGAGACGAACTGCGGGGTTGCGTACCAGACAGCGCAGGGGATCACGGTTGGCCTGGATGGGTCACGGATCTGGTGGGTGCACGGACAACCGGAATTGACCGTCCCCAGCAACTTCGCAGGCGCACGTGCCGACTGGCTGGTCTATCGCGGGGCCGGGATCAGCTTCCGCGTCATCTATGCCGAAGGCGGCACCCTGATTCAGGCGATTGCCATCTTCAAGGGGACAGGGCAGCCGGCCATCACGCGCCCGCCGGTCGCGCCGCCGCCGCTGGCACCGCACCCTGCCTTGGGCGACTGAGGTAAGTGTCTAGTCTCCTGCGGTAATTGGGAAGGAGCGTCGGAGAGACAGGGCGAAGGAAGGTGACCCCGGCGGAGGGCCGACGCCATTGGAGGACATCCTAACGGCGCAGCTCCTGGGTGGATTCCGTCTTGTTGACGGGTCGACGCCAGTCACCGGCCTCCAGCCGGCGCGCCTGCAAGGTCTATTCGCGTACCTGGTGCTGCATCGCGGTCGTCCCCAATCGCGTGCCCATCTCGCTGCGCTTTTCTGGCCCGAATCGACAGACGGACAGGCCCGAACAAATCTCCGGAGGCTGGTCCTCGACTTACGACGCGCCGTTCCCCGTCCCGAACGACATGTGCACATCGATCACCACGTGCTGCAGTGGTTGGAGAGCTCGCCGTTGCGTCTCGACGTCGAGGAGTTTCAGCGCGGCGTGCGGGCCGATGCCTCTCTGGGCGACTTGGAGCAGGCCGTCGTGCTCTATCGAGGCGATCTGCTGCCCGAGTGCTATGACGACTGGGTCATTCCTGAACGCGAGCGACTGCGTCAAGTCTATTTCCAGGCGGTAGAACGGATCGTCGTCGGGTTGGAGGCGCAGCGGGACTATCGCGGCGCGATTCGTTACGCCCGGCTCTTGCTTCAGCACGAGCCGATGGAGGAGGCTACGTACCGCCATCTTATGCGGCTGCATGCCTTGAATGGCGATCGCACAGGCGCGGTGCGCATCTATCACGCCTGCGTGACAGCTTTGCAGCGCGACCTCGGTGTCGCGCCGAGCCCGGCGACCCAGAAGGCGTATGAACGGATCCTCGCAGTAGACACTCTAGCAGCGCACGCCCCGACAATGGCCACCCCTCAGGCGCTCCCGCCGCTGGTGGGACGTGCCGACGAGTGGGCGCGGCTGCAGCAGGCATGGCACGCCAGGCAATCCAGGGTTGTCCTGTTGCGCGGCGAGGCCGGTGTCGGGAAGTCGCGCCTCGCCGAGGAATTGCTCACATGGGCGGGTCGCCAGGGAATTGCGACGGTCCGTGTCGGATGCTATGCGGCCGAAGCCGAACTGGCCTACGCGCCCGTCGCCTCCCTGCTCCGGGCACGCCCGCTTCCACAAGTCGGGCCGGAATGGCGGCGTGAACTCGCGCGGCTCCTGTCTGAAGTGTCCATGGGCAATCCGACCGGCGACCTGCCTGATCCGATCACCGAGGGCTGGCAGCGCCAGCGCTTTTTCGAAGGTACGGCCCGGGCCCTGCTGGTCGACCAGCCGCTCCTGGTCGTCATCGATGACCTGCAGTGGTGCGACAAAGAGAGTCTGGAGTGGTTCCACTTCCTCACGCGCGTTGACCCAGCCGCGCCCATGCTCCTTCTTGGAACGGTCCGGACCGAGGAGACCGACGCGAGCCACCCGCTCCATCGAGTCGTGGCATCGTGGCGTCACACCGGAATGATCATGGAGATTAACGTGCCACCACTGGATCAATTGTAGACAACCCGTCTTGCCGCGTCTATCGTGAACGCCGAACTAGATGAAGGGACCGCAGCGCGCCTGTTCCAGGAAACCGAGGGCAATCCGCTGTTCACCCTCGAGAGTGCCCGGGCCGGCCTGCTCGGGAACAGAGGCGACGCGCGCCTGTCTTTACCTTCCAGAGTGCAGGAAGTGATCCAGGCCCGCTTG
>JBQTJG010000528.1:0-5224 GCA_052387355.1 Armatimonadota bacterium | reverse complement strand
GCGCTCATCAATGCCGGGATCGCGCTGGTCCTGGTCGAGCCGCTGGTGCGCCACGCGCCTCAGGGACCCTCGCCAGGCGTCCCCTAGCATAGGGCCGGATCGCTGTTGCTATCTGAGCCCGAACGGCCGTGAGCGTTACCAGCTCCTCGACGGCCAAAGCTGCTGGACGTCGCTCCTTCCCGTGAGCAACGTCCTCCTTCTAAAATCGATGGCGGTCCAGGCGGGAGGCTGCCGGAGGTGCCCCGGTTTCGCCGGCGTACGACAGGTCCGCGTCGTTCCGCAAGAACCGGGGACGGGTCTGCGGTCATCGCAACCGTCGACTTGGGACGACCGGGGCACGCACCCCCCTGCCCTGAACCGCCACCGTCCGCGTGCCTTGTACTCCATGCAGATCTACCCGCACCCTTGGCGCTTGCGCGCCAGTAGATGTACGATCGGGTTACAAGCGGAACGGCAGTCAACCCTTGCGACGTGCTAATCTGCCTCGCTACCTTCTCTGTGACGGCGTGCTCGCCGAGGTCGCCTCGGGCGAGGTTCACGCAAAGGGTACAGGGTGACGGTTGCGCAGACACTCATGACCACGGAGGCGGAGAAGGCGGCCCAGGCGCGGCTCGTGTGCGAGCTGGTGGGGGTTCGAGGGTAAATGCCGCCACGCGTCCGGATTGTCATCCCTGTCAAGCCGCTGGCCGCGAGCAAGTCACGGCTCGCGTCACGGTTCTCTCAAGAATGCCGCGCCCGCCTCGCTCTCGCCATGCTGTGCCACGTGCTGAAGGTGGCGCAAAGCACGGCCGGCATTGCCGAGGCCACGGTCATCGGTGGGGATGACATCATCAGGGCGGTGTGCCGGCGGCTTCAGCTCCCCTGGGAACCCGAACCTGCCCGCGGTCTGAACCGCTGCCTGCAGCACGCCTTCCGGTCCGGGCGCCAGACAGGGTGGGACGCCACCGTGTATTTGCCAGCGGACCTGCCAGAACTCAGCCCGAGGGACCTGGATTGCTTACTGCAGTTGAGCAGGAGTGCACGAGCGCTGGTAGCAGCGCCAGACCGGTTTGAGCAGGGCACCAACGCGTTGCTGGTCCCTACTGCCATTTCGTTCGAACCTATGCTGGGCACCGAGAGTTTCCACAAGCACCTGGCTCAGGCCAGAGGCCTTGACATGCCGGTTCGGGTGTGCCGCAGCGAGGGGCTGCTGCTGGATATCGACACCCCATCGGACCTTGACGTGCTCCTGAGCCGGCGACCCGGGTGGTGGCTGGAGGTAGACGAAATCATCGGTAGCCTGGGGTTGGCCATACAGTTCGAGAACCAGGCTCGACACGCGACGACGCCATGAAGATCAGGGCACCGAGGATTGGCGTGCTCCTACCCACGCGGGGCGTGCTGCTGGGTGGAGAAGACCCGCCAGACGTAGAGCGTGTGCTGGTCCTGGCGGAACGCGCCGAGAAAGCCGGGTGTGATGCCGTGTGGGTGGGCGATAGTCTGACGGCCAAACCCAGACTGGAGCCGTTGTCAACCCTGGCAGCGGTGGCCGCACGGACCCACCGCATCAGACTGGGCACAGCGGTGTTACTGACCGCCCTCCGCCACCCGGTACTCCTGGCCCAAACAGCGGCCACCGTGGATCTGCTGTCGCACGGGCGGCTAACCCTGGGCATGGGAGTCGGCGGCGCCTTCACGCCGGCCCAGCGCCTCGAGTGGCGTGCCGCAGGAGTGGACCAACGGCGGAGAGCGCGACGCCTCGAGGACGTGGTAGAGATCGTGCACCACCTCTGGACGGAGGAGAATGTGACCTACCACGGGGAGCATTTCTCGCTGGAAGATACATCCCTGGGCTTCCGACCCTATCAGCGCCCCCACATTCCCATTCTCCTCGCCTGTCACGGTGGCAAGGGCAGAGACCCTCAATACCGGCGCGCAGCACGCCTCGCCAACGGCATGATTTCCATTACCGACTCACCCGAGGAATTTGGCCGCGTGCGGGAGCGGGTGCTCCGTGCGGTCCAGGCCCTGGGACGCGATCCCCAGCGTTTCTCGGCGATCTACTACATGACCGTGAATCTGAACCGGAACCATGAGACGGCGCGACAGGAAGCGACCGCTTGGATCATCCGGTACTACGGAGCGGACCATTGGGGAGAGCGTTGGGGGCCGTACGGAACGGCCGAGGCGGTGGCAGAGCGCATCCGTCAATATGCGGATGCTGGGGCGGAGGAGGTCGTCGTCCGGTTTGCCTCGGACGATCAGGTCGGCCAGATGGACCTCTTGGCCCGGGAAGTTCTTCCGGGACTACAGTAGCTCTCGAAGCGAAGACGATCCCTGCCGCCGGGCTGGCAGCGGGGATCGTCTTCGTGGTGCTCAGGTTGCTACCGATACAGCGGCAGGGAATGGGGCTTCAGCGCGTCGCCGAGGCGGCGCTTCAATGCGTCGAACGCCTCAAGATCGTGCTGGCCGACAAACGTGATCGCCTCGCCGGCCCGCCCGGCTCGCGCCGTGCGGCCGACTCGATGGATGTAGGTGTCGACATCTTCGGGGATGTCGAAGTTGATGACGTGCGACACGTCGGGCAGGTCGAGCCCGCGTGCGGCGACGTTAGTAGCAATGAGCGCCCGGACCTTGCCCCGGGCGAACGCCTCAAGCGCGCGCAGACGCGCGCCCTGGGTCATGTCGCCATGAATCACCTCGACGGTCTGCCCCCGCTCGCGCAGGATCTTCGCCAGGCGATCCACACCGCGGCGCGTCCGCCGGAACACCAGCGCGGATGGAACATCGCCGCTTGTCAGAAGCAGCCGCAGCGCCCTGACCTTGTCCTGCTCGGCGACCTCAAGGTAGTGCTGCGTGACGGTCTCAACCGTGGGCGCCGGCTGGGCGATCTTGATCCACACCGGGTTGCGCATATGTTTCATCGCAATCCCGCTGACCGCGTCGGGTAACGTCGCAGAGAAGAGCGCCGTCTGTCGCGACGTCGGGGTCCGCCCGAGGATCTCCTCGACATCGGGCAGGAAGCCCATGTCGAGCATACGGTCGGCCTCGTCCAGGACGAGGAATTTCACCGTGTCGAGACTCACCGTACGTCGGTTGAGGTGATCGAGCAGACGTCCGGGCGTGGCCACGGCGATCTGCACGCCGCCGCGCAGCGCCGTCAACTGCCGCTCAATCGGCTGGCCGCCATACAGGGTGGCGATCCGCACCTTTGGCCCGCCCAGGTCGCGGACAACGTCGCCGATCTGCAAGGCCAGCTCGCGGGTCGGGGCCAGCACGAGCGCCTGAACGCCGCGCACATCGCGACTGAGACGCTCGATCATAGGAATGACGAACGCGCCGGTCTTGCCAGAACCGGTCTGCGCCTGGCCGGCGACGTCGCGCCCGGCCATCAGGAGAGGAATCACTTTAGACTGAATCGGAGTGGGTTCGGTCCACCCCATGCGGGACAGTGCCCGAAACGTTTCCGGGCGAGAGGCGAGGCCGCCGAACGCGGTCTCGTGGGTAATTGTACTGATTGAACGTACCTCCTAATTGGACCCGGGGGGAACCCGGGCCGGGTTTGAGCCGGCATCCTGCGCGTGCCCACCGGTTCACCCAGCCCTGGTTGGGACAAACACCGCGGACACAAGAAACGGGCGACGCCGCAGTTGGCATCGCCCGATCGGAAGACGCAACTATGTCGACTGAGAGAAGTGTATCACACGGCGCGCACGAGTTCAACCCCTCCGCCCTCGAGCACCTGCCGTGCCAGCGGGTCAGGATAGTCCCCCGCAAACACGACTCGGCGCAACCCGGCGTTCAGGATCATCTTCGCGCAGATCAGGCACGGCTGGTGTGTCACGTAGATGCTGGCTTCGTTGATGCCGACTCCATGATAGGCCGCCTGAATGATGGAGTTTTGCTCAGCGTGCAGGCACAGGCAGGTGTCGTGACCGGTGCCCGAGGGCGCGTCGCTGGCGCACCGCGCGCACCCGCCATCACCGCAGTTGGGCAATCCTCTAGGCGTGTCGTTGTAGCCGGTCGAGAGGACCATCCGGTCTTTGACGATCACCGCGCCGACCTGGCGGCGCAGGCAGGTCGAGCGCGACGCCGCCAGCCGCGCCATCTCCATAAAGTAGGTATCCCAGTCAGGCCGGGTCAATGACAGACCTTGCGGCGTTTCTCGGTTAGCGCCGGGCGACACTGGGGGTCGGTTGCTGCGCCACTGGCCCATAGAGATCGGGACGCCGGTGCTGGAGCGCCGGGTTCTTCTGGCGCACCCGGCGCACACGCTCCGGATCGATATCCACCACGATCAGCCCCGCTTCCTCGCCGCCGTCTACGACAACGACGCCCATCGGATCGACGACGAGCGACCTGCCGATGCGGTCGGGCAGGATCTGGTCGGCGGCGATCATCCAACAGATATTCTCGATCGCCCGGGCGCGGACGAGCGTGATCCAGTGCTCTTCCTTCATCGGCCCGCCGACCCAAGACGTCGGCATCACGATCATCTCGGCGCCCCGCAGCGCGAGCATCCGCGACCATTCCGGGAACCGCACGTCGTAGCAAATCTGCAGGCCGATGCGTCCCAACGGGGTGTCGGCGACCGGCGGCGGGTCATCCGCTGGAATAACGCGCTCCGACTCGCGGCCGTTGAAGGCGTCGTACAGGTGGACCTTGCGGTAAACCGCGAGCCTCTCGCCCGTGGGCGCGAGCAGCACAGCCGTGTTGTAGGCACGGTACGGCTCACCAGGAGCCTGTTCGGCCATGCCCATGACGAGATGCAGTCGATGCTCGGCGGCCGCACGGGCCACCGAGCTCATGAACGGACCGTCCAGAGTCTCCGCGATCTCTGCCGGCGGAGTTGAGTCCTCCTCAGCGCGGCGGTGCATGAAGACTTCAGGGAAGACAAGCAGGTCCACGCCGCGGTCTGCTGCTTCGGCGGTGGCGACGAGCGCCCGCGCCAGATTCGCGGCCTTGTCCGACGTCGCGCCGTACTGTGCCAGTCCTACGCGCATGATCCTTGCCTCCTGCAAACCGCTACGCATTACCGGGAAGACCGACCCGCGGGCTGTTGTGGACGCCACGCGATGGCACCGTACTCCGGGTCCGGAACAGCCCCGGCGACGGGGCGTGCTCGCTTCCCATCGATGTCGGCGATCCACAGCGCCGGCGGCGGCCCGTCCGTCGAATATACCACGCGTTTCAGGTCAGGCGAGAAGTAGGGCAGGCCCGGAGGAAGCTGGCCGACCGAAATGCC
>JBQTJG010000527.1:0-2490 GCA_052387355.1 Armatimonadota bacterium | reverse complement strand
AGATCGGGGACATCGAGGCCGCCCTCTACGCGCACCCAGACGGTGCTGAGTGCGCGGTCATCCCGATCCCCGATGACCTCATCGGGAATCGCATCAAAGCCTTCGTGGTCGCGCGGAACACCGACCTGACCGATGGGGGCCTGGCCGGGTTCTGCGCGACGCTGCTGCCGAAGTACATGATTCCAGAACTGTTCGAGTTGCTTCCGGTGCTGCCGAAGACGTCAACAGGGAAGATCGATCGGCAGGTCCTGGCATCAGGCATGGCGCGGGTCTAGGGCCTTCCAATGGAAGCGTCGCGCCCTCGAACGGTGCTCCATGTTATCAGCTCGCTGGGACAGCTTGGCGGGGGGGCCGAGCGGCAACTGGTGCTCTATTTCCAGCACCGGACCGACCAGTGGAAGCACGTCGTTGCGTACCGGAAGCCCCACGCGCTCCTGCGCGAGGAAGTGGAAAAGACCGGCGTGACAACGGTGTGGTTGGGTCCCGGGGGTTTCGTTCACCAGCTCGTGCGGCTGATGCGCGTGGCGCGCGCACAGTCGGCCGATGCCATCCACACGTACCTGTTTGAGGCGAATCATCTGGGCAGAGTGGCAGGCCGGCTGCTGAACATCCCTGTCATTACGACGGTGACGAATACCCTCGAGGTCGATGACCGCGTGACCGCCGGCGACTATGCTCCCTGGAAGTACCGCATTTCGCTCGGACTCGAAGCGTTGACGGCACGCTGGGGCACGTTTCGCTTTATCGCCATTTCCGACACTGTGAAGGAGTCGGCCGTCCGCACGATGGGGATCGCGCGGCCTCGGGTCCGGGTCGTGTACCGGGCCGTCCGCAGCGAGGCCCCGAACGGCGCCAGACCACCGGTGCCCGGGCCCGTGCTCATCTCGACCGGGCGGCTTGTCCCGCACAAAGGCCAGGACCTGCTGATCAGGATGCTTCCTCTCGCACTCAAGGAGTGGCCGCAGTGCACGCTGCAGATCGTCGGCGAGGGGAAGACCAGAGGCGCGCTGGAGCGCCTGGCCGGCGACCTTGGTGTGTCCGAGCGCGTGCAATTTCTCGGTCTGCGTCCGGATGTCGGGCGGTTGCTCGGGCAGGCGGATCTGTACGTGTATGCATCCTGGTTCGAAGGCTTTGCCAACGCGTTCGCCGAGGCGATCGCCAGAGGACTCCCGGTGGTGGCCGTGGACCTGCCGGTCTTCCGAGAAATCGCACCCAGATCCTCAGTCATCCTGGTTGACAGGAATGAACAGGCGTTTGCCGATGGGGTCTTGCGCGTGCTGGGAGACCTCGGGACATTCCGAGACGTCGCCAGACGCGAGAGCGCGCGATTCAGGGAACGTTTCAGCATTCAGCGCTACGTCGAGGGAACCGAAGCGGTGTACGCGGAGGCCGTCTTGAGCCGCGCGGGAGGTCCCCCGGCGTAGATGCCTCCCGGAGGGACGCTCGTCCTCTGCTATCACAATATCGCGCCCGACGGCACGTCGCGGGAATTGCTGGAGGCGCAGCTCGCCGTGCCCTATTCTGGGTTCGCCAGCCAGCTCAGATATCTCACCAGGCGGTATCAGATCATCACGCTCGATGAGGTTGAGCGTGGCAACGGATCTCGCGACGCCCTGGTGCTGACCTTTGACGACGGCTATAAGGCTATTGCAGAGTTTGGGCTTCCGCTCATTGAGCGCTACAAGATCCCGGCGTATCTGTTCGTCAATCCGGCGTTCGTTGGAAGCTGGAACCCACGGGACAAATTGATGGCCCTGGCGCTGTACGGGTCGCCTCACGCGGTGAGACACGTGGAGGAGTTCCTCGGAACGACGATGGGCGCAGGCGATCTGGTAGCGCGCGCGCGCCGATTCGTCGCGTGGCGGGGCCCGATGTGGCGCGCGATCGCGCAGCGCGGCGCCGGAAGCCTCGGGGAGATCGACGGCCTATTTGCGCGTCATGCCGACGAGGCGATCATCCGCCGCCTCGAACCGAGCAGGCTCCTCTCATGGGACGACCTGGCAGCGCTCCAGCGGCAGGGCTTCCGGATTGGAAGTCACACCCAGCGCCATCTCGAATTGGATGTCCTGCCACGGGAGACCGTCCGGTCAGAGATCCGGCAGGCGCAGCACCTGTTCCGGCAGCGTCTTGGACAGGAGGAGCCGGTCATCAGTTATCCGCGTGGCAAGACCAGCATGGTCGTCCTGGAAGAGGCCGCGGCCGCCGGGTATCGATGGGGGCTCACGACCATTCCAGGGAGGATCTACGACTGTCAACCCACGCTGCAGGCTCCACGTGTCCTGGTCTCTCCACAGGTCGGGATCCCGGAGCTCATCTGGAAGACAAGTCGATTCCGATTCTGGGCAAGACATCTGAAGCCGCTCGACGCATCGTAGCCATCAACGTAAGAGTGCCCGGCGCGTCAACGCCTTAGGGGACATCGAAAGGAGGGATCGTTAGAGAGTACTCACACTTTGTACTTTCCACTCACCTGTGTGACCAGCAATCTGT
>JBQTJG010000526.1:0-2818 GCA_052387355.1 Armatimonadota bacterium | reverse complement strand
TCTGCTCGGGCGGGACCAGCAGGGTGATGGGATCGCCCGGCGCGAGGACCATCATGCCGAACGTGATGATGGTCGCGCCGAGCATGATCGGCACCGCCTGGAGGAGCCTCCGGAGAATGTAGCGCTGCATCAACCCGGGCGGGGCATTACGCCACGCTGCTGCTCAGACCCTCGGGAATGAGGCGGCGCGTCTCGTCCAGCAGGCGCGTGCGATCGATCTTGTTGGTGCCGGAGAGGGGAAGGTGATCGACGACGAAGATCCGCCGGGGATGCGCGTACGCCGGTCCCCGTTCGAGGAAGTGGCGCTTCAATTCGTCCTCGCCGGCGCCGCCCGGCGTCTTGAGGACGACCCAGGCCACCGGCGCCTGACCCTTGACCTTATGGGGTGCGGGTACGACGCAGACTTCCGCCACCTGAGGATGGCCGAGCAGGATGTTCTCGACTTCCTTGGGATAGACGTTCTCGCCGCCACAGTTGATCATGTCGTCCGATCGACCGATGATATACAGGTATCCTTGCTCGTCGGCCTTGACCAGATCTCCGGTGCGCAGCCAGCCCTCACTGGTGAACTTCTCGGCGGCGATCCCAGGCTGTTTATAATAGCCGAGCGCGTTGGCGGGCGACCGGGTCCACAACTCGCCCACCTGTCCCAGCAGGCAGTCGCGCGCCGGATCGTCCAGATCCGCGATGCGCACCTCCACGTCGGGCACCGGCAGGCCGGCGCTCCCGAGCTTCTTGGGGCCCCAACGCGGGGTGACAACGTTGGCGCCACCTTCGGTCAGCCCGTAGCCTTCGACGACGTCGCAGCCGAACTCGCGCATCAGGTCCTTCATCAACTCCGCCGAGACCGGCGCCGAGCCGCACGAGACCAACCGCAGCGAACTGACATCATATCGCGGGTGGGCGCGCTTGCTGGCCAGCAACTGGCTGTACATGCTTGGTGTGCCGGAGGTGAACGTCGGCCGGTACCGATCGATGGCGTCGAGCGCCTCCACCGGGTCGAACCGGGGCAGGATGGCCAGCGAGCCGCCGAGGTAGAGCATGGGGAGCATGCACATCCAGAGCGCGTTGGCGTGGTAGAGCGGTCCCATCACCAGGGCTTTGTCGGTTTCATCGAGCATCATGATGCGCGCCGACGAACGGGCCTGCCACCACTTGTTGCCGTGGCTGAGCATGCAGCCCTTCGGCCGGCCCGTCGATCCCGAAGTGTACATCAACATGGCCATGTCCTGCGCATTCACCGCCGCGGTGCGGAACTCTGGAAGGGTCGAGGCCAACTGCTCGTCATACGATCCGGCCTCAGGCTCCTCGCCGTCGACGATCAGCATGTGCCGCAGCGCCGGTGCCGCCTCGCGCATCGCGGCAGCCTTGTCCGCCAGACTGGCGTGGGCGATGAGCACATGGGCATCGCAGTGCCCTGCGATGAACTGCAGCGTCTCGGTGCCAAGCCGGATGTTGGTGAGCACAGCGACGGCCCCAACGCGAAGCGTTCCGAACAGGCACTCGACGAGCCGGTAATCGTTGGGGAAGAGCAGCAGCACGTTCGTCCCGCGGCCGACGCCGAGCTCACTCAGCAGCCGGGCCGCGCGCTGCGTCCGGTCGTCGAGCTGAGCGTAGGTGAGGCGTCTCTCACCCTGCTCGAGCGCGGCCTTGTCCGGATACAGACGGACCGCCCGCCAGAACAGATCGCCGAAGTTGCTCGGGCCCTCTCCGGCCCCAATCGTCACGGTGTGATGATGACCTTTCCGACGACTTCCCGCTCCTCGAGCAGGCGGTGACCTTCCCGGATCTCTTCCAACGGCAGCACACGATCGACGACGGCTTTCAACCGGCCGGCGCGCACCGCGTCCAGCAGCGCCACCAGATCGTCCCGCCGCCAGCCATCTGACCCGAGGATCGTGAGCTCGCGCCGCCAGATGAAGCGGATGTCGGTCTTCGGATCGAACCCGGCCGTGGCGCCGCACGTGAGCAGGCGCCCGCCGTGTTTGAGGGCCTTGAGGCTCCGCACCCAGGTGTCGCCGCCCGTATAGTTCACGACGACGTCCACGCCCGCACCGCCTGTGAGCCCGCGAACGGCGCGGTGGAACTCGGGCTGGTCAGAGTAGTTCACCAGGACGTCCGCGCCCAACGCCCGCAGGCGCTCGAGCTTGTCCTGGCTGCTCGCTGCGGCGTAGACCACGCAGCCCCGCATCTTCGCGATCTGGACGCACGCTGTGCCGACGCCGCCGCTCGCGCCGAGGACCAGGACGTGCTCGCCGGCTTCGACCAGCCCGCGCGTGACCATCATGCGCCAGGCCGAGCCGTAGGCGATCGGCAGGGCCGCAGCCTGCATGAACGACACCCCGTCGGGGAGGGGGATCGCGTTACCCGCCGAGACCTTGATGTACTCGGCCAGACCTCCAGTGGCGTGTTCACCCAGGGCGCCGGGCGTGCCGTTCGGGGTGATGATCTCGGGATCGAGCATCACCCGCTGACCGGGCGCGATGCCAGACACGCCTGAGCCGATCTCATCGACCACCCCGGCGACATCACCACCGGTGATCCGCGGCAGATCGACGGGCATGCCCGGCATGCCGCGCCGCACGAAGATATCGAGGTGATTGAGGCCGCACGCTTTCACGGCGACCACGATTTCACCCGGGCCCGCCGCGGGCCTGGGCACCTCTTCGAGCAGGATCTTGTCGCGGCCACCGTGCTCATGGATCACTGCCGCGCGCATGGCATCACACCCTTTGACGCGATCGACGCGGAGGGCGCAGACGCAGGATGACGCCTTCGCTCAACCGCCGGCCTCCGGCGCCTGACGCTGGAGGCCGGC
>JBQTJG010000525.1:0-10108 GCA_052387355.1 Armatimonadota bacterium | reverse complement strand
GGTGCAAGGCGCGCCGTTGGCCTCGGTGGCGCTGGCGCCGGGCCACGCGGCGATGGCTTGACCGTGGGTCGCGGTTGGGGTGTGGGCGCAGGGGTCGGCCCCGGCGTCGGCGTGACCCCCGGCGTCGGCACGGGCGTCGGAGCCGGACCTCCAAGAGCGAACCGCTGGAGACGGATAACCTGCGTATAGCCGGTGTTCCCGGTGCTATCCGTGACGGCCGCGTACACATGGGCGAACCGCCTGGCCCATCCGGTGCTCGTCCAGGTGAACGTAAACGGCCCGCTGGTTTGGGTGGCGAGCAGCTTCTCGTCGACGTAATACTTCACCGATGCGGCGGACCCGCTGGTGATGCTGACCTGCATCGCGACGGTGGTCCCGAGGGTCGCGCCGTCAATCAAGCCGGTCAGCGTTGCCTGCGGCGGAATGTTTGTAGAGGTCGGCACATCCTGAGGATCGAGCCACGAGTCAAAGGGGGCGTAGTAGTACGCGGCGAGATTCGGCCGCGGGCGATCCTTGCGGGTGAGGCGGAAGTTCGTCGCCAGGATGACCGGGTTCGCCACGCCGTTCCAATTTCGAATCCTGAAGAAGGAGTTGGCGTTGCGATGCCATCCAAAGTCGAACGCCTTCCCTCCTCCGATGAATTGATTCTCCCATGAGAGCAGGTAGGTGGCCGAGCAGTCCTCCGAGAGCGGGTTGAGCTCCTCGCTCGAGCCATGTTGGCACGGCGCGTGATCTTGCGAGAAGTGCAGAGAGTGCCCTGAGAACGTGTTGCGGGCGAACACCGCCGGCTTCGTGGGATCGTTGGCGAGGAAGTATCCGGCGATCATTGCGCCCGTAAAGACGGGGTAGGCTGTCGACCCGTACAGTTCACTGTCGACCATATAGGCGTTTACCGACGTCGTCCTGAAGTTATGCGCGCCGTTCTCGAAGAGCTTCGACCGGTGGACCCGCATCTGTAGATTATAGGCCCCCCAGTTGATCCCGGCGTTGCCGTTCCGCCATCCGCGGAAGTCGACCACGGTCAAGACCGGGAAGTGGTTTCTCCAGGTGAAGAGCCCTGCACCGTTGTTGGAGTGCGCCTCGTTGCGGACCAGGAAGAGCGGAGTGAACCCAGGCGTGTGGGTGCTGTCCTCCGCCACGTGGAACCCCGAATCGTTCGAGCTTGTCCCCCACGATCCGGAGGACACGTTCCCTACCATCTGCGTATTGTTCAGGGTCGAGATCCAGAATCCCGAGGCACGTTGTTGGGCCTGGAGTGCCCCCTGCCGCCACACGACGCGCGCCGCCAGGTTGCCGACGAACAGAGTGTCGTTCGAAGGGACGCCGGCCGCCGGCTCGCCGATGTAGTACCCTAGACCGGGGGCATGATACCCGACCGTATCCTCGACCGTGACGCCACTCGACCCGTGAACGTTCAGGAAGTTGTTGTCCGAGCGCCAGATCGACGCGCCCCGCACGCGCATGCCGCGCGAGGAATCGCCCATGACATGAAAGTGGACAGGATAGCGTCCGAGGCACCCCAGGTTCCCAAGCTCGCGAAACTCAGTGTAGCTGATGCCGCCGGTCGCGCCCCCCATGAACATCGTGTGACCGTTCATCTCGTCATTGGGATACTTCGAGGTGACCACGACGTTTCGACTCAGCAGCGCGACTTCCCCAGCCGCATCTATGGTCCCGTCATGGGTGTAGCGAAGCACCCCAGAGAGCTGAATCTCCGAGTATCCCGTGAATCTGGTCACGCGGACGATCTGGAACTCTTCAAACTGCGGGTACGCGGCCACCAGCCCGGCCCCCCGTTTGCCGAGGTCGGTGGGCGTCACGACCACCCACGCCCCGGGCAGCCAGTCCGTCACATCATCGGCGACGCGCACGACCGATGTGCCGACCGCGGCCGTCTGGACGAGCTTCGTCCACGTCGTCCGAAGCGGCGCCCCGTGGGCGTCCCAGCGTCCTCCAGAGAACACCCAGAGGCCGATGTCGCCGTCGACGAAGTTGGGGCCGCCGACACATTGCGCCGTCGGGCTGATGGCGAATCTGATTTCGGCCGCGACCGTGGCAGGGATGGGATCGGTGGCGGTCCCCATATCAAGATATCCACCTTGATCTACCATCACGTTTCCCACGTCGAGGCGGGTGTTGCGATCCCGGGCAAAGGCCAGCGTGCCTTGGATCGTCACGCGCCCGATCTCGACATCGCTGAACACATCATAGGTGACGAGCTGTCCCGCGGGGATGACCACGGCTTCCCCGCGCAAGGGCACCCGGCCCGCGCTCCACGTTCCAGGATCTGACCACCGTCCGCTGCGAACCGTGTTCAACCCAAGCGTGAGCCTGACTGGCAGGTGGTGCTGATGGAGTGACTGTGACCAAACGTCGGGAACTGTAGCGAGCAGGACCGCGATACACACGCACATCGATGCAAAAGTCCGACGGTTCACTCTGACCTCTCCCCTCGGCAACCCGGCTGACCCCCGGGTGGGGGCCCCGTGGCTTTGCGTCCCAAGATTGCTCCTGGTTTGCCTTTTCGCTGGTCAAACGGCTCTCTGAACCGGATGCTGGGCGCACCCGGGGGCAGTGTGGTGCAGCGAGAATGGTATGCCCCGCGCGGGAACACCGTAGACGCGAACGGGAGTTCGCGTCCCAACGCTACTAACGTTGCGCGTCGAGGTTTCGGTACGGAGGGCGCCACGAGCCGCCGTGCCAGCGTTGAATGTATCTTGGCTTCCGCAACTTTGGAACGCCATGCCCTATGGGTCCAAGAAAGGTGGAAATCCGGTCATCGCATG
Organism: Armatimonadota bacterium; assembly: GCA_052387355.1. Lineage (GTDB taxonomy): Bacteria > Sysuimicrobiota > Sysuimicrobiia > Sysuimicrobiales > Humicultoraceae > JBQTJG01. The sequence goes on along the minus strand of JBQTJG010000525.1, from coordinate 7,322 downwards.
GTCCACCAACAGCGCATGCCGGCCGCCGTCTCACCGCAACACCAGCGCCAACAGCGCCACCGCGATCACTCCGACGAACAGACGCGCGACGCAACGAGGGAACCGAGAGAACTACCTCTGTCGTTCTAGTAGAGATCGGACGCCCCCCCTGACGGTCCTCGCGAACGCCTTATGGCAGGCCTGAGTTACTGCGAAAGTGGGCATACACATTTTGGCGTAAGCCGATGATGCCGGAGCCGGAGGGTCCTGCGGGGGACCTTCAGGTCATCTTCGGGCCTGGCCCAACAGACGTCGCTGCCCAACACGATCTCGGGCCAGGGAATATCGAAGAGCGTCGGTGCGCCTCCAGGGCAGCAGGGATGAGCTCTCTATGAAACGTATTCGCATTGTTCTTGCAGACGACATGACGTTGATCCGCCACGGCATTCGGGCGCTGATGGGCGGCGTCGCCGATGTGGAGATTGTCGGCGAGGGAGGCACGGCGGATGACGCGGTACGCTTGACCAGGGAACTGGTTCCCGACGTGGTGCTCATGGATCAGGATATGCCGGGTGACGGCCTGCAGGCGACCCGCGCGATCAAAGAGACGCTGCCCAACATTGAAATCATCGTCATGACCGATCGGCTCGATGACGAGAAAGCCCTTCGGGCGATCGAGGCCGGAGCCACCGGCTACATCCTCAAAGACATCCCAACGGTCAATCTCGCCGGGGCGATCCGGTCGGTGTGCAACGGCCGCGCCTTCTTTCATCCGGAGATCACCCGCAAGCTCATGGAGCGGCTCGGGCAACTCACGCGGGAGCAGCGGACGCGCATGCGCCTCGAATTCGAAGGACTCACGACGAGAGAGCTCGACATCCTCATGGAGCTGGCGCGTGGAAGCACCGATCGAGAGATCGCCGCGAAGTTCGTGGTGGCGGAAGGCACCGTCAAGACCCACATCCGCAACATTTTGAGGAAGCTCGGCGCGCGCAACCGGACGCAGGCCGTGGCCCACGTGCTTCGTCGGGGCCTCATCGAGTAGTCGCGCCGGCCCGGGGACTGCGGGGACACACAGTCCTAGCGGAATCCCACGAGATAGGCCGCCAACTTCGCATACTCACGCAAGACCAACTCCCGATCCCTCCGCCGTGTCCACCATTCCCGCACCTCAAAGAAACTGTCGAGCGCAGGAAAGGCGCGCACGGCCAGGCCCTGCGGCTGGAAGATCGCGCGAAACACGATGATCGTCCGGCGCATGTGATAAGGAGACGTGACCACAATCGCGGTCCGAAGCCCGTGCGTACGCATGACCCGAGCACTTCCGTACGCGTTCTCCACGGTGCTTGTTGCGGTGGCGTCCACCAGCATGTGGGCGTCGGCGACTTGATGCTCGCGGGCGTAACGCACGAGCTCAGCGGCGGCGCCAGGCTGGCCAGGAGGCCCCCCGCTCAGGATCAGCCAGCGCGCATGTCCCCCGGTGACAAGGGCGCTGGCCGTCCGGACCCGCTCCCTGCCGTCGCCGCTGATGGCGATGGCTGCGTCGCTAGGGCGCAATGGGTCGCCGGCGACCAGGAAGTCCCCGATGGCCTGGAGCGCCCGCGGAGCGGTGAGCAGGGCAACGGTCAGGAAGGCGATCAGCAGGAGGACGATCCACCGCATGCGCCGGGAACGTCCTCGGTGGCTAGACGGAGGTCACAGCGCGGCGGCCTGCGTGCTCTATCCACTCCTTCGAGTCTTTCGAGGCCAGGTGGTACAGCAGCGCGCGGATGCCGTCGGCATCCATGTTACGCACGAGCCGCTCGAGCTCCTGGAGCGCAAGCCGCAGGGTCACCTCGTTGGGCAGGCCATCGGGCTTGATCTCGAAGATTTTCTCGAAGGGCGTCGGGAGCAGGACCTCGTCGACCTCCCATAACTCTTCATCCATCTTCTCGCCGGGTCGCACGCCCGTGAAGACAAAGGGCACGTCCTTGTCCGGCTCCAAACCACTGAGGCGGATCATCTCGGTCGCCAGATCCACGATCCGAATGGGCTCCCCCATGTCCAGGACGAAGACCCCGGTCTGCCGCTCCATCAGGGCTGCCTGGAGGACCAGCAGGACGGCCTCAGAGATGCTCATGAAGTAGCGGCGCATGTCCGGGTGGGTGAGGGTGACCGGGCCGCCGTGGCGGATCTGTTCCTGCAGGACGGGGATCAGACTGCCTCGGCTGCCGAGCACGTTGCCGAACCGGACGGCGAGGAATCGGGTCTTCCCTCGCTGACTCAGCGCCTGCACCACGCGCTCCGCCACGCGTTTCGTCGCCCCCATGACGTTGTTCGGGCTCACAGCCTTGTCCGTCGAGATGAGGACGAATGCCTCGGCCCCCACCCGCACCGCGCCCTCGGCCAGCACGAACGTCCCCAGCACGTTCGTCTTGACGGCCTCTTCCGTGTGCCGTTCCATCAGGGGAACGTGTTTGTACGCTGCGGCATGAAAGACGATCTGTGGCTGGAGGGTCCGCAGCATCCAGTCCACCTTGTCCCGGTCGCGGATGTCCGCGACGACCGTGCGCACCGGCACCGGCACCTGGAGCGCCTGGACGGCCTCTTCCAATTCAAAGAGTCCCGACTCATTGTTGTCCATCGCCAGAATCTCGGCGCACGGAAACCGGGAAAGCTGACGGACGAGTTCAGAACCGATTGATCCCGCGGCGCCGCTGACCAAGACACGCTTGTTCGCCAGGAAGGCCCCGATGGCATCCAACTCGACGTGCACGGCGGGCCGCCGCAGCAGATCCAGCAGATTCACCTCACGGATATCTTGGAGCCGCACCCGGCCGGAGAGGAGTTCGTGGATGCCGGGGAGGACGCGGATCTGACGGACCTCCGACTGACGGGCCTGCTCGACGATGCCGCGGAGCTCGTTGGAGGGCGCCGAGGGAATAGCGATGACGACTTCGTTAACCTGGCGCTGCCTGACGACCTCCGCAATGGTCCTGCGTCCCCCGAACACCCGGAGGCCATGCACGTAGGTGCCGTGCTTCGCCGGGTCGTCATCGATGAACCCGATGGGCCGGTAGATCCTGCGTGGGTCGTCGAGCATCGTCCGGGCCAGCCGCTCACCGGCAGCCCCGGCGCCTACCAGCAGGATCCGGCTGGTCGAATGCCGGCCATTGCGCCGGAGCCCCTCACGCTGAAAGTCCCAGAGCCGGCGACCGAAGCGAAAGAAAGCGACGCCGGCAGCGCTCAAGATGTAATCGAGCAGCAGCACGCTCCGTGGGACCACCGCAAAGCCCGGCAGCGAGCGCAGGAAGAGCAGAGCGATCATGACCAGGATCGATCCCAGTGAATTGGCTTTCCAGACGTTGATCAGATCCGTGAGCCCGATCAGGCGCCAGGTGACCCGGTAGAGGCGGAAGAGATAGTGCATCAGGATCTTCGACGGGATGAAGACGAGGAGGAGCAGCGGGATGCGCCTGAGGTGTTGCAGCGGAATGTCCCCCTCGAAGCGGATGAAATAGGCGGCGTACAGGGCGCATCCCCACCTGAGGCCGTCGCCGAGCAGGAACATCACCGTTCGAATTGTCTGGGTCGGCCTAACGGCGCCGAGCTTTGGCACAGGCATGCACCCCCTCCTGCAGCGCTTCGGCGACGCGGCCGATCTGCTCTTCCGTCAGGTCGTTGAAGAACGGGAGAGCCAGCGTCGTCCTGCCCGCAGCTTCGCAGACCGGAAAGGCGCCCTCCGCATAGTCAAAGCGCTTTCGGTAATACGGCTGAAGATGAACCGGTGGAAAGTACACGCGGTTCTCGATGCCGCGTTCGGTCAGGAACTGACCGAGCGCATCCCGGTCGATGCCGTCGGCCACGCGCACCACGTAGACAAACCAGTTCACCCGGGCCCACGGCTCCGCATGGGGCAGGCGCAGTTCCTCGATTGGACGGAGCGACTCATCGTAGATCTGGGCGACCCGGGTGCGCTTTCGGGTCAACTCATCGAATCGTTTGAGCTGCGCGATCCCGAGCGCGGCCGAGAGCTCATCTAGACGGTAGTTGAACCCCAGCGTTGCGTGCTCCAGCCAGGCAGACCCTTCCGAGCGGCCCTGGTTGCGGCCGGTCCGGCACCGGGCGTTGAAGACCTCGTCGTTGGTGGCCACCAGGCCGCCCTCGCCGGTCGTCATCTGCTTATTGGGATAGAACGCAAACACCGACAGCTCTGCGCGGCTGCCGACCTTCGTCCATATGGCGCCGTCAGCGCTGCGAACCTCGGATCCCAGAGCCTCGCACGAGTCTTCAATCAACCTCAGGTCGTACTGCGCCGAGATGGCCCGAAAGCCGTCGATGTCGACCGGGTGGCCGAACACGTCCACGGGCAGGAGGCCGGCCAGACGCCTCCCCGAGTGGCGATTGATCAGGCCGCGGCCGGTCCGCGCATAGTGCCGCGTGATCGCCTCCTCGACCGCATTCGGCGACAGGTCGAGCGTCCGATCCTGGATGTCAACAAACACCGGAATCGCGTGCTCGTACAGGAGGACATTGGAGGACGCGACAAAGCTAAACGGCGTGGTGATGACTTCATCGCCTTCCCCAATGCCCGCGGCGCGCACGGCGAGGTGGAGCCCCGCAGTACCGCTGGACACAGCGACGGCGTACCGGACCCCGAGCAAGGCCGCCATCCGATCCTCAAACTCACGGAGCTTGGGCCCGAGGCTCAAGTAGGGTGTGCGGAGGACGGAGAGCACTTCCTGTACTTCAATCTCTGACAGGTCCGGACGCGCAACAGGGATCATGCCGACTCCTTGATCATAGTGGTGGGATCTCCCTCGCCGACCAGTCGCTGCAGGTGCCGGCGCGTGAACGCCGGCAGCAGGATCGCCAGGGGTGTAAGCATCAAGATGAGCATGTCGAACCAGAGGCCTTTCCGCTGCACGTAGAGAGATTCCAGCGCCATTTTCCCGGGCAGGATCACCTCAAAGTAGTAGTCCTCCGGCCGTGAGACGCCGAGAAGCATCCGCTCCTCGTTGGAGAACAAGAGCGAGGCCAGGCCGGTCATCCCGGGTCGGACGGAAAAGACCCGTGCCGCAACCTCGGTCGGAATTCGGGCGATCTCGTTGGGTGTCAGCGCGCGCGGACCCACCAGGCTCATCTCTCCCCTGAGCACGTTGATCAACTGCGGGAGCTCGTCAAACTTTAGCCCCCGCAGCACTCGTCCGAACGGGGTCACGCGGCGATCGTTGGCCGTGGTGACCGTCGACCCGCCCAGCGGCGCATCCACCATGGTCTGGAATTTCAGGATGGTAAAGGGCCTCATCGCCCTTCCAACACGCACCTGCCGGAACAGCACACGGCCGGTCAGCACCCGGTTGGCGAGGACGATGAGGACCAGAACGGGAAAGAGCGCGATCAGCACCACGAGACTGATCGCGACGTCAACGACCCGGTTCATGCGGTCGTGATCACCGCGCAGCGATCATGCGGTGCGGATGCTCAGGTCGTGGCATGAGCCACCTTGTGGCTCAGTGCGCGAACGGCAAAGAAGGAGAACACCACGAGCGCTAGGATAATCAGGTTATACCAGAAGTGCAGCCAGACAAGCGGCACGACGAACCCGAGAATCCCTTTGGGGCCGACGGTGATCCCCAGCAGGTAGTACTGGAGCATCTTCACGATGTGCTCGATCTCGTGCCAGCCCTGGATCACCACCGCGGCGGTCAGGAAGATCGGGACCTGTGGCGAGCGCGTCCGGCGCCACCAGACGTAGGCAAGCACCAGAGCGCCAAACAGCCAGGTGTTGTACAGGAAGTGGACCCACTCCAGGTCGAAGACGGCGCCCAGCACGCCCTGCGCCTTCGGGAGTCTCAGCACGAACTTCTGATACACCTGTGCGACGTGCTCCACCATGTGCGCGGACTGCACGACAAGCATGCTAGCAAGGACCATGACTGAGAGTGCCGAGTATCTCACCGCGGAACGACTGTCCATTGAGTTCTCCCCACCTCTCCGGCAGATTAGGAGCGTTCGTAACACGATCGTCCAGGTCTGTAGGTGCTCCCGCCCACTTCCCTGGCCGTGCGTCACAGGCCGCTGTTGAGACTGCCTGGCGCCTTCTCGGGGTCGTGCGTTCACCTCCTCTCTGAAACACGGGGATCATGCCCTGTACACCGTCTCTCGCACCAGGATCTGCTTGAGTCTCCACGCCCAGGAGCGTGTCCATGCACGCAGGCACCGGTACGCGAAACACCCCACGAGATCGGCCATGAGGACGGCCTTGTCGGCGTAGCCTAACGGCGATCGCTTGATCGCCAGGAGATGCCCATACGTCAACCGCGCAAACCCCAGCCTGGGCCGGCCCATGTTCGACGGATCGAGCCACACCCACCCATCTCGCTGCGGAGAGATCCTCCGAAAGAACACGGGCTCGGGCAGTTGCCACATCGGACCGAGGAGGCTGAGCTGTCCGAGCAGGAGCCGGTCGGGCTCTGGCACGTTCTGTATACCCCCGGTCTTCTTCAGGGCCGCTGCTCTCATCAGTCCGAACACCGGGTGACAGTCTCTCAGACGCCAGATCAGGTGGTGGAAACGCTCGCGTGGATCCCGCGACGTCAGGCCTTCAAGATCGTCCCTGTGGATCCTCAGGATGCGACCAGCATCATCGACCACCGCCATGGTCGAGAAGCAGAGCACAGCCGCAGTCTCCCGATCCAGGACCTCCACGCAGCGCCGGAGAAAGCCCGGGGTCCAAAAGTCGTCATGGGCGGCCCAGTGAAAGTACTCGCCAGACGAGAGCTCGAACACCCGGTTGAAGTTCCTGACCGATCCAACATTCGTCTCGTTGCGGACATACCGAACGCGCCGATCTCTGGCCGCATACTCCCGGCAGATCTCCGCAGTCCGATCCTCTGAGGCGTTGTCCGAAACGATAACCTCAAGGTCTTCAAACTCCTGCGCCAGGATAGAGTCGAGCGCCTGGACCAAGAATCGCTCGCCGTTGCGCACCGGCAGGCCGACACTCACGCGAGGCATCCGCGTCCCCGTGTGCCGAGTCTCAAGCGCGCACCAGCACGGGCGCGAGACCGAGACGCACAATCTGATCCCGGATCTCGGTCTCGTAGATCGGGTTCATCACGACCACGACGTCCGGCCGAACGTCTCGAAGCGACTCGGGGGCGATGATGCGCTGCCCCGTGCCGGCCACGTGCATCCCGTGTTTTCGGGGGTTCACGTCGACGACCGCATCGATCGCTGACTCGACCCCAAGCATGTTGAGGAAGCCTACGCCCTTCGAGCCGGCTCCCCAGATCACGATCCGCTGGCCCGCGCGTTCCGCACGCGTCAGCTCCCCACGCCAGGCCTCGATCTTGCGCCGA
>JBQTJG010000524.1:0-3410 GCA_052387355.1 Armatimonadota bacterium | reverse complement strand
CGATATGGCGTTCAGCATCGACAACGTCGTCGCCGCAGTCGCGCTCTCGCGCGAGATGTGGGTCGTCCTCACCGGCGTCTTTCTAGGGATCATCACCATGCGCTTCGCCGCTGGGATCTTCGTCACGTTCATCAAGCGGGAGCCGATCCTCGAAGCCGCGGCCTACCTGCTGGTCTTCGTGATCGGACTTGAACTGTTCGCAGAGGAACTGCTCGGCATCCACTTTTCCCATGTCGGCAAGTTTGCGATCTCCCTGGGCGTGCTAGGCATAACGCTCCTCTACGCGCGGTCGCGCACGCTGCAGGCCATGGGCAGCCGCCTGCGGTGGGTCCGTCGAGGCCTGGCCGCGATGAGCGCCGCCGCGCGGATGCTCTTTCGGCCTCTGGGCTGGGTGCTGGGACGACTCTTCCGGGTTTTGAGCATTCGCTTCACGGCGCAGGCGGGCCGGTCGGGATCCGATGCGGTCGCAGCCGACCCTCGCACGGCAGACCCATCTGCACCTGGTTCCAATGGAGGACATTAGTCACAGCTCCTCCCCCTGGCCCGCCGACACCGTGCTGTTCAGGGTCACGCGAACGATCGTTCGCGCGCTGCTGCGCGTGCTCTTTCGCTTCCGCGTTGAAGGGATCGAGTACTACCCCGCCGGCCCGGCTGTGATCGTGGCCAACCATCCCAGCGCGCTCGATCCGTTGTTTGTCGCCGCGGCGGTTCCTGAGCGCGTGCTGTTTCTGGCTGCGCGTGAGTATTTCTCGATGCCGTTCGTCGGGTGGGCGCTGCGGACCCATGGGTGCATCCCCGTGCGTCGCGGTGAAATCGACACGGCGGCGATCAGGGACGCGCAGCGGGCCCTGGCTGCAGGACGGAAGATCGCCATGTTTCCCGAAGGCCACATCAGTCCTCATCCGGCTGAGGCTCAGCGTGGGGCCGCGCTGCTGGCCGCGCGGGCGCGGGCATCGCTTCTGCCCATCGCCACGATCGGCACAGGCAGGGTCTTTCCGCTTGGTGCCCGGTGGCCGCGTTTGGCGCGAGTCACCGTACGGATCGGCCGGCCGCTGCCCCCGCCGTCGGCCAATCGGACCGATCAGGAGAGTGCCACGGCGGCCGCCATGGCGTGGATCCACGCGGAAAATGCCGGTTCACCCGATCGAGAATAGCGTCGCATAGAGAGACACGGCAATGGCGCTTGACAACCATCCGGCGCCCTGCTACAAGTGCGTCACATCGAGGGGGGATGGCACATGGCACAAACATCGGTTGTTGATCAGTCGGCAATCAAGTTTTCGCAAACGCTCATTGCGGCGTGGATCGTTCTCGCCGGCGCGCTGCAGGCCCCCTGGCTCATCGCGTTCCTGACAGTCGCGCTCAGCATCAGCGCGGCTGCGCCTTCCTGGAGCCTTTTCCGGGCGCTCTATTTGCGCCTGGGGATTCCGTTGCGCCTCGTCCGGCCGAACCTTATCCCCGACGATCCTGCCCCGCACCGGTTTGCCCAGGGCGTCGGCGCCGCGGTCGTGGCCCTGGCCACCCTCGCGCTCTTCGCGGGGGCATCGACATTGGGCTGGGTGCTGGCCGGTCTCGTCGCCGCGCTCGCGCTGCTCAACGTGACGGTCGGCTTCTGCGCAGGATGTTTCGTGTACTATCAGCTTTCCCGGCGCGGATGGCTCCGGCGTCGAACCCAAGGAGCGTAGAGTGCGCGAACCGCTGCTGGCGTTGGGTGTGCTGATTGTCGCGGCCGGGGCCGTTTGGATCTGGCTGGCGTGGCGGTGGCATCAAACCCGGCGCGCCGGTGCCGCCGACCTGGTGGCGGCCTACCGGGCGACCCGGGCCAGGGCGCTGGTGCTGGCGTTCACGACGCCTGAGTGCGTCCCCTGCAAAACGGTGCAGCGCCCGGCTCTGGACACGCTGGAGCAGCGTTATCCTGGGCGCGTCGTCATCGGCGAGGTCAATGCATTGGACGAACCGAACCTCGCCGCCCGCTTCGCGATCCTGACCGTGCCCAGCACCGTCGTGATCAGCCAGGATGGGAGGATCCGGGCGATCAACATCGGCACGGCGACAACCGAGCAGCTGGCGGCGCAGGCGGGACTGAACGGGCAGGAGGGAACTCCACAGGGTATTGACAAGTGGTTGTAGTCGAATAATTTTTCGAGTATGATCGAATATCGGCTCGACTACCTTTCCTGCCGAACCCACCTCACGGAACGGATCGCCGAGCCCGCCCCCGGGCGCATTCAGCTCCTGACCGGTCCTCGTCAGGTGGGGAAGACGACCCTGTTGCTGGAACTGGCCCAGCAGCAGGGTGAGCGGGCAGTCTATGCCGCCTGCGACGCTCCTGAGGCGGCCCTACCTGACTTCTGGGAGCGACTCTGGAGATCGGCCCGCGATCTGGCGGGCAGTCACAGAAAAGCCGTCCTATTCCTCGACGAGATCCAGCACGTGAGCGACTGGGCCGCGCGGCTCAAGGGCGAATGGGACCGCGTCCGTCGCCGGAGAATTCCGCTTCATGTCGTGGCTACAGGTTCTTCAGCCCTTGGGCTCGGTGCCGGTTCACGTGAAAGCCTGGCCGGGCGGTTCGAGCGCCTCACACTTGCACATTGGTCTGCTGCTGGGCTGAGCAACGTCTTTGGCATTGCTCGCATCGAGGCTGCAGAGCTGCTGGTGCGCCTTGGTTCATACCCGGGGGCATTCGGGCTGCGCAATGACTTTGCCCGTTGGCGTGCCTACGTGCGAGATGCGATCATTGAGCCCGCCGTCGAGCGAGACATTCTGGCGCTCGGTATCATCCGACGTCCGGCATTGCTGCGCCAGGTCTTGGCGCTTGCTGCGGGTCTGCCCGCGCAGGTTGTTTCACTCCAGAAGCTTCAAGGTCAATTGCAAGACCCTGGTACACTGGAGACCATCGCTCATTACCTGAAGCTCCTTGAAGATGCGTATCTCATCGCTGCGCTTCAGAAGTTCTCTCTGCGTCCGATCCGGCGCCGCTCGGCGCCCCCCAAGCTTATCGCGTTGAACAATGCCCTGCTCAGCGCTATGGATCCCGAGGGCCCGCCTGATCCAGCCATTGATTCCGCGCGCTACGGGACGTGGGTCGAGAACGCCTGTTTGGCGCACGCCTGGAACGCGGGGCAGCGGGTGACCTACTGGCGCGAGGAACCGCTGGAGGTCGATGGGATCGTCGACGGCAGTTGGGGCACATGGGCTCTGGAGGTGAAAACGGGGGTATTCGGAACCGCCGAGTTGCGCGGCCTGCTTGAGTTCTGCCGCCGCTACCCTCGCTACCGACCGCTTGTTCTCACGGGCCCCGCCGGCCAGGAAACCGCGAGGCAAGCGGGCGTTTCTGCGCTCTCCTGGACCGAGTTCCTTCTTGGAGAGCTTCCGAATTCCCCGCACTGATCAGATTCTCCCTTGTCGTA
>JBQTJG010000523.1:0-2937 GCA_052387355.1 Armatimonadota bacterium | reverse complement strand
GCGGCCGACCTAGTGTTTCCATGACGTTCTCTATTCCGAGGAGCGGGGAGCGGCGGGGCGAGCGGGGGATGACCCTTATCGAAGTGCTTGCCGCCATGGCCATTGGTTCTCTGATGCTGTCGACGATCTACCTGGCGGTCGGCACCGCGGTGAGGTCCCGCCTGCGCGTCATGAGCACCCTCCAGAATCAGCAGCACGGTCGGCTCGTCGTACAGTGGTTGGGCGACCGGTTGCGGCAGGCCGGCTACGCCGTGAGCTACACGAGTTCGATCCCCCGGTGCCGGGACGCGCTGGTCGTCGAAGACCCCACGCTGAACCCGACCTCGGCGCAACTCTACTTCAATACCGATCTGGCCGCCGACGGGACCCCAGAAACCATCGGGTTTAGCGTTGGACTCGAGACGGTCGGCAGTGCGAGCGTGAACGTGGTGCGACAATCAGTGACGGACTGCGCCACCGGTGCGACCGAGCAGGTGGCCAGCGTGACAGATCCAACTTCGGTCCGGGTCACGTCACTGTCGTTTGCCTACTACGATGCGAACGGCGCCGCGGTGACCGATCTCACGACACCGACCGGCATCCGATCTATTCGCATGATCCGCATTACGCTCGTCGAGGAAGCCTCGGCGGGCGCTCAGGGGACACGGAGTCAGACATGGACAATTCTCGTCAACCTTCGCAATCCCGATCCACGCACCCTCTAACCTCCTGGCGATCCGCCGGGAGTGGCGAGCGGGGCAATGCCCTCGTGATGGTGCTCCTGCTGCTGGTCGTCGCGGGCGTGCTCACCGTGGCCATCCTCGATAATCTCCTCGGAGAGATCCAGGGCGCGGTGTCGTATCGACACACGGTGCGGGCGTTGGCGGCGGCGGAAGCCGGCGTGCATTACGCTACCGCGAAGATCAACGATACTGGCGGCAGCGCCTATTCGGGCGAGATCGATCGCCTGGTCACCCACGCGCTGGAGGGCCAGATCGGTCTCTTCGACGTCACCGTCCGCTGCTCCAATGGTTCAGTCCCGGGCAACCCCAATCCGTGCGCCGTTGCTCCCCAGCCCAATGTGCGCGTGATCACGTCAACCGGGTTCGTCCCAAACAAGACGACGGTGTCGGGACGACGCACAGTGGTTGCTGTCGTCCGGCAGCAGACGTTCACCTCGCTAGACTTCGCGGTCTGTGGGGTCGAAGGGGTGACCCTGGACCGGGACACCGGAACCTACGGCAATGTCGGCAGCGACCAAAACATCTTCCTGAACGGGCCGCCGCACACGCCGGGCTCGCTCGCGCGCACCTACGCCTACGGTGGGATGGCGGGTGACGCGACGGCGGGCGGCACCGTGACCTGCTCAGGATCGTGCGGTTCCTCGTACTTCCAGGTGGCCGGCACCACGACGAGCAGCTATCCGGGAGGCGTCGTATGTCCTGTGCTGCCTCCGTTCACGTGCAACCCTTCGACCAGTGCCTCCGACGACCGGCTCAACCAGACGAGCCTCACCGTCAGCGCGGCGAACGCGAACACGGTTCTCCGCGACGTCGAGATGGAGTCAAACTCCACGTTGACGTTTGCGACCACAAGCGCCAGCGAGATCCTCGTCGTCCACCTCAAGACCCTGATCGTCGGGCAGAACAGCCGCGTGCGCGTCGCTGGTCCGGGGAAAGTCGAACTGCACATGGCTGGCCGCATGGAGATCAATCAGGGGACGCTCTTTGGAGTGGATGAGGTGGACGCTGACATCGCGCCCGGACGGTTCGTGATCGACAGCTGCGCGGCCGACGTCGGTACGGACTACGCCGTGGAGTTTCATCAGACCGGACGCATTAACGCGATCTTGCTGGCCCCGAATGGTCGGGTGCAATTGGACCAGGCAAGCCTGTCTCGCGGAGCCATCCTCTCTCGCACCGTCCAATTCGACCGCAATACGCAGTTCCAGTACGATTCAACCGGGTTCGTTGTCAGCGGAGGCGCGTACAACACGCTGGTGTCCTGGCGCGAGCAGCCGTAGACCGTTGAAGTCGTGGGGGACCCTCATCGAAGACCTTCGAACGGCTTTGAAGCAACCCTCTGCCAGTAGACGTGCTAGGAGCTCCTGGATGTGGCCTCTGGCTATTGAGCAATCATGACCGAAAACCCTTGAAAAGGTAACGAATTCCCCGAGACTCGGCTAGTCTCTCGGAATTCAGTCGACCTTCGATAACCTTGCTGGGGGCAAGGGCGGAAAGGAACGCACCCTGGTCTTCCCGGAGCGTGTCGCTGTGCTCTTGCGACAGACGCTGGATGGTGCGAGTCCAGAGCGTGGGTGTTCCCTTCCCCGCTGCCGCCCTATCCACGCAGCGTGTCCTGGATTGGGAAAACCTTGTGGCGCTTGGGTCGGGAAGCGGGCCTGCCCTACCGGCTCAGCCCGCACCACCTCCGGCACGGCTTCACGCGCCTCTGCAAGGTCCGGGGGATTCCGCTGGACGTGGCCGCCAAGCTCCTCGGCCACAGCGACATTCGCATGACGGCGCACATTTACGGACAGATCGACGTGGGCGACATTCAGGCCGCCCACGACAAGCTCATCTAGGCGATGGCGGAGGTGAGCCCGTATGACGGACTACCGGACCGAGCTACTGGGGGAGTACCTGACCCGCTTGCAGGTGTTGAACTACAGCCCGCTCACGATTCGCGATTACCGCCTCGCCGTCGAGAAGCTCCAGCGGACGTATCCCGAGATTCCCCTCGAACGCTTCACGCCCAAGCACATCGAGCACCACATCTACGTGCGATCGGTCGGGCCCCGGACGAAGGCCACGGAGATCGAGCGCCTCCGATCCTTCTTCACGTATCTCGCCGCGCAGAAGCGACTCATGAGGCGCAATCCCTGCGACGATGTTGAGTGCCCACGCTTTCAGGAGCCCCACCGCCCGGCGGTCTCGTTCAAGGAATTCGAGAGCTAAA
>JBQTJG010000522.1:0-2312 GCA_052387355.1 Armatimonadota bacterium | reverse complement strand
CGCGCAGACGCCACGACTCGGCGAGCCCCGGCTGCAGCGACAGGTCGTCGCCGAATCGTGTCATCGTCTCGAAGACGTGGACGATTGCGTTCTGATCGGGCAGGGACTGCGAGAACATCGGCTCCATTGTCACGATGTCGGCGCCCTGAAGGATCACCGCGGTGTCGGGCGCTGGCCCCGCGCCGCTGCCCCCGCTGACTAGTCCGAGAAGCGCAATCGCGACCAGACTTGCCGCGATTCGCCCTGCTCGCCGAACTCCGCCGGTGTACGTTGCGCCATACATGGACATCCCTCCGCTGGATTGCAAATGCCCCCGCCACGGTTCAGCGCAGGGGCGGAATCCTCTATGGAGTTCGGGTTGGTTTTGAAGCATCCCTTCAGTCCCGGGCGGTACCTTCACCCCGCCCGCACGTGCCGGACGACCGCGGCGGCCACGGCCAGGACCTCCTCGAAATCAAGACCGGGATGGCTGGGAAGCTGCAGGGCGTGGCTATAGAATTCACGCGCCCGCGGCAGCTCATCGCATGACGGATCGCTGAGGAGACCGCGGAGGCGATCATTGAGCGGCCGGCGTGTCTCGATCCCCTCACCGGCGAGTGAGTGACTCAGCGCGTCTGGATCGGGAACCGCGATCAGGTACTCGACAAAGGTCGGCGCGATCTCGCCAACCGGCTCGACGGGACGAATCGGCAGTCCGTCGCCGCGCCAGACGCTGTCGTAGATGGCTGCGACGGCCCGGCACTCGGCGACCCACTCTTCGACGCCCGCCACGTCGGCAATGATGGCCGTATCGTTGACCTGCTCGACCGGGGTGAGCATAGGCTGCCCCGAGAGACGGCCCGCCGAGTGGCGGTTGGGCGTGGCCACGAGGGCTCCGGTTGAGCGTGTGAACGGCGGGACGCCAAGCGTGATAACGGCGGCGTGGCCGAGCGAGCCCACGGGACGGTTCCCGACGGCCCCACCCACGGCGGCGGTGGCATCCTCGAGGATGAGGACGTCATCAGGCGCGGTCTCCGGAGCCACCGGGAGGCCGTGCCGGTGCTCCAATATCAGCACATCGCCATGCGTCAGCTCCCGAAACAGGGGCGACCATGTCCGCCGCTTGACCTCACAGCCATCGACCTCCGTTCCCCGTAGAGTCGGGAAGCCGGCCGCGGCGCATTCGAGCCATGGCGGAGCGCCCACGGCATAGATGAGGCGGCGCTCCCTGTCACCCGCAAGGGCGGAGAACACGGCCGTCCACGCGGAGAGGGGATCGGGCGCCCACCAGATCCACCGGCACCCCAGCAGTCTGCCCAGCGCCGCGTCCAGGGGGACATGCGATCTCTCGCTCGCGAGAGCACCAGCCCCCAGCCGGCCTGCGAGTCGGATCCAGTACCCTGACACCTCGCTCATCCCGGCGGTCGGAGGGCGGCGTGGCTTAGTACAGTCTTGCCTTGTCGAAGACGTTGATGAGCGGCACGCCGCGCAGAAAGCGTGCCAGATTGTCGCGGAAGAGATCGGTGAGGAACGCGTTTTCGGTCGTCACGGTGCTGGCCGAGTGCGGGCTGATCAGCACGTTCGGCATGTCCCACAATGGATTGGCAGGATCAGGCGGCTCCTCGAGCAGCACGTCCAGCGCCGCGCCGCCGAGCCGGCCGCTCTGCAGCGCGTCGATCATCGCAACCTCGTCAACGGCCACGCCGCGCGCGACGTTGATGAAGATCGCGCCGGGCTTCATCGCTGCGAACTGCGCCCGCCCGATCATTCCCTCGGTCTGCGGGGTGCGTGGGACCGCCAGGACTACGTGGTCTGAGGCGGCGAGCAGGGACGACAGCTCCGACAGCGGGACGACCCGCTCGATATCGGAGCTCGACGAGGAGCCCGCCGTCGCGGTTCTGCTGGTGCCGATGACCCGCATGCCCAGCGCCCGGCAGAGCCGCGCGACCTCGAGCCCGATCGTGCCCATTCCCACGATCCCAACCGTGGCCCCCACCACGTCGTGACCGCAATAACGCTGCCACCGGCGCGCGGCCTGGTCGCGCATCATGCGAAACCCGTCCTTTGCAAACCACCGGATCGCCATGGCCGCGAAGTCCGCCAGAGGCTTCGCATGCGCCCCCTTGGCTGTCGTGAAGATGATCGGGGTATCGATCAGGCCGGTGCGAATCAGGAAGTCGCCGATGCCGGTGCTGGTTCCCTGTATCCATCGCACGCGGGGGATCAAGGTCTTTAGGAGCCCGGCGTTCGTATGATCGAAGTCGAACATCACGTCCGCCTGGGCGAGATACTGCCGCCAGCGCTGCTCATCGTCGGGCGTCCGCGTCAACGGA
>JBQTJG010000521.1:0-4588 GCA_052387355.1 Armatimonadota bacterium | reverse complement strand
GATCGGCAACCGCATCTTCGGTTGCGACGACTGCCAACTCGTCTGCCCTTGGAACCGCTTCGCGCGCTTGAGCCGCGAGACCGATTTCAAACCCCGCCATGGATTGGATGCGCCCGATCTCATTGCTCTGTTTAATTGGACCGAGGATGCGTATCTAAAAAACACCGAGGGTTCCGCGATTCGGCGCATCGGTTACGAGGCTTGGCTGCGCAATATCGCCGTGGCCTTGGGCAATGCGCCCGCCTCGCCCGAGGCCGTCGCGGCCCTGGAGCAAAAGCGCGCGCATCCCTCGGAGCTGGTCCGCGAGCACGTCGCCTGGGCACTCGGGTGGCAGGCAGCCGGTATTGGGTAGGCTGTTCAAATTCCTGAGGACCCCTCGTGGTTGAGGACGCTGCACTTGTGCAAATTAATCAAGATAGCGGTCAAGATACCGGGTCGAGAAGGGCTTCCCGTCTCGCGCCACCCGCCTGAACAACGCTGGTGACGATTATGACAGCCGAGGGCTCGACAATTAGGCCGGTGGGCACGGTACGGTTTTGGACATAGGTAGTGTCAAACCTGCCTGGCTAGCGGAGGTTGCCGTGGCGCTTCACTCGTTCGCACAGGTGCTCGATGGCCGGGCCGACTTCTTCATACGCCTTGAATTTCCAACGCAGGCCAAGGCAGACTTGAGGCGTTAACACCGGCTCGCCGGGCTGGAGGAGCGCGATGCCCTCCAAAGCAAACAAGACCGGCAGAAAGGTCTGCTCAAGAGCCTCATTGTAGAGCCACCGGGTACTGGTCGTGAGCGGAGCCAGGATCCCGCGAAGTTCGTTGCCAAACTGCGGCAGCAGAAACCTCAAGAGGCCGGCAAGAGCCAACTGGGCGAGCTTCTCGTCGTTCGGCCCCTTGGGGCGCACGCGCTCCCGCAGGACCGTCAAAAGGATCTCAATCGGATTAGCTGGCAAGGTTCCGTGGAACGACCGATCGGCCGCGCGTTCATAGCGCAACGCGGCCATGTTCCACAGCAACAGAAACAGGGGCAGGGTATCAATATCCTTGCACACCTCGCGGTCCAGAAATGAGCCGGTTGCCGACAGCAGACGCAAGGCGTCCTGCTGGGAGATGGCCTCGGAGCGGGCGATAACCAGCACCAGGCGAAAAGCGGCAAACTCGCCGTCTTCCCTGGGCCAGCGAGCCGAGTCTGGAATGATGTGCCAAAGATGCGCGGCCAAATCGGGGTGCAGGTCTTCCCGCTCCCGCCAGCCGAAGGCGAAAGCGTTGACCGCCTCGCGGAAATCCAACCCTATTAGTTCCTCTACCTTGAACGCCTTGATCCTCGGCTGCAGGGCCTCGCGCAGGATTCGGCCTTCTACCGAAGCTAAATCGGTGGGTGGTCGGCTAGGGTTGAGATCGAACCAGCTTGCCTTGGCCGCCAAGGGTGCCGCCCCGTGAGCAAGGGCCGCCCGAAACGCGGTCTGACTTAGCGCGGGGTAGGCGGCAAGCTCGTCGGTAACAAAGGTGCAAGCATTTAGGTACAGACCACGAGCAGTGATCCCGGACCAGTCCTCGGAAGTCAGTTCTGAAGACGCCCGTATGAACCGTAGTCGGAAATCGTCGCTCATTGCTTGCGAAAGCTTGCAAACGCTGTAGAGCGAGCCAACGCCGATAATGAGACGCCACCAGCCGTCGATCCCTAGCAATCCTTGCAGTCGTTCCCGTTGGCTTGAGGGCTGGGCCAGCTGACGCAGCGAGTAGTGGAAGGACTCTATGGAACGCCCGGCGGCGATAGTTTTGTCCACCAGCATCCCGGCGTTGGCGTCGCCGAGCTGCCCCAGCAGCGCCTCCCGGAAGGTGGGCGTTGTGTATTGCAGGATGTGGAACAGCTCGAAGAGGCTGCCGCTGGCGCCGATGAGCCGTACGATGGACCCAGCCCCGATGGCTTGCTCCAGCCGTCCGAGCAGACGCTTATCCTCCTCCAGTTTTTCATCGGCCTCTCCCAGCTCGCGCATGGCGAGGTGAAGGGTGCCGATGGAGCGGCCGGCGGCGATGGTCTTCTCCACCAGCGCCCCGGCGGTGGCCTCGTCGAACTGACCCAGCAATTTCTCCCGGAAAGCGGGCGTCGCGTTCTTGAGGATCATGAACAGCTCATACAGAGTGCCGTTGGCGGTGATGAGGCGCAGGAAGCGTTCGGCGCCGATGGCCTGCTCCAGCCGTCCGAGCAGACGCTTACCCTCCTCCAGTTTTTCATCGGCCTCGCCCAGCTCGCGCATGGCGAGGTCGAGAGTGCCGATGGAGCGGCCGGCGGCGATGGTCTTCTCCACCAGCGCCGCCGCGGTCGCATCGTCGAGCTGACCCAGCAGCGCCTCCCGGAAGGTGGGCGTGGCGTACTGAAGGATGCGGAATAGCTCGACCAGGGTACTGTTGGTGACAAAACGTTCGGCGCCATGCTCAGTTTGTACGGTCTCAAGGATTACTGGAGCGTACCTGGCTAACATGAAAAATTCAGTACCACCTGTTGCTGGTTCAAATGTCTCAGATCTATCACGCTCCCGGGAAACCGAAACGGCAAACCGCTCTTCGATCAGCTCCGCGTAACGTCCCTTCGCCGGATGAGCCGCGCTCGAGAGGTTACTGAAGCAGATCGCCAGAAAAGTGAAGGTACAGCGGTCCACGTGCGTTTCGATACCGGCTAGGATGTCCTCATCCGCCAGGAGATTCGCCTTGATTCTCTCCTCCATCGTTTCTTCCAGCAGGTTGAGCCGGTTTTTAACCAAAGTCTCTAAGCTTGTTATGGGCTCGGTGTCGCTTGCAGCGCTCTCCGTACAGGAGGCCATGAGGCGCCGGAAATAGGAGATAAGTTCGTCCTCGGTAGCTTCAGCGACGTGCTTCTCGAGTCGACTAGGTTCGATTTCCAGGGCCGTCAGGGCACGCAGTACCAATTCCGCCAGGGAGGAATGCAGAAAGAAATAGCGAGGCGGTGCAAACAACTCCGTCATGAGAGGGGCGGCGAAATTCTTTTCGCCCGGTTCCCACCCGCCGTCTATAACGGACGCGAAGGGGGTAAGCTCGAACTGAGCCAGGCAGGCTAGCCTGCGGATGGTGGGCAGCCGGCGGTTGCCCTTGAAGTAGCGGGACCGTATGTTTTGATACAGCTTGTCGTGGCGAAGCGCATCCACGTCCAAAGGAGATGTCACGTCACTTAGTAGTTCGTCCAGACACATTAGGTCGCCAGCGCCGCTGAAATGATGGAGCCGCTCGAGCCTTTGGGTGGACAATCCGATCAAATCGGGCCGCAGGTGCTCAGTGACCGCGCGGGTTCGCTTGAGATCATCGGTCTTCATGTCAATGATCGCTCCGTCTTGCTTCAACTGAGCCAGCCACTCGGGGGTGTCATCAGGCCCTCCGGAAGCGGAACGGGGCAGGTCCCGCAGCACAAGCAAGAGCTTGACGGTGTCGCCCTTAAGCTCAGGTGTCAGACGCTCCAGGATCCTTCCTGCACCTTCTAGGTTCTGATGGCAGTCGTCCAGTACAAACAGCGCGGGCAGGCTGCGACGCCGCCGCGCGGACTGCCATATGCGCTCGATATCGGAGGATTCGGTGAGCGTGACGTAGTAGAGGCGGCGGAGCGGGGAGCGCATGCGACAACCGAGTTCCAGGGCCCAAAACGTCTTTCCTGATCCGGGCATGCCGCGAATAGCCAAGGCGCCCGAGCCGGACAAGAGGTCCAAAAAACGCTCTTCGTTCTCAAGGGAAACGTGAATCGCGCCCCGCTCGTGCCGCTCCAAGAAACGCTTTATGGAACGGTACCGAGCCTCCCCCCGACATAATCGGATCCAGGGGTCGTCGAGTAGCCAATAATCGCGGCCGCAAAAGTGCTCCGCATAAGAACCCGAGAAAAGGCCTGCGACCACGTCGGGTAGCCTGCGCAGGTGGGTGTCCAGGGCGTCCTTGTCCCAGAAGGAGACCTCCACTCCGGTTCTTGCGCGAAACTCGTCTCTGAACGGGGTCCAAGGCTCTGCAAAGTCTTTGTCGTCCAATGGATGCGGACAGCAATAGACAAAACAATGGGGGCTAGGTAAGTCTGCTGTGCCCAGCCAATCGGATTCGAATTTGGCGACGGCGTCGCGGACATCGGTCCATGCGGGTGCAGCCGCAATGTTCTTGCACTGGTAAACCGTGCGCGTGTCGCCCGTCTCGACGACAATATCCACCCCGTAGTCCCTTTGCCCGCTCCGGCCGAAGAAACGAGGCGAGTGGCCCTCGGCGACGAGCAATTCATAGCAGAGACGCTCGAACCCCGGACCCAATAGCTTGGCGTACGGGAGATCCGCTAGCCCGGCCCTGCCAGGGTCCAGGTCCAGATCTGGGGCAAGGGGATCGACCCGGTCCCAGACTTCACCGGGCGATAGCAGGGCAAGTGGGGCGGCTGCCGTTTCCTTGTTCATGTTGTTCCTGTGAGGGTGGTCTATTGCCCCATGACCTAGACCGTCCCTTCGGGAATGTTCCAGACATAGATGTAGTTCCGGCCACCGGGGCCCAGTGCGCGAGTCCAGGTGCTACCCTAACCATTATACGACCAACCAATAAAACCGCGCGCACTCGTCTC
>JBQTJG010000520.1:0-3767 GCA_052387355.1 Armatimonadota bacterium | reverse complement strand
CTTCATCGGGTTCCCGACCGCCTTCACGCTGCTGGCACTGGGGTTTGTCTTCGGCTATATGGGTTTCGGTCACGTGGTTTTCGACCTGATGGCGGTCCGCACGTTTCAGGTCATGACCAACGACGTGCTGATCTCCATCGTCCTGTTTATCTTCATGGGATTTGTGCTGGAGCGGTCGGGGGTCATGGACCGGCTTTTCCGCTCGATCCTCATCGCCGCGGGCCCGCTGCGGGGCTCGCTGGCGCTGGCCACCGTGATCACCTGCACGATCTTCGCGATGGCCACCGGGATCATCGGGGCCTCGGTGACGATCATGGGTCTGCTGGCGCTTCCGCCGATGCTGCGGTTGGGCTACGACAAGCGGATGTCGACCGGAGCCGTGGCCGCCGGCGGGACCCTGGGCATCTTGATCCCGCCGAGCGTCCTGTTGATCCTCTACGCGGCCAACGGCGGCATCTCCATCGTCAAGCTCTACCTGGGCGCATTTGTCCCGGGGTTCCTCCTCTCGGCGGGCTTTCTGCTGTACATCGTCATCAAGACGCAGCTCCGGCCTGAAGCCGGCCCGCCGCTGCCGAAGGAAGAGCGCAACTACTCGCTCGGCCAGATTCTGATGATGCTCCTGACCGGCCTGGTGCCCATCACACTGGTCATCCTCTCGGTCCTGGGATCCATTGTCGCCGGCCTGGCCACGCCGACCGAGGCGGCCTCGATGGGGGCGCTCGGAGCGCTGATCTTGAGCGCCGCCTATCGCAAGCTGAATTGGGAGGTTCTCAAGAGCGCCGTGTTTCAGGCGATCCGCACTTCGAGCATGGTGCTCACGCTGCTGGTCGGCTCGAGCATCTTCTCGGCCGTGTTCGCACGGTTGGGCGGATCGAAGGTGATCGAGAACTTCGTCCTGGGCCTGGGTCTCTCTACCGGCGGGTTCATCCTGCTGGCGATGGTCGTCATCTTCCTCCTGGGATGGCCGCTGGAGTGGACCGAGATCATCATCATCTTCATGCCGCTGTTCTGGCCGATTGCGGAGGCCTACAAGATTGATCCCATCTGGTTCGGCATCCTGGTGGCGGTGAATCTCCAGACCGCATTCCTCAGCCCGCCGGTGGCCATGGCGGCTTTCTATCTCAAGGGAGTGGCGCCCAAGGGGGTGTTGCTGTCGGACATCTGGTGGGGCATGGTGCCCTACATGGGGCTGCAGATCTTCGTGCTCCTCCTCACGTACTTCTTCCCGCAGCTGGCGCTGTGGTTGCCCAATCTGCTCATAAAGTAGAACCTTACATCCCGATCGAGATCGACTTCACCTCCATGTACTCCTCAATGCCCTGGTGGCCGCCCTCTCGTCCCAGGCCGCTCTCCTTGAATCCTCCGAATGGGATCTCGTGCGTATACCCTGTTGGGTCGTTGACGCCGACCATGCCGTACTCCAGGGCCTCGGCAACCTGGATCGCCCGCCGGAGGTCGCGGGTATAGAAGTAGGCCGCCAGTCCATAGGTCGTCGCGTTCGCCCGCTCGATCACCTCGGCGTCGTCGCGGAACGTCATGACAGGCGCTACTGGCCCGAAGATCTCTTCCCTGGCCACGTCCATGTCCTCGCGCACGTTCATGAGGACCGTCGGCGCATAGAAGAGTCCGGCTGCCAGCGGGCCGTCGGTCAGGCGGCGCCCGCCGGCCACCACGGCAGCGCCGTCCCCGACGGCACTGCGTACGAGCCCATCCACCTTCTCGAGGATCTCGGCATTGATCAGCGGGCCGATCTGCGCGCCCGGCTCGAAGCCCGGCGCGACCTTTAGTGCGTTAACGCGTTCTATGAAGAGCGGAATAAACCGCTTGGCAATGCTCTCGTCCACGTAAACCCGGTTTGCGCAGATACACGACTGGCCTGCCACCCGCAGGTATTTGATGCCGACGGCGCCCTCAGCCGCGGCGGTGAGGTCAGCATCGTCGAAGACGATGAACGGTGCGTTGCCGCCCAGTTCGAACGACACCCGTTTCAACTGCGCGCTGGCGCCGGCCATCAGCCGCTTGCCGACCTCCGTTGAGCCCGTGAAGGCAATCTTTCTGACGGCTGGATGATCCAGGAAGACCTGCCCGATGGCGCCCGAGTTCCGGCCGGTGACGACGTTGAAGACCCCTGGAGGGATCCCAGCGTCTTCGCAGATCTTCGCCAGGGCCAGCGCGGTGAGCGGCGTGGCGCTGGCCGGCTTGAGCACGACGGTGCACCCGGCTGCAAGCGCCGGCGCGATCTTCCGCGTCACCATCGTGGCAGGGAAGTTCCAGGGCGTGATCGCGGCCACCACGCCGATCGGCTGCTTCAGGATCCAGAGCCGCTTGCCCGGGATGGGGGGCGGCACGATCTCGCCGTAGACGCGCCTGGCCTCCTCTGCGAACCAACTGAAGTAGCCGGTGGCGAACGTGACCTCTCGCCTGGCCTCCTCGAACGGCTTGCCATTCTCCAGCGTGACCAGCCGGGCCAGGTCGTCACGCCGCTCGGTCATCAGGTCGTAGATCTTTCGCAGGAACCGTCCCCGCTCCATCGCGGGAAGCGCTGCCCACGGCCGAAACGCCTTGGCCGCCGCATCGACGGCCTTCGACACGTCGTGTTCGCCTGCGTCTGGAGGGTCCGCGAGGACCTCTCCCGTGGCAGGGTTGGTCACCCGCATCGTCTGTCCGCTCACGGCGGCTACCCACGCGCCGCCCACGTACATGCTCGACCGCTCGCCTAGGAGACTCATCGCATCCCCTCCCTTCCGCTTGGAAGAGTGTCGGCGTTCTTTCGTCATATGGGACGTAGCCCCTCCCGACGAACGCGACGGGTGCATCGCGCGTGATCCGCTGTTCCTGTGCCGGCTGGTCCGGGAGGTCTGGTGATGCTTCGCAGGTGAAGTTGTACAATCAGGGTGTGGCCCAAGGCGTTGGACGATTTCAGGTGATGGCGACCCTCCAGGCGGCGCGCGCCAGGGTGTTGGGTCTTCCGCTGCCACGCGCGAAGTCCTGGGGCCTGAACCGCGCGATCTTCTACGCGGCGGCCAAGCGCGGCTTCAAGGGCACCCGTGATACCGCAGTATCATCGAGGTCGGCAAAGTCCCGACCCGCGACGCGTGAGTTTCATCTCGGCGACGACAAGGCGTACACGATGACCGTGGAGGGCGCCACGCTGTTCGCTATTGGCGGCAAGGTCCAGCGGCCCGAGGACTTCGAGCGGCAGATCCAACGCCGCTTTGCCGGCACGTTCCGCGATGCCTGGGCCGAGGCCCTGAAGATCGTCCGGCGCCATCCCAAAGCCGTCCTGGAGTCGCAGGACGCGTTCTACGCACAGGTCTACCGGCCGCGCCGCGATGTACTCGCCAAGGCCTGGAACGAACGCGCCAGCGAACGCGCATAGCAGGGTGGAAGATCCGTGATCTGGAATGCGGCGATGGAAATGATGCCCCGCGCCGACCTGGAGCGCCTGCAGCTCGGGCGCCTCCGGCAGGTGGCGGCGCGCGTCTATGAGCGCGTGCCCTTCTACCGGCAACGCTTCGATGAGACCGGCATTCGCCCTGAAGGGATTCGCACGCTGGCCGACATCATGCGGCTCCCGTTCACGCGCAAGAGCGACTTCCGCGATCACTATCCCACCGGCCTGTTCGCTTCCCCGCTCACCGACGTGGTGCGGATTCATGCGAGCACCGGGACGACAGGAAAACCGACGATCGTCGGCTACACCCGCGCGGACATCGCGACCTGGGCCGAGCTGTGTGCGCGCTGCCTCGTCGCGTCGGGCGCCAGGC
>JBQTJG010000519.1:0-23685 GCA_052387355.1 Armatimonadota bacterium | reverse complement strand
CGGATCCCGTTGACGCTCCTTTACCGCCCGATGCGAACACAGCAGGATCGCCTCTACGAGTATCAGTTCCGGCAGCGGCGGCCGGGCGAGCTTGAGGTCCTGCTCGTCCCAACCGGTTCGTACGGCGCGGAAGATGGGAAGCATCTGGTGCGTCACCTCGAGAACTTTCTGGGGACAGACGTGGCAGTAACGGTGACGCCCGTGGACCGCATCGCGCGCGACGCGTCGGGGAAGCGCCCGGTCTTGAAGAGCGAACTCGAACAGTCCCTTCCAGAACTGCCGCTTCGCAGCCGTTGATTCGCCCGGAGCCGGCTACCCGGTGCGGCGTCCGGTGCGGATCATGGCGGCCCAGGTGGATGCCGACGGGTGGTCCTTGGGGAAGCTTGCCGCGGCGCGCTCGAGGTCATACGTGACGCGATGCAGCGCGGCGGTCCATCCTGACGACGCCCGCTCGAGCACCGCGTAGCTCGGCCGTGGATCCCCGTCGTAGGGAGAACCCACGCTGCCGGTATTCACCACGAGCCCTACACCGTCGACCTGACCGATCCATCCCTGGTGAATATGCGCGTAGACGACCGCCGCGGCGCGCGCCTCGGCGAGAACGCGGCGCAGCGCCGGTTGATCCGCTCCCTTCGGCACCACGTCGGAGATGCTCCATGGCGTAGCGTGCACGACCACGAGATCGTCGATCCGGTGATCAAAGGGCAGGGTGGCGAGGAACTGCCGGGACAGCGCGCTAAGATGCGCGCGTGTGTATGCGACAAGTCCCTCAGGCGGCGCCTTGCTGGTCGGGGTCAGCCACTCATCGGTATTGCCGCGCACACAGGGGACTCCAAGCGTCCTGATTCGCGCGACAGACGCCTCGGGGTCCGGTCCTCCGAACGCCAGGTCGCCTCCGCAGATGATCTGGTCCGGACGCTGCGCCTCGATGGCGACCAGCACAGCCTCCAGCGCGGCGGCGTTGCCATGCACATCGGAGAAGACCGCGATCCTCATCGTCCGCTTCCCCTCGCCGGCTCAGTGGTCAGGAGGCCCACCAGCCCGTTGATGATGCGTGCTGTTGCGCCCCAGATGACGTGAGGGGGATAGGAATAGAACAGCAGGTCGCGCGGGCGGCCGGCGCGGACGTGCTGCTCGATTCTGAGATTCGCCGGATCCAGAAATACGGGCAGCGGCACAGCGATGATCGCGTCGATCTCATAGGGGTTGGGATGCAGGCCCTCGGGCGGAGGCACCAGGCCGACATAGGGAGTGATGGCAAAGCCCGACACGACTGTTTCGATCTCGTCGAGCCGGCCCCACACGTCCACCGAAGACGGCTCCAGGCCGATTTCTTCAAATGCCTCGCGAAGCGCTGTGGTGAGCAGGTCGGGGTCGACATCTTCCTGACGGCCCCCTGGGAATGAAATCTGTCCCTTGTGGTGCTCGACGGTCTCCGTCCGCCTGGTCAGGAGGAGCTGAGGAACGCCGCCGGCCTCGAATACCGGCACCAGCACTCCGGCGCGAAGGTGTGGGTGCGGAGGCAGATCGTGGCCGGGTGTCTCCGCCAGGCGGACCTTCAGGGTTTGCAGGAGATCCACACCTGGGTCTTGGCCGAAGGCGCGACCCTCTCCTGCAGCCGGAGTAGGTCCCCTACCGCCACTAGATATAGAAGAATCGCAAGGTTCGTCCACAATATCCTGGAAGCGAGCAGGAGTTCCGGGCTGCGTGCGGAATGGAAGAGGGACCCCAGGGGGAAGGCCATGAACCCACAGTTCGCCTCCGTAGACGCATCTCCATCGCAGCGCAAACGCGACATATACCTCCTTAGCCCCAGGCTCCTTCCCCCTGAGGTTATTGCTGTGGCCTTTGCCAAGACCTCCCGCAGCCCCAAGTCGTTTCGCGAGATCGCCCAGGAACTGACCGAGGCCCAATCCAGTGAATTTCATGAAAAGTGGGTCCTGGGATACGGGCACGCTTCAGTGGCCGAGCACGCCGTCCTGCACCTGGCGCTGGAGAACCTGTCGCGTCTCGCCATTGAATGCCTTGAAAGCAACCGGCTCTGCTCGTACACCGAGAAGTCTACGCGGTATCAGATCTTCGATACCTTTTACGTGCCCCCGGCGATCGCGGCGTCGGCCCACGCCGACCGCTTCCTGGCCACCTGCCGGCATCTCTTTCAGGCCTATCACGACAGCATCGAGCCGGTGCGCCGGGTCATCGAGGAATGGTATCCGCGGCGCGAGGGCGAAGCCGACCGCGCGTACGCCGCCCGGACCCGGTCCAAGTATGTGGATGTCTGCCGGTTCCTGCTGCCCTGCGCGACCGTGGCCAACGTGGGGATGACCGCCAACGCGCGGGCGCTCGAGCACGCGGTCACCAAGATGCTGTCGCACCCGCTCGCAGAAGTACGCGAGATCGGCGCCGAAGTCAAACTGGTGGCGCAACGCGAGGTGCCGACGCTGGTCAAGTACGCGAATGCCAACCGATACTTGATCGAGACCGCACATGAGATGGAGGCCGCAGCCCTGAGCCTGATGCCGGCCCCGGGGGATGCGCGCGGGGGCTCACCGAGCGTCCGCCTGATGCACTACGACCGTGATGCGGAGATCCGTGTCGTCGCCGCCTGTCTCTACCGCCACGGCCGCGCCTCGTACGAGGAAACCTGGGATCGGGCGTCGGACCTGAGCCCATCTGAGCGCGGGATGGTCATCGAACGGTCACTGGGACGCCTGGATCGATTCGACGCGCCGCTGCGCGAGTTCGAGCACACGACCTATACGGTCGACATCGTGTGCGACCAGGGCGCATACTTCGATCTCAAGCGGCACCGGATGATGACGCAGAGCCCACAGGCGCCGACTGTCGACCTGGGCTACGCCGTGCCGCGCGCGATCGATGAGGCCGGGTTCGGCCGGCGGTTCCGCGACGCCATCGATCTGGCGACCGACGCGTATCATGCGATCGCCCGCGACGTTCCGGGCGAGGCGGCCTACCTGGTGACGAACGCGCACAACCGCCGCTTCCTGGCGACACTGAACCTTCGCGAGCTCTACAGCGTGGGACCGCTGCGCGCGCGCGAGGCCGGACACTTCTCCTACCGGCGCGTCGCGCTGCTGCTCTACGAGGCGGTGCGGGCGGTGCATCCCGCGCTGGTCGCGCACGTTCGGTTTGGCTACGAGCCTCCGTCGGCCGCGGCGCTGGAGGCGCGGTTCTTCTCCGAGGTGGCCGCCAGTCCCGATCGCGTCCCCACCGCCACCGGGCGCTAGCGTCCACCGCGGTCAGCAGACTCCGCAGGGGAGGCGAACGACATGGCGTTCCTCAAACTGGTCGTCTATGTTCTCGGACTCGGCCTGGCAGGCTTCGTACTCCGGCAGGCCTTCACCACGCAGTCTGCCGGGCCGGGCGCGCGGAGGATTTCAAGCGTCAACGCCGGCGGCATCTTGCTGGCGCTGCTGATCGCTATCCTCACGCTCGGATTCTCGGCGAGCTTCGGCCAGGTGCCGGCCGGCTATCGAGGGGTGGTGCTACGATTCGGGGCGCCGACTGAGGTCGTAAAAGGCGAGGGCCTCTATATGGTCGCGCCGTTCATCAATGCAGTCGAGCTGATGTCGGTGCAGGTGGTCGCCTTCGACGCGGTCGCCGAGGCCGCCTCACGCGACCTGCAGGACGTGAAGGCCAAAGTGACGCTCAACTACCGGCTCGACGCCAACCAGGTGGTGGAGATTTATCGCTCGCTACGCCAGGACTATGAGGAGCGCATCATCAAGCCTGCCATTCAGGAGTCGGTCAAGGCCTCCACGGCGCGGTTCACCGCCGAGGAGTTGATCACGCGGCGGCCCGAAGTCCGCGACGCGATCTCACAGAACCTCAGTCAGCGGCTCGGGCGGTTCGGCATCCGGGACGAGGCGGTGTCGATCACCGATTTCTCGTTCAGCAAGTCGTTCAACGAGGCGATTGAGGCGAAGGTCACCGCAACCCAGCAGGTGCTCAAGGCCGAGCGCGACTTGCAGCGCATACGCCTCGAAGCGCAGCAGCAGATCGAACAGGCCCGGGCTCAGGCCGAGGCGCTGCGGATTCAAAAAGAGAACGTGACACCGGCGCTGGTGGAACTACGGCGGATCGAGGCGCAGTTGCACGCCATCAACAAGTGGAACGGCCAGTTGCCGACCTACGTAGCCGGTCCGGTGCCGATCCTTGATGTGTTTAGAGGGAGCCAGCGATAGACGCGGCGTCATCCGGGAGGCGACGCCCCAACAGGCCTGTTACGGGAGGGCATCCAGGGCCTCTGCGTTGGGGGCAACCACAAGATCGCCTATGACCAGATAGTCGAGACCCATCGCCGTGAAGCTGCTAGCGGCGTCACTGGGGCTGCAGACGATTGGCTCCCCCCTCCGGTTGAATGAGGTGTTCAACACGCACGGCACACCAGTTAGCCGCCCGAAGCTCTCCAGCAGGTGCACGAACCTCGGGTTGGCTTCGCGCCGGACCGTGTGGACACGCGCGGTCCCATCCACGTGCACACAGGCTGCAATACGCTCCGCTCGTTCCGGCCTCGCGGTTTTGACAAACGACATGTATGGCGACTCGCCGGGTTCCACAAACCACTCGTACGCGTCATCCACCAGCATGGAGGGCGCCAGGGGCCGCCATAACTCTCTCCCCTTGAGGGTGTTGACTCGATCACGCGTCTGCGCCGATCGTGGATCCGCCAGGATGCTTCGATTGCCCAAGGCGCGGGAACCAAACTCCATCCGTCCTTGAAACCACCCGACGATCGCCCCCTCGCTGAGCAGCCGCGCCGCGACCTCCGCGACGTCAGCGCGTCGAACATAGCGGAGCCCTGCGCGGTCCAGAGCCGACCGACACTCCCCCTCACTGTATGAAGGACCAAGATAGGGACCGGGCAACGTGATCCTGAGCTCTCCGTCAAGCTGCATCGCGGCCCAGACGGCTGCGCCCAGGGCTGCGCCGGCGTCGCCAGGCGCGGGCGGCACATACACCTCCCGCCAGCACGATTCGTGCGCGATCCGGCCGTTGGCCACGCTGTTCAGCGCCACACCGCCCGACAGGCACAACCGCCGGGCCTCGACGCGCCGCTCCAGGTAGTGACACAAGGAAAAGAGCGCCCGTTCGAGTTGCTGTTGTAGGGACTTGGCGATATCCGCATGTCGCTGCGCCAGCTCCTCACCGGGATCGCGGGCAGGACCGAGGTCCTCAATCAATCTTTGAGGAAAGTATTTGGCGCTCCAGGCCAGCGGGTAATCGATACGCGCGGTGTCCACCTTGAAGAGCCCGTCATGCGTAATCTTCAGAAAGTCAGTGAACGCCCGATCGAACCGAGGCTGACCATACGAGGACAGCCCCATCACCTTGCCTTCGTCAGAGCCGACGCGGAAGCCAAGGAACGCCGTCAACGCGCCATAGACATACCCCAGCGAGTCAGGGAGCGCAATGCTCTTGATGATGTTCAGGCGGTTATGGTGGCCGACAGCCAGGGTGGTCGTGATCCATTCCCCCCGACCATCCGCGACGATGATCGCCGCGTCGGGGAGCCCACTGATCAGATACGAGCCGCCGATGTGCGCCAGATGATGAGGCACGCAGATGAGCGCCGGTCTCGCCCGTCGATCGAGCTGAAGCTCACCGCGGATGATCGCAGGCCACCTCATCGTGGAGACCGTCGCTTCCCGAAACGGGCTGTAGAGACGCATCAGGGCGCGGGGATTCGCTTTGGCCCATAGGAGCGCGTGTCGTGCCGAGGAACTGTTCGTCCTGACCCACAGCGCTGTATTCAACATCGCCTGGCCGAGCGCACGGATCGGGGTTGGGCCGACATCAAGGAAGAAGGCGATCACATCGAGCTCGTCGGGAGCAATGCCGGCCTGGTTCAGACAGTAGTGGATTGCGTGCGTGGGAAACCGTTTCGTGTGGGGTTCGCGATTGAATCGTTCTTCCTCGACGGCAGCAACGACCCGTCCATCCGCCACCACGGCAGCGGCCGAGTCGTGGAAGAACGCCGAAAATCCTAGGACCTTCATCGCTGGAGATCGCCGCCCTTTCCCGGCCAGAGGGGACGGTGCCGTGGCAACTGCGACGTAGCCGGTTTCGCCGTCACGCGTCCCCGCCCTGTCGACCTCCAAGAGACCTCCCATCGGCATCGAGGCGCCGGGAGCCGGGGGACCGTCGCAGGAGGTACTCGAGGACCAGCGAAACTCCCTCCGGCAGTCGATCCTTCACCCGTCACTGGGAGGGCTGGGCATGGTTGGACTGCCCTCCGGGACCATCACGTTCCTGTTTACCGACATCGAAGGATCCACCCGCCTCCTCGAGGATCTAGGCGACCGCTACGCGATCTTGCTCGCCGACCACCACCGTCTGCTTCGCGCGGCCTTTCAGGAACAGGACGGAGCGGAGGTGGAAAGCCATGGCGACGGACTGTACTTCGCCTTCCCGACCGCTAGAGCTGCCCTCGTGGCCGTCATCGTCGCGCAGCGCGCCGTGCTCACCCATTCCTGGCCCAAAGATGTGCGCCTGCGGGTGCGGATGGGACTCCATACGGGGGAGCCCCTCCGCGTCGAGAAGGGCTACGTGGGGATCGACGTCCATCGGGCCGCCCGCATCTGCACCGCGGGCTCTGGCGGCCAGATTCTGTTGTCACAGACCGTCCGCGATCTCCTAGAGGATGAACTGCCCGCTGGCGCAGGACTCCGTGACCTCGGCGCTCACCGGCTCAAAGATCTCCTGCGACCGGAGCGAATTTTTCAGGTGGTTCACCCCGATCTTCCGTCAGACTTCCCGCCGCTGAGGACCCTGAATGTTCTTCCCAACAATCTCACCCGTCAGCTCACCAGCTTCATTGGACGGCATCATGAGATGGGAGACGTCAAGCGCCTCCTGTCTGACCATCGTTTGGTGACGCTCACCGGCACAGGAGGATGCGGCAAGACGCGGCTGGCCCTCCAGGTGGGTGCCGACCTTCTCGAGACATTCCCGGACGGCGTCTGGCTGGCAGAACTGGGCGCACTGGCCGAGCACGCACTGGTGCCACAGGCTGTAGCGGTGGCACTCGGGGTGAGGGAAGAGCCGGGGCGAGCGATGATCGAGACGCTAACAGACTACCTTCGAAGCAAACGATTGCTCGTGGTGCTCGACAACTGCGAGCATCTGGTCGAGGCATGCGCGCGCCTGACCGAGACCCTGCTCCGGGGATGTCCCCACGTGCGGGTCCTGGCTACTAGCTGGGAGACCCTAGGGGTCCCGGGCGAGGTCACCTACCACGTTCCCCCTCTCTCTCTGCCAGATCCAGAGCAGCCGCCCTCCGTTGAACGGCTGATGCAGTCCGAAGCGGTCCGCCTGTTCGTCGATCGCGCGTTGCTCAGCCAGCCGGCCTTCAGCATCACGCCCCAGAATGCCGCTGCGGTGACGCAGGTATGCCGCCGCTTGGATGGCATCCCCCTGGCGCTCGAACTGGCCGCGACGCGCGTCAAACTACTGTCGGTGGAACAGATCGCCAGACGCCTCGACGACCGATTCCAGCTACTCGCAGGGAGCATTCGGACGTCCCTGTCCCGGCACCAGACCCTGCGCGCGACCATGGACTGGGGGTTCGAACTACTGAGCGAGCCGGAGAGGATATTGCTGCGGCGCCTCTCGGTGTTCACAGGAGGACTCACTCTGGAAGCCGCCGAGGCCGTGTGTTCAGGAAACGGCATCGAAGCCCATCAGGTGTTGGCCCTGCTTGCCCTCCTTGTGGACAAGTCCCTGGTCCTGGCCGAGGGGAACGAAGACGAGGCCCGCTATCGCTTCCTGGAAACCGTCCGCGAGTATGCGCGGGAAAAGCTAGAACAGTCCTCGGAGGCCGCGACGATGCGCGCCCGGCATCAGGACTGGTTCCTGGCGCTGGCGGAGGAGGCGGAGCCGCATCTGGCCGGCAAGGGCCAGGCGATCTGGTTGGAACGTCTCGAGCGGGAGGTTGACAACCTCCGGGCGGCCCTTGAGTGGAACCAGACGCAAGCGCGTACCGCTGAGGCAGGACTGCGGCTGGCTGCGGCGATGTGGTACTTCTGGGTCATGCACAGCTATTTCTCTGAAGGGCGCAAGTGGCTAGAGAAGGCGTTCGCCAGCGACGAGGTCTCCGCCACGGTTCGAGCCAAGGCGCTCTACGGGGCGGGTTCGCTGGCGTACCATCAAGGGGACTACGCGCGAGCGGCCAGCCTGGGGGAACAAGGCCTCGCCTTGAGTCGAGCGGCCGGAGACGAGCTCGGCACGGCGCGATGCCTCGCGGTCGTGGGGCTGGCTGCGGTTGGCAGGGGGGACTATGCGAAGGCGGCAGCGGTCGGCGACGAGGCTCTCGCCCAGTTCCGGAGGCTCGACTACACGTGGGGTATTACGCTCTCTCTCGTCATTTCAGGCGTGGCCGCGCAGTATCACGGGGACTACGGACGGGCAGCCGGCCTCTTCCGGGAGAGCCTCGGGCTCCTCCAGAAAGTAGGTGACAGGCGGATGGCGGCCTCTGTGACCGGGAGCCTGGGGGTTATGGCGCGGATTGCGGGGGACCATGCGCGGGCCTCAGCGTTGCTGCGAGAAAGCCTTGACCACTTCAGGGGATTGCAAGACAAATGGGGCATCGGGTACACCCTGGGCCACCTGGGGATCGTAGAACGCGCGAGGGGGGATACGGCCCAGGCCGAAGCGCTGTTCAAAGAAAGTCTGGCCATCCGATGGCGACTTGGTGACAAACGGGGTATCGCGCAGTCGCTCGCGGGATTGGGAGCCACGGCGTGCGCCCCGGCTAACTACGAAAAGGCCGCGCGTCTGCTCGGCGCCGCGCAGTCGGTGCGCGACGCCATTGGCGCGCTGATGTCGCCTGTCGACCAGGTCGATTTTGACCACACCATGAGTCTTGTGCGTGAGCACTTGGGGGAGACGGCGTTCGCAGATATGTTGGTCGAGGGGCGGCTGATGCCGTTGGAGCGTCTTGTCTCCGCCCTTCTCGAGGAGACACCACAGGGTTGATGGCTGGATGAAGCGCGTCGTGTCCGTCGGTCCAGGCTCGAGTGGGCGGGACCACCGAGTCGAGACCGAACTCCTCGGTCAGCGGATTGTGATCGAGCGGATCGGGACCGATGGCGATCTCGCGCGAGCCAACGCCCTCATGCGCGAACTCGACGGCAGGGTGGACGCCCTGGGCATCGCCAACCTCGATCTCTACGTGACCGTTGGAACTCGTGCGTACCTGCTTCGGGATGCGGCGCGGATGATCAGGGGGGTCTCCAAGACCCCGATCGTGGATGGTGGCGGGCTCAAAGACGCCTGGGAGCGCTGGCTCATCAGCGAATACCTTCCGCTCAGAAAGGGCATCTCGTTTCGAGGCAAGAACGCGCTGGTGGTCGCGGCAGTCGGCCGGTATGGGTTGGCCCAGGCCCTCGTCGATGGTGGGGCACACGTGATTTTTGGCGATTTCATGTTCGCCCTGGGCCTGCCGATCCCTGTGCGGTCGCTCGCCGTCGTGAAGGTGGCTGCTGCCATGCTGCTTCCGATCCTGAGGCACATCCCCATCAGGTTCCTGTACCCCGTTGGCAAACACCAGGAAGAGATTATCCCCAGGCACGAGCAGTATTACGCCTGGGCGCATGTCATTGGCGGCGACTTCCACTACATTCGGCGGCACATGCCCACTGATCTGCGCGGTAAGATCATCCTCACCCAGACGATCACTCCGGGAGATGTCGAAGCGTTGCGCAAGCGAGGCGTCTGGCTGCTCATTGCCGATTTTGCACCGATGGGCGGCCGGTCCTTCGGCACCAATGTCCTTCAGGCCGTCGTGGTGGCCCTCCTGGAAAAGCGGCCCGAGGAGATCTCCTCTCAGGAATATATAGAGACGCTGCTCCGGGCGGGGATCGAGCCACTCGTGGAGGAACTGACGCCGGCCTGAGGTCCTTCGTGGCCGGAACGCGGCCGGCAGGGGCGGCGGCGCCACCCCGTGTGGTGAAACCTATGACGGCTCAGCCCGTTCCGGCGGGACAAGCACGTAGGCGAGGGTCAGCAGCTCCTTGTTGCCGTGGAACCGGTGCTGCGCGCCCTTCGGCACCAAGATGATCGAACCCGGCGCAACCGCGTGGTCGACGTCGCCTAACCTCAGCAGCCCGCGGCCTGACACGACCGCATAGACCTCATCCTGATCGTGCGCTCCCTGAGTGTCTACGCCACCCGGGCGGACGCGTAGCACACCGATGGCCAGGCCCGGACGGCTGAGCAGCCGGTGGAATTGCTGCGGCGACTGATCGATCGTTTCGACGACTTGGGCCGAATCCCAGATCCGTCCTTCCATCTCCTTCACCTCTTGTTTCGCCTGTTCGTAGCGTCCAGTGTCGCGCAATCCGGCAGGTGGTCTACAGGTACTGTGTCAGGAACGGCGTTCGGGTCAGCACCTGGGGCTCGCCGTCGGTGATCAGTGTGACATCCTCAAGGTGACCGCCACCGACGCCCGGCAAGAGCACGCCCGGCTCCAGCGCGACTACCATCCCCGCTTCGAGCCGCTCCGGTGGTCGGCCACCCGTCACCTTCTCGCCGATCGTCGGCGGCTCGTGCAGATCGGTCCCCAGCCCGTGGCCCAGGATGCCGAAGTAGGTGTATTTCTCGTAGCCCCAGCGCTGCGAGACCTCGGCAACCGCGTCGACAACCTCAGTCGAGAGTACGCCGGGCCGCAGGCGGTCCACCCCGGTCCGCAGCATTTCGTAGACCGCACGGTAGATGCGGACCTGCTCCTCCGACGGTGTCCCGGCAAAGGCGATGCGCGCGATGTCGCCGTTATAGCCGTTGATGATGGCCGCCCCGCAGTCGATGCGGACCATCTCGCCCGATCGAATGCGCTTCGTCGTCGGAAAGCGATAGCCGAGCACAGCGTTGTCGCCTGAAGCCACCAGCGGATAGTATGGGATGTCCTCGGAACCCGCCAGCATCATCGTTGAGGCCGCCGCTGTGGAGACCTCGATCTCAGTCGCACCGGGACGGACCGCCTGGATCGCCGCCTGCATTCCCAGGTCGGCCACCTCAGCCGCGGCACGCAGCATCTCGACCTCGATGGGATGCTTGATCTTCCGCGCGTCGTCGATGACCTCCAGCCCGTCGACAAACTGCACAGTGGGCACCGCCTGCTCGAGCGCACGCAGGGCGCCCACCGGCAAGAGGTCCACGCCGATGCGACCGCCAAGCCCGCGGCGCCGGATCCGGTCGGCGATGAGCGGCACGCCATCCGCGAAGACGAATGGGAACGGCACCGCGTCGGTGATCCACGGCATCGTCCGGGTCATCCGCGCCATGTCTCCGCTGGCGACAAAGAACGTCGTCTGCCCGTCCGCGGTCAAGAGCACGGCGTACCGCGTGCCGTGGAACCACATGCTGTAGATGGGGCGGAAACTCGTCACGTAGCGAACCGCGTCGAGCTTCGTGTACAGGATCGCGTCGAGATGATGGCGCCGCATCCCTTCGGTCAGGCGCTGCACGCGGTAGGCACGCAGATCCTCCCACGCGGGTCCCGTTTCCCAGTCGGCGGTGATGGTCATGCCTCGCTCCTTCGCTAGGGCGTCGCGGGCTGCACCGCACGGTAGAAGTAGCCCGGGAAGCGGCGGACCGCGTCCAGATCGATGTCCGCGTACAAGATGCCCTCATCCTCCCCGAGCGTCTGGATGTAGCCGTCATTGGTGTTGATCCCGCCGGGCTTGGTGCGGAACCACTCGGCGAGCCCGGACAGATCGCCGATCGGCGGCGGGACGCAGACCGTCGTGTAGCCTCCGGCGCGGGGGAACCGCTCGACAACTCGGCCGTCCTTGCGCAGCAGCAGCGAACAGGCGGCGATGTCGACGCCGATCACGGGCTTACCGTACTCCATGTGCCGGCCGATGACCGTGGCCGGGTAGGCGGCGCCCAGCGCAAACCACCATGAGGGATTGAAGATGATGTCCGCGGCCCCAGCTGCGAGCCCCTCAACGCCATCCTTGAAGAATGCGAAGTCCGAACAGATCACGATCCCCAGCCGGCCGATCGTGGTCTCGAACACGTCGTAACCGTTCCAGGGCACGACGCCGCCGTCGATCTCTCCTTGGGTGGGAAAGTTCTTGCGCTGCCGGCCGACGATCTGGCCCTCGGCGTCGATAATCGTCCCCGTGTTGTACCATCGCTCCCGCGTGCCCTCGATCAGGCCTGCTACGACGTGGATGCGCAGGCGCCGGGCCGCCGCGCGCAACTCGTCCTCACCAACCCGCGGGTAGAGCTCAGGGAAGCACGCGCAGTCGGCGCCCGCCCGCGCGGCGGTCTCGAGCAGCTCGCATGCATGCTCGATGTCGGCGCCGCTCCACATGTCGTCGAACTCCACCGACACGGGTCGCGCCTGGATGGCTGCGACTCTCACCCTAGCCACCTCCTCCGCGGAGCTTGGGGTCGAGCACCTCGCGCAGGCCGTCGCCGAGCAGGTTGAACCCCAACACCGCCAGCATGATCGCCAGGCCCGGGAAGACGACAAGCCACGACGCGATCGTCATGTACTGCCGCCCGCGGCTGATCATCCCGCCCCATCTCGGCGTTGGCGGATGTGTGCCCAGACCGAGAATGCTCAACCCGGCTTCCACCAGAATCACAATCGAGAGATTGAGCGTCGCGGTGACGATGAGCGGCGGAGCGACGTTCGGCAGGATATGCGTGAACACGACCCGCCGCGTCGAGGCGCCTAACGCGATCGCCGCCTGTACATAGTCCAGCGGCCTGGCGGACAGCGTGGCCCCGCGCGCCATGACGGCGAACTGCGGCACCGTGAGTACGGCGACCGTCAGGATCAGGTTGCGCAGGCTCGGCCCGAGGGCGGCGACGAGAGCGATGGCCAGCAGGATGGCCGGGAACGCAAACAGGATGTCGAACAGCCGCATCGCCAGCAGGTCCACGGCGCCGCCGAGAAACCCGATCGTCACGCCGAGCGGCACGCCGATCGCGGCAGCGAGTGACACGGAGGCGATCGCGGCGCCGAGCGAGATGCGCGAGCCGTAGATCACCCGCGTGTAGATGTCGCGCCCAAGCTCGTCGGTCCCAAACGGGAAGGTGGCTGATGGCGGCTTGATCTCGAAGCCTGAGTGCAGATCGGTGGGGGCCCTCGACGTGAAGGCAGGCGCGAAGACGGCGAGGGCGACCAGGAACACGATAATCGCTCCGCCCACCGACGCGGACCAGTTGCGCCACAGGCGAAGCCAGGTCGACGACCGGCGGCCCGGCGCTGCCGACGGCCAGTGCAGCCCGACGGTGGCCGTCCTAGCCATAGACGATGCGCGGATCCACCACGTGGTAGACCAGGTCGAGGCCAAGATTGATGAGCACGGCGTTGGCCGTGAGAAACACGACCGCGCCCTGGATCACCGTGTAGTCGCGCTGGAAGATGGCGTTCACCACGAGACGGCCGATGCCGGGCAGCGCAAAGACTTCTTCGATGATCACCGCGCCGCCGATCAGGGCCACGAATTGAATGCCGGTGGCGGCGATGACGGGGATCAGGGCGTTCGCCAGGGCGTGCCGGTAGACGACCCGGGTCTCGGCCGCCCCTTTGGCTCGCGCGGTGCGTACGTACTCGGCCCCCAGCACCTCGAGCATGCTGGCCCGCGTGTACCGGAGCAGAATGGCCGAGATCGCCGCGCCCAGCGCCAGCGCCGGCGGCAGCATCTGGAGCACGCTCTGCGCCGGGGCGTCCGAGAACGGCACGTGGCCCAGCGCCACCGCGCCCGGCAGGTACCGGGCGCCGAGTACGATCAGGACGGTGCCAATGAAGAACGCCGGCGCGGAGATGAAGAGCAGGGACACGGTCCGGACCAGTGGGTCGATCGCCCGTCCTCCCCGCATGACCGACAGGACGCCGAGCGGCACGCCGAGCACCACGGCGATCAGCATCGACATCAGCGTCAACTGCACCGTCACCGGAAACGCGCGCAGGATCTCACCCGCCACCGGCGCGCCGTGGACCAGCGAGCGGCCCAGGTCGCCCCGGAGCACGCCCCCGATCCAGTACACGTATTGGACCATCAGCGGCCGGTCGAGATGCAGGGCGCGGATGATCGCTTCCCGGTTCTGCTCGTTCTGGCTCGCCGTGATGCCGAGCAGGATCGTCACCAGATCCCCGGGGATCATGTGGATGATCAGGAACGAGATCACCGAGATCCCCACGAGGGTCGGGATCAGCAGCAGCAATCGCTTGGCGACGTACGCCCGCATCGGGCCTGCCGGTTATTTGTCCAGCCACACCTGCTTGAAGTACTGCCGGCTCCGGCTCCCGGGCTGCGCGCCCGGCAGCGAGACGTAGCCCTTCACGAAATCGCGGATCAACTCCACGGCGCCGGAGGCGTAGGGCCAGATCATGTACACCTGCTCGGCGATGTAGCGCTGCATCTGCTGGTAGATCGCGATGCGTTTGTCCCGCTCGATCGTCGTTCGTCCCTGATCGAGCAGTTGGTCGACGTACGAATCGCGGAACTTGCCCAGGTTGATCGCCGAGTCGCTGTGGAAGATGTCGAACATGTGGGCGTCGGGATCGGGCTGCCACACCGTCGGGATCATGCTCATGCCCTCGTAGGTCGTGCGGACGAACGCCGTCAGCAACGCCCCCCACTCGCCCTGACGCAGCGTCACGCGAAAGCCGGCCTGCGCCCACTGCTCGCGCATGACCTCGCCCGTGCGCACGGTGAATGGGAATCGCGGCGGCACCTCAAGCGTGGTGTCGACCCCGTTGGGATGTCCGGCCTCGGACAGCAGTTGCCGCGCCTGCGACGGGTTGTATTCGTGGTACGGCAGGCCCTTCTCGTCTCCGCTGTAGCCGAAGGGCGCGTCACACGGAGGGATCTTGGTCGAGATCGCGCCCTTCCCCCGCAGCACGGCACGAATGACCTCGCGCCGGTTGATCCCCAGGCTGGCGGCACGGCGGACCCGCACGTCATTGAACGGCGGCCTGGTCTGGTTCATGACCAGTGTGTGCTGCGCGCAGAAGCCTCTGGGCAGCAGGATACCCACGCCCGGCATCGTCTTCACCTGCTCGTCGACCAGCGGATCGGCCGACCACGTGTAGTGGATGCTGCCGGTCCGCAGCGCCGCCAGGCGCGCGGCTTCGTCGGGAATGATCCGGTACTCGATCCCATCGAGGTAGGGGAGCCCGCGTTCGTAGTAGTTGGGGTTGCGCTTGAGGACAACGATGTTCTCCGCGACAAACCGCTCGAGCACGAACGGCCCGGTGCCCGAGGCCTGCTGCTGCAGGTCGCCCGACTTCTCGACGAAGTCCCGCGGCACGATCGCCGAGTAGTGCGGCGTGCCCAGGTATGATAGGAACGGCGCGAATGGCCGCCTCGTCGTGAAGCGGATCGTGTACTTATCTGGCGTCTCGATGCGCTCGATGATGAGCCAGATCGAGCGCCACGGCGAGCCGGTGCGCTGATCCATCATGCGCTCGAACGTGAACTTCACGTCGTCTGACGTCATCTCGCGGTTGTGATGGAACTGCACGCCTTTCCGCAGCTTGAAGACGAACGTCGTCGGGTTGGCGACTTCGTAGCTCTCAGCCAGGTCCGGGATGAGTCTGTTCAACGGATTGCGTCGCAACAGATTGCCGTACACGTGCTCGGCGATCATCCAGGTGTGCGCCGCGGCCGACTTGGCGGGATCGAGGCCCGGCGGGCTGACATCGGAGCCGACGACAAAGACGCCGCCAGGCTTCGGCGGTCCGCCCGGCGCCGCCATGGCGATGCGGTCGAACTGCGAGAGCGCGAGCAGCGTCACGCCGGCGCCCTTCAGGAAGGTACGGCGATCGATCATTCCCTTCACCAGGAGATCAAGTCCCTCGTACCCTTCCATGAAACAATCACCTCCGGGAGACCTCAGGAGCGCACGCATCTGCATGTGTGATGCGACCGCCGCGCCGGAATTCCTGCTCGGACAGGAGACCATGGCCACAACGGGAACCCTGTGAGGAACTCTTTCTCCGCCAAGGAGGTGTGGCATGCGATTTGTGAACGTGGAAACCGGGTTGGGCATCCTCGAAGGCGATCACGTCTTCATGATGGCCGCCCTGGCCCGTCTGGCCGCGCGCACGACAGCCCGAGGGGAGCGCCGGCGCGCGTCCACTGATGCGCCCGATGATCTGGTCTCATTCATCGAACGCGGCACCCTGGCGCAGGCGCGGGCGGCGCTCACCACTGGTCGCCGGCTGCTCAAGGCAGGGACGACTCGGGGCCTCGTCGTCCCGTTGTCAGAGGCCCGCCTGCTGGCGCCGATCCCGCGGCCCCGGAAGAACATCTTCTGCATGGGCCGCAACTACGCAGAACACGCCAAGGAGAGCGGCGGCAGCGTGCCGTCGGTGCCGGTGTTCTTCACCAAGCCGCCAACGTGTGTCGTAGGACCCGAGGCGCCGGTGGTCCATCACGCAGTCACCCAGGCGCTGGATTATGAAGTCGAGCTGGCCGTCATCGTCGGGAAGCGCGGGCGCGATATTCCTGTCGAGCGCGCCCTCGAGCACGTGTTTGGCTACACGATCATGAACGACGTCACGGCGCGCGACCTGCAGCGGCGGCACGAGCAGTGGTTCAAAGGCAAGTCGCTCGACACGTTCGCGCCGATGGGTCCAGCCGTCGTCCACCGGTCGGCGATTCCCGATCCGCAGAATCTCCGGTTGCGCATGCGCGTCAACGGCGAGGTGCGGCAGGACGCCTCCACTCGCAGTATGGTCTTCACGGTCGCGCAGTTGCTCTCCGTGCTATCCGCCGGGATGACGGTAGAGCCCGGGGACATCCTGGCAACGGGCACGCCCGAAGGCGTCGCCATGGGACGAACCCCCCCGCCGTGGCTTCAAGCCGGCGATGTCGTTGAGGCGGAAATCGACGGGATCGGGACCCTGCGAAACCGGATCGTCGCACCACCGTCTCGCAGGAACATTGCCAGGCTGTGACACGTTTGATACATTTAGACGCTACCTAAGAAGAGTGACCTGGACTGGGCCGCGGGCGCGCGCGCATCAGTCATTATTTCCACAGAGGGGGGAATATCATGAAGATCCGGCTAGGATTCAGCCTCGTGCTGGTTGCTCTCGCGACGTTGGGCGTCACTGTCTCTGTGCCAGCCCAGACCCCGTCGCGGAAGGTATTCGACGTCACTCTGTCGTCGTTCAAGTTCGAGCCCAATCAAATACAGATCAACGAGGGTGACACCGTTGTCATCCGGCTGCGGAACGCCGATCAGTTCGGCCGCCCACATGACCTGGCTACGCGCTACCTGGT
Organism: Armatimonadota bacterium; assembly: GCA_052387355.1. GTDB lineage: Bacteria > Sysuimicrobiota > Sysuimicrobiia > Sysuimicrobiales > Humicultoraceae > JBQTJG01. The sequence continues at coordinate 6,412 of JBQTJG010000519.1, read as the reverse complement.
GAACATCCCGCTGACGGTCCGCGGTGACGGCCGGCAGGCCATCGAGGAAGAACGAAAATACGTGCGTGTTGATGCCGGCAAGCAGACGGAGTTCGAGTTCGTCGCCACGGGCCGCGGCTCGTACGCGTTTATCTGTAGCGTCTTCGTGCATTCTGCCGCGGGAATGACCGGTGCGATCTTCGTGAAACCGGCGGGATCCGAGTAGGAGCCCGGCGCCGCCGGGCGAACGGTCCCCGGGATTTCGACTCTGGGAGGAAGGGTATGCGTATACGGGTGCTCCTCACAGGTCTGCTCGCCGCTGCGGTGGCGCTGGGTCCCGCGGCCACCGTACCTGCGCAGACGCCACAGAAGAAGACCATCGAGATCGTCATGACGTCGTACAAGTTCGAGCCGGGCCAGCTTCGGATCAACGACGGCGATACCGTCGTCATCAAGCTGAAGAACATCGACCCGATCGGCCGCGCGCACAACTTCTCGACGACCTACTTGATGAACATCCCCCTCACCGTCCGGGGGGACGGCGATGAGGGAACCAGCGAAGGCCGGAAGTGGGTCAGAGTCCAGGCAGGGAAGCAGGCCGAGTTCGAGTTCGTCGCCAAAGGCCGGGGCTCATTCGCCTTCCTTTGCAGCCTGTTAGATCACGCGGACAAGGGGCAGACAGGCATTCTCCTGGTACAGGCACCCGCACCATAGCCTCTGGCCGCTGCCCGGCGTGTCGCGTCGGCTGACGGCGTGTGGAGGGCGGTCTCTCGACCGCCCTCGTCCGCTGTTCGGCCCGTCCCGCTGGCGGCATCCACGCGTAAAGGGAACGGGAACCCCGTGCCGTAAGTCTACTGGCAATTCCGGTTTCCGTATCTGTGGCTGAGTCCGTATGTTGATCGAGTCCATAGAGGGGGGAGTTCGGTGAGCAGAAACTTCGCGCGCCTCGGGATCATCATAGTGCTCGTGGCTGCGCTGTTCTCGCTTCAAGGCACGCCGGTTGGCGCCCAGGCGGTCCCAAGGCAATTGCGTATCGCGGTCGGCATCGACGCCGACACACTCGATCCGGCCAGTCAGACGACCACCACGGTCATCAACATGATCGACTATATCTACGAACCGCTGATCCAGGCGGAGTACGTCGAGAAACCCGGCGAGATCAAACCTGCGCTGGCGGAGAAGTGGCAGGTCTCCCGGGATGGGCTGACCTACACGTTCAACCTGCGACGGGGCGTCGCGTTCCACGACGGCACGCCCATGAACGCCGCGGCGGTGAAGTTCAGCCTCGAACGGCTCCTCGATCCGAAGATCCGGGTGCCGAACCGCCACCTCGTGTCGGCGATGAAGTCGATCGAGGTGGTCAATGATCTGACCGTCCGCATCACGCTGAGCCAGCCCAGCCCGATCTTTCTGCCGAACATCGGCGGCGCCCTGGGCGCGATCATCTCCCCGGCCGCGGTCCAGCGCGCGGGCGACCGCTTCCCGCAGGCGCCGGCGGGCGCCGGCACCGGCCCGTACATGTTCAAAGAGTGGCGGCGCGGCGACAGCATCCTCCTCGAGCGGAACCCCAGCTACTCGGGCAAGAAGCCGATCTTCGACGAGGTGCTGTTTCGGGTCGTGCCCGACGCGGGCACGCGCCTGGCGCAGTTGCTGGCCGGCGACGTCCACATGGCCATGCTGCCGCCGGCTCCAGACGTCAAAGGTCTGCGCAAGAATCCACGGGTGAATGTGGTCGAGGCGCCGACCGACCGGACCGTTTTCCTGGTCCTGAACAACCAGTGGGGGCCGTTCAAGGACGTACGCGTGCGCCAGGCGATGAACTACGCGATCAACAAGAAGGCCATCCTGGCCAGCGTGCTGTTCGACCTGGGCACCGTGTCCGTCTCGCCGTGCCCGCCCATGATGTTCGGCGGCGTCCCGATGCAGGAGGGCGGCTGGCCCTACAACCCGATCAAAGCCAAGCAGTTACTGGCCGAGGCCGGGTTCAAGGACGGCTTCGAAGTGAACTTCTTCGCGCCGACCGGCCGCTACATCCAGGACTTCCAGTTCGCCCAGGCGGTCGCTGCGCAGTTGCGTAACGTGAACATCCGCGCCAACGTCAGCACCATGGACTGGCCGTCGTACGTCGGGATGATTCTGACCCCGCCGGATCGCACGCGTATCCAGATGATCGTGCTGGGCTGGGCGTGGCCGGTGCTCGACTGCGACGGCGCGCTGTACGGCCAGTTCCATTCCACCTCGCACCCGCCTACAGGGCTGGGTCCGGCATACTACAAGAACGACAAGGTGGACCAACTGTTGGTTCAGGGCCGGAGCACCCTCGATCTCGAGAAGCGCAAGGGCATCTACAAGGAAGCACAGGAACTGATCTGGAATGATGCGCCCTGGGTCTTCATGTGGACGCAGAAGTGGTATGTGGTCACAGTCAAGAATCTGGAGGGTGTGCGCGTCCTACCTATCGAGAAGTGGGACACGAGCAACGCGACGTGGAAGTAGCCGGTGATCCAGCCGCCGGGCCGTGGGGGCCGCCGCCTGACGGCGGCGGCCCCCGGTCTTTGTGCCCTTCCCCCGTGACCCCCTGATGGGATCGTCGCTCGGCCCCTACATCCTGCGCCGCGTCGGGCTGGCGCTACCGACCCTGCTCGGGGTGACCGTGATCATCTTCCTGCTCATCCGGCTCATCCCGGGCGACCCGGCTCGAGTCATCGCCGGTATCCAGGCTTCCGAGGAAGAGGTCGCGCGGATGCGGGTCGAACTGGGCCTCGACCAGCCACTCTACGTGCAGTACGCCCGCTTCCTCACCCGCCTGGTGCGGGGCGATCTAGGTCTCTCGGCCGTAACGCGGGTGTCTGTCATCGACGAGATCGGCGCGCGCATGCGGGCTACGGTGTTGCTTGCCATCTCGAGCATCGTCGTGGCCACCATCGTCGGCCTGACCGCCGGCATCGTGTCGGCGACCCGTCAGTATTCGGCGTTGGATTATCTCGTCATGGGTGTCGCGTTATTTGGCGTGTCGATCCCGGTCTTCTGGCTGGGCTTGATGCTGATGCTCCTCTTCTCGGTCTCCCTGCACTGGTTGCCTGCAGGCGGCTATGGCGGCCCGGCGCACTTCATCCTGCCGACTATTGCGCTCGCCGCCTTCTCTATCGCCATCATCGCGCGGATGACGCGGAGCAGCCTGCTCGAGACATTCACGCAAGACTACGTCCGCACCGCGCACGCCAAGGGGCTGCGGGGGCACGCCGTGATCCTCCGGCACGCGCTCAAGAACGCCCTGATACCGATTCTCACGGTCATCGGTCTGCAATTCGGCGCCCTGCTGGGCGGCGCGATCCTGACGGAGACCACGTTCGCCTGGCCGGGCATGGGCCGCCTGCTGGTGAACGCGATCTCGTCGCGCGACTATCCGATCATCCAGGGCATCGTGCTGGTCTTCGCGCTGCTGTTCGCCGCAGTCAACCTTGCCGTCGATCTCCTCTACGCGTATGTCGACCCGCGTATCCACTACGGGTAGGTGGTTTTCGGCGTCCGTCGACGTCCGGGCGCGGCCGGGCGTGTTCCGTCGGCTGAGCCGGCACCGGACCGCGCTGGTCGGCCAGATGATCCTGATGGCCTTCGTCATCGCCACGGCATTGGCGCCGGTCATCTTCACAGAAGACCCCAACGAAGCCGATTTCGAGCGGGTGCTCCGGCGGCCGTCCCCGACCCATCCCCTGGGCACCGATCAATTGGGCCGCGACCTCCTGACCCGAGTCGTATACGGCGCGCGGGTCTCATTCCTCATCGGCATTCTGGCCGTGATCCTGAGCGCGCTGCTCGGCGTGCCCATCGGGCTGGTCTCCGGCTACTACGCAGGGTGGATCGACATCGGCGTACAGCGGCTGGTCGACCTGATGCTCGCCTTCCCGGGCTTTCTTCTGGCACTGACGCTCATCGCGGTGCTTGGCGTGGGGATTGCGAACGTTGTCGTCGCGGTTGGCCTCGCGACGGTCCCCGTGTATGTCCGGCTCGTGCGTGGCGTCGCCCTCTCCATCAGACAGCAGGTGTACGTCGAAGCGGCGAGGGCGCTGGGTGTGCCGGATCGTCGGATCGTTGCGCGGCACGTGCTGCCCAACTGCCTGCCGCCTGTGATTGTCCAATCCACGCTCCAGCTCGGCACCGCCATTTTGACTGCGGCTGGACTCGGGTTCCTCGGGCTGGGCGTCAGACCCCCGACGCCTGAGTGGGGTACGATGCTGGGAGAGGGCCAGACCTACATGTTCTCGTCATGGTACATCGCCACATTTCCCGGACTGGCGATCTTCCTGGCGGTCATGGCGTTCAATCTCCTGGGCGACGGGTTGCGAGATGCGCTCGACCCGCGGATGACGCTGGGATGACGACAGGCCGGCGATGAAGGCAAACGCTGCATGGTAACAGCGCGGCAGGCGGGAGAAGGCGAGCAGGAACTGCCGCTCTCTGCGGTCATCGAGGCAGTGCTCGATGAGGCGAAGACCCGGCCGATCAGCCTCGGCGACCTGGTCGACCGTACCGCTGATCGGGGATTCGGCCTGCTCCTGCTCGTGCTCGGTCTGCCGATGTTGATTCCGATCCTGCCGCCGGGCGCGTCCACCATCGTTGGCCCCATCTACGCCGCGTTCGCCGTCCAGATGCTCTCCGGGAGCACGCGTCCCTGGATACCACGGCGGTTGCGCGATCGGGTCCTCGAGCCGGGCACGGTGAAGGCGCTGCGCGAGCGCGGGGTGCCCTTGATTCGGAGAGCCGAGCGGTTCTCCCGGCCTCGGGGAGTCTGGCTGAGCGAGAAGGTGGTCCTGCGGCTGGTCGGCATCATGGTGTTTCTGATGGGACTGGTGCTGCTGAGCCCTCTCCCCTTCCTGAATACGCTCCCGGCGATCTCAGTGATGCTGATCGGGATGGGAATGCTCAACCGGGACGCGGTCTTCATGGGGGCCGGGGCGGTCGTCGGCGGCATTTCGTTGGGCTTGATCGGATTCTCCGCCGGGCTGGTCCTGGCGCTGTTCGAGCGCCTCCGGTCGATGTTCCGGTAGGCGACGAGGAAGCCGGCCACGGTTGGAGAAACTCCTCTGACCCGCATACTGGAGGTGGAAAAGGTGCACGGATTCGTCCACGTCGAGATTCCAGCGCGCGACCTCAAACGCGCGAAGGCCTTCTACGGCAAGATCTTCGGATGGACGTTTCAGGACTTCGGCAAGGAGTACACCCTGTTCCAGGTCCCGGGCGGCGGCGTCGGCGGCGGGATCGTGAAGGTGAAGAAGGTCCCGACCAAGGCGGCCGTCCAGGCCTATGTCGAGGTCGAGAATATCGACGCGACACTGAAGGAGATCAAGAAAGCGCGAGGCAAGGTATTGAAGCCGAAGACCGCGATCGAAGGCAACATGGGCGCGTGGGCCAGTTTCGCCGACAACCAGGGCGCCGTGCTCTTCGTCTGGCAGCGTGGGGCCCCGGCGCAGCAGACCGGCCTCCCGATGTAACCGGTTCTATCGCGCGAGGGCGAGCCTCCCCCGCCGTCTCTGTCTACGTGTGCAGCTCGAGCACATCGCCGTCCTCGAGGGTGTGATCCCGCCCGATCATCAGACCCTCGATCTCCCCGCGCCGCCACAGCCGGGCGTACTTCAAGTGTGCGGCGAAGTCCTTGTGGACGACCCCGGCGGCCTCGAGGACGGTGGTCCCTCGCCGTAAGACGAAGGGGACAGTGAGATCGGGCTTTGCGCCCGGCTTCTTGCTGTAGACCCGGATGATCTTGAGGAGATCAAACGTCGTCTTCCGGAGTTCGGGCAGGTTGACGGCCTGATCGACCGACACCGAAAGCACGGGCAACCGGCCTCCGTAGAATTCTTCGAAGACGTCGAGCACCTCGCGCGCGCCAGGCGCGTCGAGCTTCGCCGCAACGAACACACCGGGCACGTGGTTGGCGGCGCGAGGCGTGCCCGGATGGATCACGGTGATGTTGGCAGACGCCAGCAGGGCCAGCACGTGCTCCGTTGACGTCAGGAGATCCTCGTCGGTCAGGTCCACCACCACCAACGCGGCGTCCGCGCTCCGGATGATCCCAAAGAGCCATCCTTCGGCCGATTCTTCGCTGATCGGCGGCAGGTCGACAAGTTGAATCTGGACGTCTTCGAAGGCCGCCATGCCGGTCAGGGGCACCCGGGTCGTGAAGGGGTAGCTGGCGATCCCAGGAGCAGCGTTGGTGAGAGCGGCCAGGACCGATGACTTGCCTGAGTTCGGGGCGCCGACCAGCACGATCTGCCCCGCGCCCTCACGCTCGACATGGTAGAAGGGGCGGGCCCGCGCTGTGCTTTTCTTACGCTGGGTCTCGGCGCGCAGTTTGGCGATGCGGCTCTTGAGATTCGCCTGCATCTTCTCGGTCCCCTTGTGCTTGGGGATCGTCGCAAGCATCTCTTCGAGCGCC
>JBQTJG010000518.1:0-3883 GCA_052387355.1 Armatimonadota bacterium | reverse complement strand
TACTGCGCCATCACGATCCCTCCCTGGATAGGAAGTCGAGCACGAGATGATTGAACTCCTTGGCGTACTCGATGTGCGCCCAGTGGCCGCACCTCTGAAAGATGTGCATGCGCGCGTGTGGCAGCCGCTTGAGGAGGATCAACCCCACGTCGAGAGCGCCGAAGCGGTCGTCCTGCCCCCAGACGATGAGCGTGGGCGCGGCGATGCGGCCAAGATCGGCGAAGAGATCCTCGTTCTGCGGCGGCGCCTTCGTGAACAGCGCCACGGACTCGGGATCGATGCTGGCGGCATAGCGTTCCTCGACCACCTCATCCGTGATCCGGGAAGGATCGTGAACGAGCGTCTCGAGCATCCACCGCATCTTGGCGCGCGTGGGTCCCTCCCTGCCGTGGTAGTAATCTCGAATCAGGCGCACGCCTTCCACCGGCATGGGCGCGAACACGCTGAAGGAAAGGGGCGAGGCGCCGATCACGACCATGCGGTCGATACGATGTGGCGTCTCGACGGCCATCTTCATGCAGACCTGACCGCCCATCGAGTTGCCGACGAAGTGCGCCTTCTCCAGACCTAGCTGCTCCATGAACGCATCGAGGATGCGCGCCGTGAACGTGAGGCGGCCGCCCTGGATCACGACCTTCTCGGACCGGCCGTACTGAGGCATATCGACCAGAAACGTGCGGTATCGTTGGGAGAACGCGGCGACGTTGTGCGTGAAGTTGCTCCAGGCGCCCGCGCCCGGGCCCGCGCCATGGAGGCAGATAAGCGGGTACCCAGCCCCCACTTCGTGGTAGTGCAGCCGGACACCGCCTGCCTGGATGAACTGCCCTGCCTGTGCTGCGACTGCCAGAGACTCCGACACCATTCACCCTCTAGACTGGGGTGCTCTCGGGCACATCGTGCTCTGTTGTCTCTCGTGCGGCGCTGTCGGTCAGGTGGAAGCTGCCCAGGCGCGTCCCCCTGGAGAGTTCGGCGAGCTTCCGCCACGCAATGATGGAGACGTCCGGACGATACAGACGCTCTGGAGGCGTGCGCATGAGCCGGACCATCCATGTATCTTGATCGTTGAACTGCCCGTGAAAGATGGGGCGGAGGTACGACCAGTATTTCAGCCGGAACAGCAACGCCCCAATGCCCTTCGCACTCACCGCGGCGAGCTGGACGTAGCGGTGCCGGCCCAGTTCCGCCGGAACGTACCACTCGAAATCCACCCAGTCCGGGTACTGCACACGGAGGGTGCACGGCAGTTTGATCGACGTGCGGGGGCCGCCTCCTCTTCGATGCCAGAAGCGGAACCGCGGCCATCGTCCCAGACCCGGGTAGTCTGTTTCGAATGCGACATGGTCCTGCACACGGCTGATCCACTGCCCGTCCTCGTCCGTCACGACCCGGGTGCGACTCCAGGCGGGGACCCGACGGAAGAACAGGAACAGGGAGTCTCTGTGCAGGTATTTGGCGTGGCCTTCGTCAAAGCCGTTCTCGGCGGCGTGCCGCCAGTCCCCGTCCCGCACCGTGATGCGGCCTAACGCCACGGTGTTCTCCCTGAGCAACTCCCCAGGGATGTCCTGCTCAACGGGCGGCGGGAGCGCATCTCCAATATATACCCAGACGAGCCCGGCGCGTTCCTCCACAGGGTACGTTCGGACGCGTTGTTTCCCACAGATCGGCGAATCGGGCCCGTCCGTCAATGCCGCGACGACTTCCCCCGACGAAAGCCGGTACGTCCATCCATGGTAGGGGCAGGTGATGGTACCGGGAAACTCCTGTCGACCTTCCGACAGGGGAATGCCGCGGTGCACACAGCGGTCCGCCACGCAGTGGGCCTTGCCGTCCACGTCGCGTACCAGGCAGAGTTCGTCGCCCAGCATGGTCAGGGCAACCGGGCTGGTGCGGAGTGCGCGGGAGAAGACGGCGGGATACCAGTATTCGCGAAGACCGAGATCTCCGGAATCATACGCGGGGTAGCTGCTCTTTCCATACTGGAATCCGGTGACTTGTCGTCGAAAACGCACTCTCGGGGCCCCCTCTCTCATTCAAGGGACGCGAACGGTGACGAGCGCGCAGAACTAGATACGCCGCGGTGTGGGTGAGTCCTGCAACTGGTCCCACCGCGGACATCTTAGAACCAGGGCGCCTGATAACCGATCTGGTCCAGAATCGTGCGTTCAAGCATGAGGTGAATGCCCTTGATACCGTTGACGACCTGTGTGACCCGGAGATCGCCCGCAATGCTGGCGAGGCGGTACGCATCACGCCAGGTCGTGTGGCAGTACCGCTCCATGAACTGTATGAACGACGCGACCGCCATTTCCGCCGCCTGATCCAGGTCTTCATGGAAACCCATCGTGATCAGATGCCTCGGAGTCAGCGCGATGGGCAACGCCGTCTCGAACTGGTCGAGAACTCTCAAGCGGAACTCGGCCTCAAGGCACGTCTCAATCGCCGTGACGTCAACCTCACCATCGCCTTGAGCCGCGTGTCCATCCCCGGCACTGAAGAGCGCCCCTTCCACCCAGATGGGGAGGAACAGCGTGGTCCCGGCTATCAGTTCCTTGTTGTCGAGATTGCCGCCGTGACGTCTCGGCGCGCTGCTGTCGATCCGACCCCAACCCTGTGGCGGCGCCACACCGAGGATGCCAAAGAAAGGACGGGTGGGTATCCAGACTCCCGGCAGAACCTCCGCGCGGTCGTTCTCCACATCGAGAGGGATGATGGATTTGTCGGCGCTCGAGACGGCGTCGGGAAAGAGGCCACGCAGAGGGCGCATGAGGTTGAACCCGTAGGAGGCGCCGAGTGAGATCGAAACGATGTCCACCTGCAGCACGTTGCCCGCCCGGGCATGCTCGACGAAGATCGGCCCGGTCAGGATGTGCGGACCGGGCCCCCGCTCCTTGACTTCTGCGAAGATCGCTGGAATCTCCGGTGGGATCCATCCCGATGGCACCGGGTCATCGGGGTATCCAGACACACTGCGTAGGCGAAAGGTCTCTCCGTCTTGAACGTGTGCGATGGGCGCCAGTGAGGCGTCAAAATACCCCCAGTGCACGGTCTGGGGGGACGGGACCAGCCTCTGCATCTCCTCACCTGATGTTCGGAATCAGGTCCTTCGCTGACGCTACTCCACCACGCCGCCGACCGCGCGCTCGAGCTGCGCCCGCGCCAGATTAATGTTGAACAGCGCCAGAATCCGATTCGCCTCGGCCTGGGACAGCGAGGTCTGTGCAATCGTGACCTCCAGGTTCGTCGACACCCCGGCGATGAAGCGGACGTTGGCGATCCGCAGCCCCTCTCGCGCCTGTTCCACCGCCTTGTCGGCCGCCGCGAGCTCCTCGACGGCTGAGGCGTAGTTGATCGCCGCCCGACGCACATCGAGCTCGATGGCCTGCCTCAACTGCGCCTCGGCGGCGCGCAGTTGGCCGACCCTGGCCTCTCCTTCACGGATGCGCTCGGCCGTCAGGTTCCCATCGAACAGGGTCAGCGTGGCGGACAACGTGACGCCCCACGACGCGCCCGCGACCGGCGACCCTCCCGTGCCGGCGACGTTCCCCAACGACGGTCCGGCCGACAGGACCACCAGGGGGCGGATGCCTGCACGGGTGATCTCGACGGCTGCCTGAGCCGCGGCAATGCGCGCCCGCTGCTCGGCCAGTTCAGGCCGGCTCTCCAGCGCCCGGCGGATCAACGCCGCGACCTCGCTGCGGATCGGCACAACGGTCATCGTCTCGCGGGGCGCCAGCACGGTGTCCAGCGGCAGGGCCGTCAGCGCGTTGAGAGCCTGCTCGGCGAGCGCCGTACTGTTGCGGGATCGGATCAGCCCCTGCCGGGCATTCGCCATGCTGACTTCGGCCTGCACCTCATCGAATCGCGGCGACGCGCCGGCCGCTAC
>JBQTJG010000517.1:0-2940 GCA_052387355.1 Armatimonadota bacterium | reverse complement strand
TGGCGTATCATCCTGACCAGAAAGGATGGGTAGCGAAATGAGCCGCTGGGTCACAATATTGGTAACCGCGGTCCTAGCCCTCGTTCTGAGCACGAGCGCCAGAAGCGCGGCGCGCACGAGTCTCCTTTACGCGTTCAACGTGGGCACGAAAGACGTCTCAGTCATCGATATGGAGACCAACGCCAAAGTGGGGACGAAGACACTCGGCGCGGCGGTGCGGTGGCTCTCCAATGAGCAGGACTTCTATGACGGGCGCCTGGTCTGGACCTACGAGGATCGGGACGATGGCAAGGTGGACGCGCTGGCGATCGACCCAGCCGCGATGAAGGTGGTCAGGCGGATCCGGCTGGGCACGGGCCCAGGGTTCAGCGTCGTCCTGACCCCCGACCGCCGCCTGGCCCTGGCCGACGTCGCGGGGGACAACCGGCTCGCGGTCATCGATACCAAATCCTCGAAGGTGGTGCGTCAGATTCCGACGGGCCTGTTCCCCTGTGACCTCGATCGCATCGCCGACGGTCGGTTCGCCTATGTCCCGGAGCGTGACCAGAACACGGTGGCGATGATCGAGATGCAAAGCCTGCGCGTCGTCAAGCGCTTTGACATGGGCAAGCACACGGAACCGCACATGCTCCGGGTGTCACCCGACAACAAGACCGTGTGGGTGATGAATGGAATGGCGAATTCCCTGGTGGTGCTCGACGCCAGGACGCTGGAGCCGATCGCAAAGACCGCCATGGGAAAGGTGCCTGTCACGCTTGCCTTCAGTCCTGACTCTCAGTTCGCCTACATCTCCCATTTCAGCGACAACTTCATCTCGGTCGTTGACACACGAACCTTCAAGGAGGTCAGCCGGATCAAAGTCGCACAGGGGCTTGCCGTGGTCGCCTTTCGGCCCGACGGGAAGTTCGCCTATGTGACGGCGATGAGCGCCAACGCGGTCGCAGTCATCGATACGGCGACCCTCAAGGTCGTCAGGAAGGTCCCCGCCGGCAAGGAACCATGGGGCCTCCTGGTGTTTCCCGTGCCGTAACCGGAGGGCGATCATGAGCGCGGGAACACCGCAGGACTCTTCGAGAACCGCCGGAGGGGTCGCCGGACTGGTAGAGGGTGCGGGCGCGGGGTTGATCCTCATCGGGGCGTACGTGCCCTGGGTGGTCAGCTTCGCCCTGTTCACCTCCGTGCCTGTCAGGGGCGTCGAGACCCCCTTCGGCCGGGTGCTTCCGCTGATCCCCCTGGTGGCGCTCGGTCTGCTGGCGTGGCGATGGTACGCTCGAAAGGCGCGGTGGGTGCACCTACCGATCATGGCGCTGGGGATCGCCACGGTGGCTCTGGCGATCGCGTATGCGGTGCAGGTGAATCGGAATCTGGCGCGCACGCAGCAATCCCTCGCCAGATCAGGTCAGGTCCTGCCCGGGACGGTCCGTGTGAACTTCGATGTGGGGATCTTTCTGAGCGCGGCCGGTGGGGCCGCGATGGTGATCGGCGGCATCCTTGGCGTCCGCCAGGACGGGGCCGTACCACGTGAAGGTATGAACGCGTAAAGAACGACGGGACCGGAGATGGCTTCCCCCGGTCCCGCTACTGAGTCCTCAGGATGTCCTATTTCGCAGGAGTGATCCGCCAGTAGGTCTCGTCGTACCCCGACGCCCCAGCCTGGACGGACGGGGCCTTCATGCCCATCGGTACGATGAAGATGTCGCCAGCCTTGTACGTCACCTTCTTGCCGCCATCCAGGTTTACGGTAAGCGTGCCCCTCGTCGCGTTGCAGAGGTCGCCGTACCCTTCCGCAGTCATGGGCTCGACCTTCGCGTTCGGTCCCAATGTGAGCCGTGCGAACTTGACGGACTTGATGCCAGGAACGTTGAAGTCGGCGCCGCTAAACTCTTTAAGAGTCTTGTCGGTGACCTTCCCCGTGATCTTCGGCTTCGCCATCTCCTGCGCGGGCGCAGGAGCGATGGCGACTTGAGTCCACACGGCAACCCCGACGAGAACCGCGAGCGCTGTCGCGAACACAGTAAACCGCCGTTTGTTCATCTACGACCCACCTCCCTATTTTAGATCCTTGGACAGTCTAGGTGTTTTTCGTCGTCCTGCCCCATGCTTCCTGCCTTTCGGGTTACAGTGATACGTGACCGTCAAAAGTAGACATGGGGGTGCCTCAAAAGTAGACACCCCCCCTACGGCCGATAGGCGCCCCAGGTGGCCGTTCCAGAGGATCGTGAGGTCGTGGCAGCCAGCAGTGATGGGACGTGTCGTGGTGCTAACGGATCCTCGCTGCGGCGACCAGGTCGGTGTCGGTAAGGTGGACGACGTTTTTCGTGGATGCTCCAGTGCTCAGGCTTGGGCTTGAAGTGAAGTTCGTCCTTCGGAATGCCTGCCAGGGCGGCCTCCAGGAGCCTGGGCCCCTCCACGTAGGCGTGAATGAGTTGATCGATCCGCTGGGCTGTCATCGCCACTTACCTCCAGTCGATGGTGACCACCTGAACAGGTTCTGAGAAGCCCTTCAAGCTGACCGTGCGCGGCTCTGACGCGCCGAATCGGGTGGGCGCCCCGTTCACGGTCTCATGGCTCGCCACGATCTGCTCGCCCTCGGCGAGGGCAGCGATGCGTGCCGCTTCATGGACACCCTTCCCTTTGTAGCCCTGGCCTGCGCGCGTGGCGGCAGCGGTATGCAATCCAATCCGAAGCTGCGGGGAGAATCCGTGCCCCCGGCGGTGATCGGCCAGCGTGCGCTGAATGGCCACGGCGCACTCGACGGCCGCCGCGGCGTCATTGAACGCGATGAAGAATCCGTCGCCGGCGTGATCGATCTCCTCGCCGCCGTGGCGCGCGAAGAGCGACCGCAACGTCTGGTCGTGCCACCGGATCAGGTCCAACCAGGCGACGTCGCCTACGGCTTCGACGAGGCTCGTGGACTTTACGATGTCGGTGAACATGAAC
>JBQTJG010000516.1:0-1666 GCA_052387355.1 Armatimonadota bacterium | reverse complement strand
TACGCGTTGCTTGTCGAGGAACACTTTGACTGCATTGTGCGTCGGGGCTACATCCATCTCATTCCTGCCAAGGAGGTCATCGAGTACGCCATCACCCCCAACATGCGTCGCCACGTCCTCAGGACGTTGGCTGAAATGAGGCGCGTGCTGGCTTCGGAGCGCCTGCCGTCACCGCCATCGAACCTGGGTAAGTGTACCGATTGCGACTACCGTCGGTTTTGCAACGACATTTGGTGAGTCACGGATGTACTGGCCGACCGACGCCGACAGGAAACGGTTGATCAAGGAACTGCTCCCCGAGTCCCGCGCCATGCGCGTCCAGGAACATCTTCGCGGCTGGCACTGGTACGAGCCACCCCTGAAACCGCCATTTGACCTGACTCTGGCGAACTATGAGGTGGTCAACCGCTATTGTCCCACCAACCGGGACCTATACCTCCGTCGTGTCCAGCGCGTCTCCGTGCGCCCAAACGACGCGATGACGGAGGGTGCGGCGCTCCACGCAGTGGTGGCCAGATTCATTCAATCGGCCAGACGACTGCTCTACGTGCACGGAGTGGCGGACTGGGGCCAGGCGGTGGAAGAACTTAGGGTGCAAAATCTGGAGAGTCTCATCCGGACGAGGCTGGACATCGTGGACGTCGGACCAACGTTGATCGCGCAGGCCCGGTCGATCTGGGAGTATATGTTTGCGCAGTTGCAGGCCCGCATACACGACGCGCTCGTCGCCCAGCCCTATCTCGACGACGATGGACTGGCGCATACGGTTTTGCCGTTTTCTGTGGAGCAGCGGCTGGATGGCTCGCTGCTGGGGCTCAGCCGCCGGCTCTCGTGCGACGCTCTCCGTTCGGTTGAAACTGTGATTCTCGATCTTAAGTTCGGTGAGAAGAGGGACTTCCATCGCCTGGCGACCACGGGGTATGCTTTGGTGCTCGAATCGATCTACGAATTTCCCGTGAATCTGGGCTGTGTAGTCTACGCGCGGTTTGCTGGTCACCAGCTTAGTTTGGAGAGGGACTATCACCTTATTGACGAAGAACTCCGCCAGTGGTTTGTTGAGGCGCGAGACGAGCGGATGCGGATGATCTTTGACGAGATCGATCCTGGCCTACCTCAACAGTGTTATCGGTCATGTCCATATCTAAAGGTGTGTCATGGCGAGGAGCGGGCGGCTGCCCTGGTGACGTTGCTGCCTGAAACCGCCCGTTAAGAGACTCGTTCGCAAAACCCCCTGAGAAGCATGCAGAGAGAGAGGTTTCGAGTTTTTGGGCTGTCATGCGGGATGAGAGGAGATGGCCCGAAACAGCCAGAATACGCCTGTCAGAGGGATTCCAGCCTTCGGGAGCCTGACTCGGCTACGGCCGGTCGCAATCGATGACCCTGTGAATAGGGGACTGAAACGCAATGCGGTCGGATCAATCAACCACTGCCGCCCGAGTCGCAATCGATGACCCTGTGAATAGGGGACTGAAACCCCTCGGGGATTTCGTCTTCACGGCCAACACGCGGAAGTCGCAATCGATGACCCTGTGAATAGGGGACTGAAACATCTGCAACTCACGGCAGAGATGACGACGGCACAGGTTGTCGCAATCGATGACCCTGTGAATAGGGGACTGAAACGAGACGTATCTCCACTGGATAACGCCATGGCGACATTCTGTCG